>NZ_JAWDKL010000012.1:0-102432 GCF_032464675.1 Roseobacter sp. HKCCA0434
CGGCGTGCCGCCCTAGAGCCTGGCCCATGACGGATTCCGACAGGGGGAAGCCCGATAATTCGATCTTGACATAGCAAAAAATTTTTTAAAAATAATGCTTAATTTATTTAATTCATATGCTTTGATACCAGCCCACAGATTATTGCAAGAATCATCTGGTGCGGTAGATAATTTGAAATATTACTTTGAACTATTATTACAATTGACCTGTTGAGATGGCCTGCCTCCACCAAACCAGCTCTTTCATGAAGGAACGAAGGTAGAGGCGAGGTGCTGGGCCCGAAGCATACAACAACCGGCCTGTTGCATTGCGGTCTTTACCTCGCGGGCGCAACATGCCTAGCATTTCGCATGACTCCGCCCCTATCCATCATCGTCGTCGAGGAAGATCGCGACCGCGCGCTCACGATCGTCGACGCGCTGCGCGAAGCGGGTGATTTCGAGATCAGCGTCATCTCCAACCGCACCAGCCTCGCGCGGCAGATCGGCATGATCGCACCCGATGTCGTCCTGATCGACATTTCCGACCCTTCCCGCGATACGCTGGAGGAGTTGGCCCTCGCCTCCGGTCCACTCGAGAGGCCGGTCGCGATGTTCGTGGATCGCTCGGATGAGGGCCTGTCCCGCGCGGCGATCGAGGCGGGCGTGTCTGCCTATGTCGTCGATGGCCTGCAGCCCGCGCGGCTCAAGCCGATCCTCGATGCCGCCGTCGCCCGGTTCCGGGTGTTCCAGCGGATGCGCACCGAGCTGGCCGAGACGAAGAAAGCCTATGAGGAGCGCAAGGTCATCGACCGCGCAAAGGGTCTCGTCATGCAGGCCCGCGGCATCAACGAGGACGAGGCCTATACCCTCCTGCGCAAGACGGCGATGGACCAAGGCAAGCGCATGGCCGATGTGGCCGCTGCCATCGTGACGGCGGCGGGGCTGCTGTCGTGAACCTTCGGCCTCTCTCCATCGGGTACATGCCCCTTCTCGATGCGGCACCGCTGATCGTGGCGAAGGAGCTGGGCTTCGCCGCCGAGGAAGGACTCGCGTTCGACCTCGTCCCCGCACCGTCCTGGTCGGCGCTGCGCGACTGGCTCGAACTGGGAACGGTCGATGCCGCCCACATGCTCGCCCCCGTACCGGTGGCAGGTGCGCTGGGACTGGGCGGGAGCGGCGCCGCGCTCTCGGCGGTATCCGTCCTCAGCATCAACGGCACCGTGATCGGTGTCAGCCGGTCGATAGCCCATCGCATGCGCGAAGACGGGCACGGGTTCGACTTCTCGGATGCCTCGGCCGCTGGTCGGGCGCTGATCGCCGCGTCGAGGCCGCCGCTGCGTATCGGTGTACCCTTCCCCTTCTCCATGCATTCGGAACTGGTGTTCTACTGGCTGACGGCGCTCGGCCTGCCAGCGCCTCAGAACCTCGCCCTTCGCACCATCCCCCCGCCGTTAATGGCCGAGGCCATCGAGGCCGACGAGATCGACGCGTTCTGCGTCGGCGAGCCCTGGGGCAGCAAGGCCGTGGAGAACGGCGTGGGGGAGCTGCTGCTGCCCGGTGCCGCGATCTGGGCCTTCGCGCCCGAAAAGATCCTGGCTGTGCGCGATGACCGGATCGAGCGCGATCGCGACACCATCCTGCGCCTCGTCCGTTCGGTGGTCCGCGCCAATGAGTGGCTCGGCGATCCCGTCTCACGGCTCATGGCGGCTGATCTGCTTGCCCGACGAGAGTGGCTTGACCTACCCGGAGAAATCCTCGACCGCGCCATGAGCGGCCGCATGACGATCCGCCCCGAGGGCGACACGCGCAGCGTCCCGGCCCTGATCGAGTTCCAGCGCGGCGCGGCCACCTTTCCGTGGCGCAGCCAGGGCGAATGGATCGCGCGGCGCCTGGCGGGACGCGTCGGGCTCAATGCAACCGATGCGGCCCGCCGAGGCCGTGCGCGGTTTCGCAGCGACATCTATCGGGACGCGATGGCGGACACCGCTGCGGATCTGCCCGGCGCCTCGGTCAAGATCGAGGGCGCAGTTGCGCAGGACACCGCAGTCGCATCCCGGTTCGGCAGCCTGATTCTGCCGCGCGATGCCTTTTTCGATGGATCCACCTTCGAACCTCTGCTCAACGATTAGGCAGCACTGGCGCCTTGCAGCGTATTTAGAAGGCAAACGATTTCATCTGCCCTATTTCGAGCATTTTATGTTGCGTCTGCGAAGATCCGGTGGCTAATTGAGGATGCAAGCGGGCAAGGACGTCCGTTTCCCCGAGACACGCCCTAAGACAGGGCAGATCTGAGCGAAGCCGCTCGACACGTCACCGCACACCCGGTGGCGCATGTCGGCGGCTTTTTTGTTTTGCCTGCTAGGCGGGCGTGAACGGACGGAACCCAGACCCATGAAGCGATTTCTCCTCTCTCTCACCGCGGCCACGTCCCTGTCGGGCCCGATCATGGCGCAGGCGCTCGATCTCGAGCAGGACATCCTGACCTTCGGTTTCATCAAGTTGACCGACATGGCGCCGCTCGCCGTCGCTTATGAGCAGGGCTACTTCTTCGACGAGGGCCTGTTCGTGACGCTGGAGGCGCAGGCGAACTGGAAAGTCCTGCTCGACGGTGTGATCGACGGCCAGCTGCAAGGCGCCCATATGCTGGCGGGCCAGCCCCTGGCGGCGACCATTGGCTACGGCACCGAGGCCCATATCGTCACGCCCTTCTCGATGGATCTCAACGGCAACGGCATCACCGTTTCCAACGAAGTGTGGGAAATGATGCGCCCGCATGTCCCCTCCCGCGCAGACGGCCTGCCCGAGCATCCGATCAGCGCCGAGGCCCTGATCCCGGTGATCGAGGAGTTCAACGCGCGCGGCGAGCCGTTCAACATGGGGATGGTTTTCCCGGTCTCGACCCACAATTACGAGTTGCGCTACTGGCTGGCGGCGGGTGGCGTGAACCCCGGCTACTACAGCCCCGAGAATATCACCGGGCAGATCGGCGCGGACGCCTTCCTCTCCGTCACCCCGCCGCCGCAGATGCCCGCGACGCTCGAGGCCGGCACGATCTCGGGCTACGCGGTGGGTGAGCCGTGGAACCAACAGGCCGTGCGCATGGGCATCGGCGTGCCGGTCATCACCGACTACCAGCTCTGGCGGAACAATCCCGAAAAGGTCTTTGGCCTGACCGCCGAGTTCGTCGAGGAAAACCCGAATACCACGCTCGCCATCACCCGCGCGCTGATCCGCGCGGCCATGTGGCTCGACGAGAACGACAACGCGAACCGCGAAGCGGCGGTCGAGATGCTCAGCCGTCCCGAATATGTCGGCGCGGATGCCGAGGTGATCGCCGCCTCCATGACCGGCACGTTCGAGTTCGAGCAGGGCGATGTGCGCGAAATTCCCGACTTCAACGTGTTCTTCCGCTACTACGCGACTTATCCGTACTATTCCGATGCGGTCTGGTATCTGACGCAGATGCGCCGCTGGGGACAGATCGCCGAGGCGCAGCCCGACAGCTGGTACGACGAGATCGCGCGCTCGGTCTATCGACCTGACATCTACCTCGATGCCGCCCGCTCGCTGGTCGAGGACGGGCTGGCCGACGAGGCGGACTTCCCGTGGGACACCGACGGCTACCGCGCACCGACGCCCGCGGCGGACATCATCGACGGCATCCCCTTCGATGGACGCCAGCCCAACGCCTATATCGACAGCCTCCCGATCGGCCTGCACGGCGACCAGCGCGTTGTGGGCGAAGAGGTTCAGGGCTGACGGCCCGCTGATCAGGCAGGCGGCGGCCACGGCGCCGTCTGCGTTTTCCCCCGACATGCAAGGAGTATCGGCGATGAGCACCGCGGATCCCCAGTTCGAGATCGACGCCGCCCGCGAGGCCCGCAGGGCGCGCCTGTTCACCCGGATCGGCGCCGCCGACAAATGGTTCCAGGTCCTCGGACTCGCCTGGCTGACCCCGATCGCGCGCGCCGCCGCCGGTGACAATCCTCGCGCCCAGATGGGCGAGATCTGGCGCCTGCTGGGCGTGCCTTTGCTGGCCATCGTCGGTTTTCTCGCGATGTGGGCGGCACTCGCGCCGCAGGTGCAGACCTCGCTCGGCGCGATACCGGGGCCCGGCGCGGTCTGGGAAGAAGCTGTGAACCTGCACGAGGACGCGGCCGCCAAGGCAGCCCGCGCCGCGCAGTTCGAGGCGCAGGTCGAGGCCCGCAACGAGCGCCTGCGCGAACAGGGCCGCGCCGACCAGATCCGCGAGGTGCCCTATACCGGCGCGCCCAGCTACTACGACCAGATCTGGACCTCGATCCAGACGGTGTTCTTCGGCTTCCTGATCGCCACGGTGGTGGCGGTGCCGCTGGGGATCATGGCGGGCCTCTCGGCCACCGCGAATGCGGCGCTGAACCCGCTGATCCAGATCTTCAAGCCGGTCAGCCCGCTGGCCTGGCTGCCCATCGTCACGATGGTGGTCTCCGCCGTCTACACCACCAATGACGGGCTGTTCGCGAAGTCCTTCCTGGTCTCGGCGATCACCGTGACGCTGTGCTCGCTGTGGCCGACGCTGATCAACACCGCGCTCGGCGTCGCCTCCATCGACCGCGACCTCGTCAGCGTCTCGAAGGTGCTGAAGATGAATACCCGCACCAAGATCGCCAAGCTGGTGCTGCCCTCCGCCCTGCCCCTGATCTTCACCGGGCTGCGGTTGAGCCTCGGCGTGGGCTGGATGGTTCTGATCGCGGCCGAGATGCTGGCCCAGAACCCCGGCCTGGGCAAATTCGTCTGGGATGAATTCCAGAACGGCTCCTCCTCGTCGCTGGCCAAGATCATGGTCGCGGTGCTGACCATCGGCATCATCGGCTTCCTGCTCGACCGGGTGATGTACGCGCTCCAGTCGCTCTTCACCTTCTCGAACAACCGGTGAGCGTCATGAGCATCCTGAGTTTCAAGAACGTCTCCAAGGGGTTCGGCGAGGGCACGAACCGGGTCGAGGTGCTGCACGACATCGATCTCGACGTCGCAGAAGGCGAGTTCGTCGCGATCTTGGGCTTTTCGGGCACCGGCAAGTCGACGCTGATGAACCTCGTCGCGGGGCTGGAGAAGCCCGATCGCGGCATCGTCACCTTCAGGGGGGCGCCCATCACCGAACCGGGGCCCGAGCGGGGCCTGGTGTTCCAGTCCTACTCGCTGATGCCCTGGCTCACGGTTCGCGGCAACGTCATGCTTGCGGTCGATGCGGTGCACGGTTCGCTGAGCAAGGCGGAGCGGGAGGCGAAGGCCGACCACTACATCGCGATGGTGGGTCTCAGCCACGCCGCCGCCCGTCGCCCGGCGGAGCTGTCGGGCGGGATGCGCCAGCGCGTCTCTGTCGCCCGCGCGCTCGCCATGGATCCCGAGATGCTGCTGCTCGACGAGCCGCTCTCGGCGCTCGATGCCCTGACCCGCGCCAACCTCGCGGACGAGATTCTCGAAATATGGGAGCGGGACCGAAAGACCTGCCTGCTCATCACCAACGACGTGGACGAGGCGATCCTGCTCGCCGACAGGATCGTGCCGCTCAATCCCGACGGCACGCTGGGCACGCCCGTGAAGGTCGCCATCCCCCGGCCCCGCGATCGATCCGCGATGAACCATGACGAGACGTTCAAGGCGCTGCGCACGCAGGTCACGACCTATCTCATGGATGTCGGCGTCGAGTCGAAGGTCGAGGGATCGCGCAGCCTGCCCCAGGTCACGCCTATCCACGGCGTCCCCGAGGCAGTCGCTACCGCGGGCGCCTCTCCCATCACCGAGCGCTACGTCGACTTTTCCCAAGTGCACAAGGTCTATCCCACGCCCAAGGGGCCGCTAACGGTGGTGGAGGACTTCAACCTCAAGCTCAGGAAGGGCGAGTTCATCTCGCTGATCGGGCATTCGGGCTGCGGCAAGTCCACAGTCCTGACGATGGCCGCAGGGTTGAATTCGATTTCGGAAGGCGTGATCGCGCTCGACGGGCGCGGGGTGCTGGGGGCCGATCCCGAACGCGCCGTGGTGTTCCAGTCGCCAAACCTCTTCCCCTGGCTGACCGCGCGGGAGAATGTCGCCATCGGCGTCGACAAGGTCTATCCCCGCGCCTCGCGTGCCGAGCGACAGGATGTCGTGGATTACTATCTCGAACGGGTCGGCCTCGCAGACGCGATGGACAAGAAGGCCGCATCCCTTTCGAACGGCATGAAGCAGCGGGTGGGCATCGCACGGGCTTTCGCGCTCAGCCCCAAGCTGCTGCTGCTCGACGAGCCCTTCGGGATGCTCGACAGCCTCACCCGATGGGAATTGCAGGAAGTGCTGATGGAGGTCTGGTCGCGCACGCGCGTCACGGCGATCTGCGTCACGCATGACGTGGACGAGGCGATCCTGCTCGCCGACCGCGTGGTGATGATGACCAACGGCCCGCGGGCCACCATCGGCAAGATCACCGAGATCGACCTGCCCCGCCCCCGCAGCCGCAAGGCGTTGCTGGAGCATCCCGACTACTACGCCTACCGCCAGGAGGTGCTCGATTTCCTGGAGGAGTTCGAGCACGGCGCGAAGCCGAGGCCGAAACCCGCACCGGTCATCGCGGCGGAGTGAGGGGGATGTGGCTCACCGACAATCGCAAGGCCGCATCCCCGCGCCACCGCCGGGCCGATCGGCCGGAACAGTACAGTGGAGTACCTTCATGACCCGGACGAAACTCGTCGTCATCGGGGCCGGCATGGCCTCGGGCCGGATGCTGGAGCATCTGACCGACGCCGCCCCCGATGCGTTCGACATCACCCTCTTCAACGCGGAGCCGCGCGGCAACTACAACCGCATCATGCTCAGCCCCGTCCTGTCGGGCGAGAAGACCTATGCCGAGATCGTCACCCATGACGAGGCTTGGTACGCCGAGCGCGGGATCGCCTGCCGCTTCGGCGAGCGGGTCGAGGGCATCGATCGGGTCAACCGGATCGTGCGCGCCCCCGACGGCGACGTGCCCTACGACAAGCTGGTCTTCGGTACGGGCTCCGACCCATTCATCATCCCTCTGCCCGGTCACGATCTCGACGGGGTGATCGCCTATCGCGACCTGGAGGATACCGAACGGATGATGGCGATGGGCACGGGCAACCGCGTCGTGGTCATCGGCGGCGGCCTGCTGGGTCTTGAAGCGGCGGCCGGCATGGCCGCGCGCGGGGCCGACGTCACCGTCGTCCACCTCATGGGCCACCTGATGGAACGTCAGCTCGACCCGGCGGCCGGCTACCTGCTCAAGACGTCGCTGGAGGCGAAGGGGATCACCATCCGCCTGATGGCGAACTCCAAGGCCATTCTCGGCGAGGACGGCAAGGTCCGCGCACTGCAACTTGAGGACGGGGAGGAGTTGCCCTGCGACCTTCTGGTCATGGCCGTGGGCATCCGCCCGAGCGTGAAGCTCGCCCAGGCCGCGGGTCTTGCCGTCGGCCGTGGCATCCATGTCGACGACCAGCTCGTCACCTCCGACGCCGACATCCTCGCCGTCGGCGAATGCGTCGAACATGACGGCGCGGTCTTCGGGCTCGTCGCGCCGCTCTACGATCAGGCCAGAGTCGCGGCGGCGACTCTGCTGCGTGAAGACGCCGCCTTCGTCCAACGCTCCTTGTCGACCAAGCTAAAGGTAACCGGCTGCGACCTCTTCTCCGCGGGCGATTTCGCCGAAGGCGAAGGGCGCGAGGACATCGTCTTCCGCGACCCCGCACGCGGCATCTACAAGCGCCTCGTCATCGAGGACGACCGTCTGGTCGGCGCGGTGATGTATGGCGACACGGCGGACGGCAACTGGTTCTTCGGTCTCATTCGCGATCGCACCGACATCTCCGACATGCGCGACAACTTGATCTTCGGACCCGCGTTTCAGGGGGGGGCCCAGGCGGACCCTCTCTCAGCCGTTGCAGCCTTGCCTCCTGACGCGGAGATCTGCGGCTGCAACGGCATCTGCAAGGGCCGGATCGTCGAGGCGATCGGCGGCGGCGCGACCGATCTCGGCGCCGTGCGCGCCGTGACCAAGGCCAGCGCGTCCTGCGGCACCTGTACCGGGCTGGTGGAACAGCTCCTGGAGGTCACGCTGGGCGATGCCTATGCCGCGCCCGAAGCCGCGCCGATCTGCGGCTGCACCGATCTCGGCCACGAGGACGTGCGCAGGCTCATAAAGGCGAAGGAGCTGAAATCCCAGCCTGCCGTCTGGCAGGAACTCGGCTGGACCACGCCGAACGGCTGCCATGTCTGCCGCCCGGCCGTGAACTTCTACCTGCTGGCGGACTGGCCGGTCGAGTATCGCGACGATCCGCAGAGCCGTTTCGTGAACGAGCGCAAGCATGCCAACATCCAGAAGGACGGCACGTTCAGCGTCGTGCCGCGCATGTGGGGCGGCATCACCAATGCCCGCGAATTGCGCGCCATCGCCGATGCGGCGGACAAGTACGGCGTGCCCACGGTCAAGGTGACGGGCGGCCAGCGTATCGACCTTCTTGGAGTAAGAGGCGAGGATCTGCCCGCCATCTGGGCCGATCTCAATTCCGCCGGACTGGTTTCGGGCCATGCCTACTCCAAGGGTTTGCGCACGGTGAAGACTTGTGTCGGCACGGATCATTGCCGCTTCGGCACCCAAGACTCGACCGGGCTCGGCATCCGGCTGGAAAAGGCGCTGTGGGGCTCCTGGACCCCGCACAAGGTCAAGCTCGGGGTGTCTGGCTGCCCGCGAAACTGTGCCGAGGCGACCTGCAAGGATATCGGCATCGTCTGTGTCGACTCGGGCTACCAGATCGGCGTCGGCGGGGCCGCGGGCATGGATCTGAAGGAAATCGAACGCCTGTGCGAGGTCGCGACGGAGGAGGAAGCGATGGATGTCGTCGTCGCCTTCGTCCAGCTCTACCGCGAGAACGCCAGGTATCTCGACCGGATCTACAAGTGGATTGCCAAGGTCGGCCTCGACTGGGCGCGCGAGCGGGTGGTCGACGACCGTGTGGAGCGGGCTGCACTCGTTGCCCGGTTCGAGCTGTCGCAATCCATCTACCGCCGCGATCCCTGGGCGGAGGAGGCGCGCAAGGCCGGTCGCAAATACGCCCCCCTCGCCGATCTCACGCTGGAGGCCGCGCAATGAGTTGGCTGGATATTGGAGCGGTCGAGGACGTCCCCGTCCGCGGCGCGCGCATGGTTCGCACGAGAGCGGGTTGCGTGGCCATCTTCCGCACGGGAGATACGGAATTTCACGCTACATCAAACACCTGTCCACACAAGGGTGGTCCTCTGGCCGAAGGGATCGTGCACGGCCAGAAGGTGACCTGCCCTCTGCATAACTGGGTCTTCGACCTCAACACCGGCGCTGCGCAGGGCGCCGACGAAGGTCGCATCGACGTTTATCCCGTGCGCATCGAGAACGGTCGCATCCTCCTGGATGCGCGCACGCTGCGGACACGCAGCGCGGCATGAGCGCTGATGGGGAAATCCGCTCGACCTGCCCCTATTGCGGGGTGGGATGCGGAGTGCGCCTGCGACCGGACGGGCGTGGGGGCCTGTCCGTCGCAGGCGACCCCGATCACCCGGCCAATCGTGGGCGTCTGTGCTCCAAGGGCCTGGCCCTGGGCGAGACGCTGGGCCTCGACGGTCGGCTCCTGGCCCCTCGGATCGGCGGCACGACCGCCGACTGGGATACCGCCCTCGATCTGGTCGCGGGCCGGTTTTCCGACGCGATCCGCGAACACGGACCCGATAGCGTCGGCTTCTACGTCTCGGGTCAGCTTTTGACCGAGGATTACTACGTCGCAAACAAGCTGATGAAGGGCTTCATCGGCTCGGCCAATATCGACACCAACTCCCGGCTCTGCATGGCCTCGACCGTGGCGGGACACAAGCGGGCCTTCGGCACGGATACGGTGCCTGGCATCTACGAGGATCTCGACGAGGCCGACCTGGTGGTTCTGGTCGGCTCCAACCTCGCTTGGTGCCATCCCGTGCTGCACCAGCGGCTTCTGGCCGCGCGCGACAGGCGCGGAACCCGCATCGTCGTCATCGATCCGCGCCGTACGGCGACCTGCGACGCGGCGGACCTGCACCTGCCGCTAAAACCGGGCACGGATGTCGCCTTGTTCAATCATCTGCTGGCACAGCTCGACGCACGGGGCTTGACGTGCGCGGACGATGTGACCGGCCTTGCGGATGCGTTGCAGGCCGCCCGACTGGACGATGTCACCCTCACGGATCTGCCTCTCTCCGAAATCGCGCGGTTCGTCGATATGTGGGCAGGGACCGAGCGGGTCGTCACCGTCTTCAGTCAGGGTGTGAACCAGTCCACCAGCGGCACCGACAAGGTCAACGCGATCCTCAACTGCCATCTCGCGACCGGCCGGATCGGGCGACCGGGCATGGGCCCCTTTTCCGTCACCGGCCAGCCGAACGCGATGGGGGGGCGCGAGGTCGGGGGGCTCGCCAACATCCTCGCCTGCCATCTCGACCTGGAGGACCCGGATCACCGCGCCTGCGTGTCGGAGTTCTGGCGAGCTCCCGCCCCCCTGCCCTCGCGACCGGGCCTGAAAGCGGTCGATCTGTTCCGCGCCGCCGACGACGGTCGGCTGAAGGCGCTGTGGATCATCCACACCAACCCCGCCGTGACCATGCCCGATGCGGACGCCGTCCGCGCCGCCATCGCCGCCTGCGACTTCACGGTCGTCAGCGACATCACCGACCGGACCGACACCGCGCGGCTGGCCGATGTGCTGCTGCCTGCCGCGGCCTGGGCCGAGAAATCGGGCACGGTCACGAATTCCGACCGCACGATCAGCCGCCAGCGCGCCGCCCTGCCCCCGCCCGGCGAGGCACGGCCCGACTGGAAGATCCTCGCGGATGTCGCCAGCCGCATGGGCTGGGCAGACGCCTTCGGCTGGCGGGACCCGGCGGAGGTCTTCGACGAATATGCCCGTCTCTCGGCACGGGCGGCACATTTCGGGCGGGACTTCGACATCTCGGGCCTCGTGGGCATGAGCGCGGACGATTACGCACGCATGAAGCCGACCCGCTGGCCCGTCACGGCCGACGGAGCCGGGGGCCGTTTCTTCGGCGACGGGCACTACTTCCACCTCGACGGGCGTGCCCGTGCCATCGCGGTCCGCCAGCGCCCGCCCGCGGCTCGAACCGGCCCGCGATTTCCGTTCCGTCTCAACACCGGACGCAACCGCGACCAGTGGCACACGATGACCCGTACTGCGTTATCGCCACGGCTTTCATCCCATCTGGCAGAACCGTATCTCGATATTCATCCTGAAGACGCGCTCGCCCTCGGGATACACCCTGCGGCCCTCCTGCGCGCCCGGTCGCGCGATGCGGAGGCCATTCTTCGCGCCCGCATCACCGACTCAGTCCAGCCCGGCTGCGTCTTTGCTCCGATGCACTGGACGGCGGAGACGGCGCCCTCCGCGCGCATTGACGCCCTAATCCCAGCTGCATGCGACCCGCTCTCCGGCCAGCCCGAGAGTAAGGCCGCTGTCGTTGCGGTGGAGAGTTTTACCGCCGCCTGGTACGGCTTCGCCGTCTCCGCCCACCCGATCAAGCCGGACTGCGCTTACTGGGCCTCAAGCCGCACCGCCACGGGCTGGCGCGCGGAACTGGCGGGCACTGCCCTGCCCGCGAATGTTGAAAGCTTCGCCCGAGAGATGTTCGGCGGCGGCGACCTCGTGACGCAGCGCATGAGCGATCCCGCCACCGGGGCAGAGCGGATGGCGTTCCACCGTGACGGCATCCTGGTCGCGGCCTTGTTCCTGTCTCCAAAACCCTTGGCGGCAATGCGTGACTACCTCGCCACGTTGCCGGGGACGCCTGTTCAGGCGGCGCTGTCGACCCGGCGCGCCTCGGATCAGCCAGATCCCGGCCCAATCCTGTGCGCATGCTTGTCCGTGGGCATCAACACCATCGTGGAGGCGGTCGAATCCGGCTCTGCCCTGACGGTCGAGGCGATCGGGAACGCTCTCGGCGCGGGCACCAGTTGCGGATCCTGCCGCGCCGAGATCGCCGATCTTCTGGCCCGTACCTGCCGCCCGGTGGCGGCGCAGTAACCTCCCCCCTCGAGGAGACGACGATGAAAAGTTTCCCTATGTTCATCCGTACCACCGACCGGCGCATCGTCATCGTCGGAGGAGGAGAACAGGCGGCGCAGAAGGCGCGCCTCATTCTCAAGACCGATGCGCGGATCGTCCTCGCGGGGATCGAGTTCGATGCGGAACTGACGGCGATCGTCGGCTCCGGCCGTGCGACCTGGCATCGGGATCGCCTGACCCCTGCCCTCTTCGAAGATGCCGTCATGGCCTTCGTCGCGACGGGCTGCCCCGCCCATGACGCAGCTGCTCACGCGCTTGCCCGCGCCGCGCGCTGTCCAGTCAATGTCGTGGATCGGCCGGATCTCTGCGATATCACCACGCCCTCGCTCGTGGACCGCGATCCGGTCGTCGTCGCCATCGGCACCGAGGGAACCGCACCCGTGCTCGCCCGTCAGATCAAGACCTCGATCGAGGAAACCTTGCCCCCGTCGCTCGGCGGGCTCGCGGACTTCGCCGGACGGCTGCGCAGCGAGGTCGCCCGGCGCGTGCCCCGCGACAACCGTCGCGCCTTCTGGCGCTGGGTCTTCGCCGAGACGCCACGCCAGATGTGGGCGCGTGGGCAGGAAAGCCACGCCATGCGCGCCGTCAAAAGCGCGCTCGATGCAGGCGGTGCTCACGCCGCGCCGCGCACCGGCTCGATCGCGCTGGTCGGGGCGGGACCGGGCGCACGCGACCTCATGACTCTCCGCGCCGTGGCCCGGCTGCAGGAGGCGGACGTGATCTTCTACGACCGTCTCGTCTGCGAGGATGTTCTGGAGGTGGCCCGACGCGACGCCGAACGTGTCTTCGTCGGCAAGGTTGTCGGAGCCCACGCCTGGCCCCAGGACCGCATCAATGCCGTGATCGTTGCCGAGGCTGCCAAGGGGCGCCGAGTAGTCCGCCTGAAATCCGGTGATCCTGGAATCTTCGGACGCGCGGCCGAGGAACTCGACGCTGCCCGCGCAGCCGGGATAGAGGTCGAAATCGTTCCGGGCGTCACCGCAGCCTGCGCGGCGGCAGCGGCGGCGGGGCGGCCCCTGACGAAGCGCGGATCTTCCGACACGCTGATCCTGACCACGGGCACCGGCTGTGACGGCAGGCTGTCGGATGGAGGGTTGAGCCACAGTGGTCCGGGGACAACGACCATCCTTTACATGGCCGTTCGACAGGCTGCGCAGATCGTGGATTGCCTGAGGGATCGGGGCCTGCCAGAGAGCGCACCAGTGACAATTGCGGCAGAGGTCTCCAAGCCCGGTGAGCGGCTGATTGAGACTACTTTGGTGAAATTGCCATGTGTCTTGGCCGACGCGAGCATCAATGGTTGTGCGATCTTGTGGATCAAATGGCCGGGTCGGCGGTTGCAATCTTCTCCAGCACCCGTTGCCAACAAAATCAGCTCGGATATTTGACCTTTTATCAAATCGCGGTTGGCGCGTTGATGCTGTTGGCGAGGTGCCGAGCGAGCATTCGGCCTTCCCGGATCTCATCCGACAAGCCTCCGAGGTTCACAGCTGTGAACTCTGGTGGATTTCCGATTGGTAAGGGCATTTAACATAGGAAGCGGCGAGAATTTACCGTCAGCGGCCTTCCTTGTGAGCGTCCGTAGATAAGCTGCGGGCGACCGGATCACTTCGAGTTGTTCCAGCATTGCGGCGAGCACGACTGCTGCGACGGACCTACCCATGACGCTGACTGTTTCAGACCACTGTTGCCGCGATACCCCGATCATTGGTGCCAACATGTCGGCTGAAGACTCCAGCTGATGCCAATTCTGGATCGGATCGACGGAGTAGGATCCTATTTCCTTGCAGGTCGACAGTACGAGATCGAGCGAGAGGCGTGATGGTTGTGGTACTAAGGTATTCACCGCCCCTTTCATATCTAAAGAGTCTTTATCTGAACTCTGTAGGTGCTGCTCATTCTTGGCGTCGCTGGTGCTCGAATTTTCGGTATCGGGCAGTTCCAGCTGGCTTCGTAAGTCGGCCAGGACAGCGCCGAGTGCCTCGGCATGCGTTTCGAGAGTGTCGGATGTGAGCTTGCGTCGAAGGCTAGACCTGATTTCCTGGGATAGGTCGTGGACGGAGGTCGGGATTGCGATATTAGTTCGCGAAAAGTCGGAAAATGCCGCCAACTCGGCCAGATCGCGCAACATCAGGGAGAGGGTCTGCCGAAGCTGGTGAACACGGTCGCGTTCCGCCCTCGCATCTTCCGCCTTTGTTCTGAACTCGTCGAGGCGCGCTGCAAGAGGGGTGAGATCGAACCCAAAGGCCTCCGCCTCTGAGCCATAGCGGCGGCAGTATCGTTTGCCGTTTGGACTGTCGCGCCGGATCAGAAGGCCCTCTTCGACGAGGCGCGCGAGGTGCCGCCGCATGGTTGAACAGGGCATTCCGTTGAGGCGTTCGCAGATGGCCCGGTTGGAGGCAAAGACGATTGGCGGGCGTTCGGTTCGGTCGATGGTATCACTCTTGTGGAAGCTCAGCAGTGCCTGCAGGACGGACAAAGTGCGGTCGGTCAGGCCATAAGCTTTGCGCGCAGTGGCCAGTTCGCGCAGAGCGTCCCATTTGCTTACGGGTGTCCGGTCAGGCACGCAGCGTTGCGCCTTGATCAGCGCAGCCGTCATCGGTCGCCGGAACGGCGTTACAGGCATGTATCCCATTTGTTCTATCACGGAGACAAAAAATCTGCGGTCCGCGAATCACTCCGGACTTGCGGTTCTGGATGCCGACCCTTAGCTTGAGAGTGCTAGTATCAAGACGGGGTCTCGTGGAGCGTCGCCTTCGCGGGACCTTTTCTTTTCTGTCTGGCTCGTGCCTCCTGTTTGTTTCTGCTCTACCTCAGTCTTCCGCGCGCGTTCTGAAGCGGGCGTGAAGCTCTTCGATCAGGGTCTGTGCCTCGGTCTCGACCCAGTCGGCGAAGGCGCCGGGCTGGAGGTCGATGGCGAGCCCTGATTTCGTTCGTTTGACCGTTGCCGTGCGCCGACCGCCGATCTTGATGCTGCGGGAGCGGGCAGGCGGGACGGACCGGCTCTGCGGCCCTGTCGGGCGGGCGGCTTTCGAGGCCTTCGCGACCGCCTCGAAGGCCGCAAGGGAGGCTGCGCCGTCCTCAGCCGGGCCGTCGGTCATGCGGGCGATCTCGGCCTTGCGGTGCACCTCGTTGGCGACATGGATCAGCAGGTCGCGGTCGGCGCCCGCGTCGATGTCCTGCGCCAGTGCCTCCCACCTCGGACGCCCGACGCCGTGGGCCGCGCCGATGGTGGTGGCAAGCTCCGCGCCGATCCGCTCAACAATGGACAGCGCCATCGAGACGGCGGATTTCGACACTGTCATTACCTCGGCCACGCGGGCCTGGGTGCCGAAGCCGTTCTCGATCAACTCCTTGCAGAATATGGCTTTTTCGATGAAGGAGAGGTCGCGGCGTGCCATGTTTTCGGAGATCTGCGAGCGGATCGCCTCGTCCGCGTCCATGCTCGCGACCAGCGCGCGGACCTTGGTCACATGCTGCGACTGGCGGATCGCCTCCAGCCGACGGCGACCATAAACGAGGAGGTAGCGGTCGTCCTCTTCGGGATGACGGCGCACGAGGATTGGCACGGTCTGGCCATTGGTCTCGATCGCGTCACGCAGATCGGCCACGTCGCTGGGATCGAGCCGGTCTGCCAGGCGATCATCCTCGATGGTCCAGGGGTCGAGTTCCCAGACATGGTGACTGTCCACCGCGTTGCGCGCGGCGCGCAGGGCGCGGTTCGAGGACATCATCGAGGCGCGCGGGGCAGGGGTGCCGGCTGCCGAAATGCTGTCGAGCATGGACATGCGGCGTTTCTTGCTGTCGGTCATCGGCGGCCCCACGTCTTCTGGATCAGTTCCGCGATCTCGTCGTTCACGGCGTCGAGCGACTCGCGTGCACGGTCGTAGGTGGAGCGGGTGAAGGCGGAGCGTTCGACCTCATAGAGCGTCTGCTTGGTCAGCCCGGCATCCGAGATCGCGGTGGATTTCAGCATCGGCGCGTTCAGCACCGTCTCCCCGTACATGGTGCGCAGGAAGGCGACGATGCGGTTCTGCGGGGCGTCCGTCGCCTCGTAACGGGTCAGCAGGTAGCGCATCCAATCATGGCTCATATCCGCGCCGCTTTCGGCGATGACGTCCATCAGGTCGGCTGTCATGCGCAGGAACTGGCTCATGGACATGACGTCGAGCATCTCGGGATGGATGGTAACGAGCACGCCGGTAGCCGCCGACAGGGCGGACATGGTCAAGAAGCCGAGTTGCGGAGGGCAGTCGATGACCACCACGTCGTAATCGGCATCGACCTGCGCCAGCGCGTCGCGCACGCGGAAGAAGAACAGGCCCGCATTGCCCTGCGCCAGCGCGCGGGGGGTGTCGTGCTCGAACTCCATCAGCTCCAGATTGCCGGGGATGAGGTCGAGGCCGGGGATATAGGTGGGGCGGATGACCTCGCGGATCGGGGCAGGGTCGTCATAGCGGATGGCGTCGAAGAGCGTGCCACCCTCGGCCAAGTCGATCTCGGGCTGGACGCCGTGCAGCGCGGTCATCGAGGCCTGCGGGTCGAGGTCGATGGCGAGCACGCGGTAGCCGTGGAGCGCGAGGTGCTGGGCGAGATGGGCGGAAGTCGTGGTCTTGCCCGAACCGCCCTTGAAGTTCATCACGCCGATGACCTGGAGGTGATCGCTCTCGCGCCGTCCGGGCAGGTAGTCGCCGGATTTGCGCGCGGTCTTTTCCAAGAGGACGCGCAGATCGTGGAGGTCCTGTGCTGAGTAGAGCCGCCGGTTGCCCGGAGTCATCTGCGGGGCAGGGCCCTTGCCATCGAGGTGCAGCTTGCGAAGATAGGAATCGTTGACGCCGAGCAGGGTCGCCGCCTCGCCGGAGGTGAAACGGCGCATCTGCTTGGCCGCGTCGGGCGGAAACAGGCTCTCGCGCTGCGCATGGAGTTGCGCGGCGAGCTGTTCGGAATGGCTGCGGATCACCGCGTTGAGGGCGTCCGGTTTGGTCTGATCGTCCATCTGCTCGGGTCCGTGTTCACGGAAATTGGCGTTCTAACGCATCTTTCCGTGACTATTGGCGAGACAGCCGCATCGCGCAACGGTTTTTTGCCAGAGAGGCCCGCGTAATTATCCCTGCGGAGCTGTTACGTGTGGGATTTGCGAAGGCTGGAGTATTGGTGGAAACGATCGATTCCATGATGCGCCGTTATGTCTGTGAGCGCAGGCAAGGGAAACACTCATTGCCTTTTCATCCAGTTTCGGCGATAGACCGCGATGATGGAAACGACCTTTACCAAAAGTGATGGCCACCGGGTCGATGATGCCGCCAGGCTGGGGGCCTTGATTCGCGACACGCGCCGCGCGCTCGGTATGACGCAGGAGGCGCTGTCGATGCAGACCGGGATCTCACGCCCGACGATTCGGGCGATCGAGCGGGGCAAGCCGACGGCGCATCTGGGGCTAGTGCTGCAGATTTGCCGCGACTTGGGCATCGCGCTGAGGGCGATGCCGCCGGAGGGCGGTGAATGACGGTTCTCGACGTCTATCTCGAAGCGATGGCCGGGCCGGTGGGGCGGCTGTCCTCGGACGCGGATGGCGCGGTGTCCTTCGCCTATGTCACCGACGCGCTGCCGCATCCGCTGTCGCTTGCCTTGCCGGTGCGCGAGGAGCCCTATGACGATGTGGCGGCGCGCGGCTTCTTTTCGAACCTGCTGTTCGAGAACGAGATGCGCGATCAGGTCATGCAGCGTCACGGGATCGCGGAGCGGGACGTGGTCGGGCTGCTCTACCATCTGGGGGCGGATTGTCCCGGCGCGATCTCCTGTGTGCCGGAGGGGCAGGGGCCGGCCAAGCAGCCCGGCGTGCTCGACACGGACTACGAGGCTCTCGGGGGGGGTCTGCGGGTGCCCGATACGCTGGCACAGGACATTCTGCTGCCGGTCGACGACGCGTTGGAGCGGATCATGGTGGCGTTGCGGGATCACCGTCGGGTGCCGCGCGACCTCGACGATCCGTCGCCGCTGGCCGGCGTGCAGGGCAAGATCGCGCTGACGCGCCTTGAGGACGGGCGGCTGGCGTTGCCGCAGCCAGGAAGCGGCGCGCCGACTACGCATATTCTGAAGGTGCCGCGCACGGGCCAGATGCACACCGTTCTGCGGGAGCATCTGGCGACGGGCCTCATGGGTCGTGTGCAGGACCATCCGGTCGCGCGAACCTGCGTGGTGGGGCAGGGGGCGTTGCAGGGCCTGCTGATAGAGCGGTTCGACCGACGGGTCGCGGACGGAGCGGTGCACCGCATCCACCAGGAAGATTTCTGTCAGGCGCTGGGTCTGGGCGAGCGGTTGAAATACGAGCGGCATGGGCTGCCGGGTCGCGCCTTCACCGCCGCTGCGATGGGCGCGCTCGTGGACCGAACCCGTCTGCCTGGCCGCACGCGGCAGGCGTTGTTCGAGATCACCGTCGCTAACATGATGCTGGGCAATTCCGACAATCATGCGAAGAACCACGCGCTTCTCTATACCGGCGCCGCGCCGGAGCTCGCCCCGGCCTACGATATCGACCCGGTCCTGCTGGATGACGTCACACACGAAATGGCGTTTTGCGTCGGGTCGGCGCGGATTGCGGACGATGTCACGGAGGAGGATCTAGGCGACCTACTGCGGAATCTCGGCGGCAGGGGGCTTACTAAACAGCTGTTGCGCCGTGTGGCAGAGATCGGCGCGCAACTGCTGGGCGCAGCGGCGGATCTGCCAAGCCCGGACGCCAAGCCGCTGTACGACGTGATCGGGCAGCAGGTGCATCACCTGTCGGAAAACCTCGGGCTGGGTCTCGATGTGCCGGAATTCGACAACGTGCCGGTCAATCGACCGTGAAATAGCGCCGATCTTACAGGCCTCATGACAGTCTTCGAAAGACTTCGAAGCGTTATACTCGGCTCGGAAAGACATGCCAGAAGCTGTCTGCCTTTCGGACGCTTGATCTTGATAGACAATCTATCCCTTCTCCCACGGAAACAGGATCATCGGGCGAGTTCTGCGGGCGAGGATCCGTGGTTGATGGACCGGCCCAAAGCGGACCTTCTCCAGGCTGGGCCTAGCCGGTGCGCAGCCTCCCCAAAGCAACCATCGGAGACATCGTGAAGCATGATCTGGCGGACCAAGGTCGGAAGAGCAGAACAGAGCTGGCATCTCAGTCGCTTACTAATGTGCGCGATCCCCATCTCCACGATCAGTTCCCATACCGATCAGCCTTTGATCGCCACACGCCACGCTGCGGGGGTTGACCCGGTGCCGGACTTGAAGGTGCGGGTAAAATGGCTTTGGCTGGAGAAGCCGCAGGCGAGGGCGATCTCGAGAACCGGGTCCGTGCCGCGTAGCAGCGACTTAGCGCGATCGATGCGCCGTTCGGTGATCCATGCGTGGAGGGGTATCCCGCGAGATGCCCGAAACATGCGATGAAGGTGGAATGGCGAGAGGGCTGCCAGAGCAGCGACATCGGACAAGCGGATCGCCTCATCGAGATGCGCTTCGATCCAGTCATCGATGCGGCGAAGTATATGCGGGGACAGCCCGCCGCGCAGCGACACCTTGCGCGCTCCGAGCCGCGCGATGATCTCGGACAGCCCCGTGTCGGCCAACAGGACGTCACCCGCGGACGCTGCCCGGGCAAGCGTGGCAAGTGGTGCGGCAAGGTGCGGCATGTCGGCGAAGGTGATCTCCGGCACGTCGAGCCGGCGCGCGTCGCAATCGTGCGTTCGGGCGAAGTCAGCGCGGAGCCGCTCGTCGGGAAGATAGAGATGGGCGAAGCGGTGGGGCGTCGTGATCTCCCACTCCGAGGGCTGTCCGTCCGGGAAGACGCAGACTGCACCGGGCCAGCCTCTGGCACCGGCACCGTCCAACCGCCGGGTGCCGGTACCCCCGGCGAGGTATAGGCTGAAGGCATGGCCTTGCGGCGTCTTGTATGAAACGCGGTCGTTCCGGTTTTCCCAGACCATAATGCCTCGCCCCCCGCCCAGATCGAGCGTGGCGGCCGCTTTCGCGACCGGGGAACTTTCGAGGAAATCGCGCACCGAGGCCATGAGGTCTTTTAAGCCTATCGTGATCGGCTGGGAATGGCGGGTCGGCACTCAACCGCAAGATCGTGCAAATATACCGTGCGGGCAAAGCGTACATGGCGCGACAAAGGAGCCGCCCAATGACCACACCCGTCCTTTTCGCCGCTACGATCCTCATCTGGGGAACAACTTGGATTGCAATTGCTGCGCAAGTCGTCGCAGTACCCGTCGCCGTATCGGTATTCTACCGCTTCGCGCTGGCAGGGGTGCTGATGCTGGCTGTGCTCGCCGCACTCGGCCGATTGCGAAGCCCCGCGGTCTGGCGGTTCGTGGTCGTGCAGGCGCTTTGTCTCTTTTGCCTGAACTTTCTGGCGCTCTACACCGCGACCTCCCTCGTGCCGTCGGGCCTCGTCTCGGTAATCTTCTCGCTCGCATCGATCTTCAATGCGGTGAACGCGCGGATCTTCTTCGGCGACCGGATCAGCCGGCAGACGGTACTCGCCGGCGCGCTGGGGGTGGCGGGGCTCGCTTGCCTCTTCTGGCCCGACATCGACATCACGGCGGGCGCATCGACGCTGCGCGGGATCGGCTGGGCGGTGCTGGGCACCCTGATCTTTTCCTGGGGGAATATGGCCTCACGGCAGAACACGCACCTCGGCATCACGCCGACGACGGCAAATGCCTGGGGCATGGGGATCGGGGCGCTCTGCCTCCTCGCCATCCTTTTCGCGACAGGCCAACCGCTGGTCCTCCCGCGGGGCAGCATCTACTGGACGGCGCTCGTCTACCTGTCGGTCATCGGATCCATCATCGGGTTCACAACCTACTTGATGCTGGTCGGCCGCATCGGATCGGCCAAAGCGGGCTACGCGACGGTCCTCTTCCCCATCGTGGCACTCACCCTCTCGACACTATTCGAGGGCTACGAATGGACCACCCTATCCATTCTCGGCGTCATCCTCGCTGGGCTCGGGAATGTGGTTATGTTCAGGCGGCGATGAGGTACGAGAGATGCTGGGCTAAGAGAGGGAGTTTCGAGCTCGTAGCCGACCTGCGGTCGCGCGACAGAGCATCCACTTCCCAAGCCGGTCCATCGCCAGGCCCGGCCCTTACCGGACGTTCAGCAGCGGTTAGGGATGCTGCAGCACGTTTCTTCAAAGCCGCCGTTCACGGTGAACGCGAAGCTCCGACGAACGGGGATTTCCGTTCTGCGGGACGAAGCGTGAATTCGCTGCGGTTGCGCCAAGGTCAGTTTTGGAGGTTTGGGACATGCCAAAACGGTTGATGCCGCTGATGACAGAAACGGTCGATTCCGCCGGTGACAGAAACGGTTGAGTTTTGGAAAATTGCCACCGCTGGTCCTTGCCTAGCTTCCGGATAAGTCTGCTCTACCGTCCGGCAGATCATGCGTGCCGACACAGAGCTTGTGATCCCCCAGAACCTCGATGACGCGACACTTCCCGGCATGGCCGGGATCATCCGCGTCAGCCATCCGCATCAGCTCTTCCCGAAGCTGCGCGAGAATGGTCATGCGCCGGTCCACCGCCGCGAGCTGCTTGCGTGCGATCTCATGAGCCGGTGCGCAATCCTCTGACGGAGCTTCGGCCAGCGCCATCAGATCGGCGATGTCATCGAGACCGAAGCCCAGCTCCCGCGCGTGACGCAGGAAGGCCAGCCGTTCCAATGCCGCTTCGTCGTATCGCCGCTGCCCGCCTGTCGTGCGCGCGGGCGACGGGATCAGACCCCGGCTTTCGTAATAGCGGATCGTCGTCACCTTCACGCCCGTCCGGCGCGATATCTGCCCGATGGAATATTCTTTCATGCTGCCCCTTGAACCTACAGTCGCTGTAGATCGTATCTACCCTGAAACGATACGAATCGAAAGGAGCCGCCACCATGGGTCACGGCCATCATCATCACGTCGATCCCGAGGCAGGCGACCGCCGCGTCTTCGCCGCCATCGCGGTCAATATGGGCCTGACGGTCGCGCAGATCGTCGGTGGCATCGTTTCCGGCTCGCTCGCCCTGATCGCCGACGCGCTGCACAACTTTTCCGACGCGATCTCGCTCATCATCGCTTTCGGCGCTCGCAAGATCGCGCGACGGCCACGGGACGCGGATATGACGTTCGGCTATGGCCGGGTCGAGGTCGTCGCCGCGCTCATCAACTACACCACGCTGATCGTGATCGGTCTCTACTTGCTTTACGAAGCCGCGATGCGTTTTGCCGATCCGCAGCCTGTCGAAGGCTGGCTGATCGTCATCATCGCGGGCATCGCGCTGGTCGTGGACGCGGTGACGGCCGCGCTGACCTACGCAATGTCGAAATCCAGCGTAAACATCCGTGCGGCGTTTCTGCACAACGTGGCAGACGCACTCGGCTCCGTCGCCGTGATCGTCGCGGGCACGCTGATCCTGCTCTATGACTGGCGACTGATCGACCCGCTCGTGACGGTGCTGATCGCGGGCTACATCCTGTGGCAATCGTTCCGCGAGATCGGTCCGGTGATCCGTATCCTGATGCTCGGATCGCCGCCGGAGATCGAGACGGAGGCCGTTCTCGATGCCGTGCGCGGGATGGACGGCGTGACGGGCATCCATCACGCGCATTTCTGGCAGATGGACGAACACCGTGCGGCCTTGGACGCGCATGTTGTCATCGCCGAGGGCCGCTGGAACGACGCCGACGCAGTGAAAGATCGGATCAAGACGACACTCGCCGACCGGTTCGACATCGAGCACACGACGCTGGAGCTGGAATGCGCGCGTCATGCCTGCGACGACCCGTCCGAGTTCGGCGGGCGGGGGCATGGCGAGTAGCGGCACGGATGAACGATCTTGTTCCCTTCGCGCTGGCCGTCGCGCTTGTCTGTGAAGCAGCTCTCATTGCGATGCTGCTTTGGTCGATCTTCGTCCCATCCCGCCGCCTCTGGCCTCCGCAACGGGTGAGCTGGTTCAGCCAGATCATGGTCTGGACCCCGACCCTGGCGGTTTTTGGAGGTGCGATCCTCGTAGGCCTCGCCGACTGGAACATGCTGGACTGGCCGCTCTGGCTTCGCTGGGGCGTGGGCCTGCCGCTGATCCTTGCAGGTAACGCCGTGGTCTGGCCTGCGGCCCTGGGCATCGGCCTCAATGCAACCAGCGGTGCGGAAGCAGAGCTGAAGACCGATGGCTTCTACCGCTGGTCCCGTAATCCGCAATACGTGGCCGACATGGGCATCCTGATCGGATGGGTGATCATGTCGGCCTCTCCCGCAGTATGGATCATCGCGACGGGCGGTGTGATTGCTTTTGCGCTTGCTCCGTTCGCCGAAGAGCCGTGGCTGGAAGAGGTCTATGGCGCGCCCTACCGAACGTATCGGAAACGGGCACCGAGGTTTTTCGGTTTTCCACACGGCTAAGAGACTTTCTACCCCGTATAGCGCTCGCAGTTGTTGATACCGGTTGCGGTCGTGGCAAGAAGCCGATCCGCATCATGGATCAGCCCGGCGACCTGCCTGTCCGCCAGACGATACCGGACGAACCGGCCCTCGCTGCGGCGGCTGACCAATCCGCAATCGAGCAGGCAGCGCAGATGGTTCGAGACATTGGGCTGACTCAACCCCGTATCGCCGACAATTTCCTGCACGCTGCGTTCGCCCGACACCAGCGCATCGAGGATTGCCAGACGGCTGGGATCGCCGAGGCCCCGGAAGAGCTTTGCCCGCAGCTCCAGGGCGTCGGGTGCCGAAAGATCGTCTTGAACGTCTTGCGTCGTCATATCATTATCCACTGATACGTTAGCGGCGGCCCCTTTCGTCCGTCAACTTGAAGAGGATCGCACATGAGCAAAGCCGAGAACAGCACGTTGCCGACGGCGTCCACGCCGATCCGAATGCGGGTGCAGGGAATGGATTGCGCCAAGGACGCCGCCGAGATCGAGCGCGCGGCCCGGTCTGCGGGCGTGGCCGAAGGCGATGTGAAGGTGTCTGCCGCAACCCATGTCATGACGCTGCGGATCGCGGAGGACGACCTGCCGAAAGTGCGGCCCGCGCTCGACGCGACCGGCTACGGCTTCGAGAAGATCGAGGACGGCGATACATCGTCCGATCCAGCCTACAAGGACCCGAGCTATCGCCGCGCGCTCTGGATCGTGGTGGCCCTCAACCTTGGATACGGCGTGGTCGAGATGTTCGGCGGGTTCCTGTCTGGTTCGCAGGCGCTGAAGGCAGACGCGCTCGATTTTCTGGGCGACGGCGCGATCACCTTTCTGGGCCTGCTCGCCATCGGCTGGAGCCTGACATGGCGGGCGCGGTCGGCGATGATCCAGGGCGTGTTTCTGGGGCTTCTGGGCCTTGGAGTCGTCGGCAGCACGATCTGGCGCGTTCTCAACCAGACCACCCCCGAGGCCGAGTTGATGGGGGCCTTCGCGGTGGGCGCGCTGATTGTGAACATCCTCGCGGTCCTGCCGCTGCTGAAGCACCGCAAGGGCGATGCCAACATGCGGGCCGTCTGGCTGTTCTCCCGCAATGACGCCATCGGCAACCTTGCCGTAGTCATCGCCGCCGGATTGGTCGCGTGGCTTGGGAGTGCATGGCCCGACCTGATCGTCGCGTTCGCCATCGCAGGACTGTTTCTGCATTCGTCGTGGATGATTATTCGGGATGCGCGGAGCGACTTGGCTGAATCATAGGAATGCGGACACAAACCCCTTGCCATAACCTATGGCCCCAAAACGGTCGTTGTTGCCGATGACAGAAAGGGTTGAGTTTTGGCGCATCCTGCGCTGCGGAGAAGGTCTGGAGTGAGCCCATATTGGCCGATGTTGCGCAAAGCACGAGTGGCAGTAATGCGCAAGAAGCAGCCACATAGATTTTTGCTACTCACCGGCGACCAAATGCTCCACATCGAACCCCAGCAAGCGGATGCCACGAATGGATCGGTTATTGAACGGAGGGCGTGTGGGATCCCCCCAGCCTAGAAGCTCCATAACACATGCCTCGCCGAAGCCGTTGAGCTTGTAGCTACCGTATACGCAGTCATAGGCGCGTTCGATCGCATCACCGGGACCAGACAGAAGATAGCGAACCGTTCGCACGACTGCTTCGCGCGAGTTCTTCTTCTGGAAATCAATGCGCAAACGCTCGAGGCCGGACAGGTCCTCTCCGATATCCTTAGAAACAAAGCGCAGACGTTCAAGAAAAGCGTGGCAACCTGTAAGGTGCCGGAATAAATCGTCAAAACTCAGCTCGGCCAACTCATTGGGGTCACAGAGGTAGGTCCGGATGTTCGCGATGTTTTCGATCTCTGCCGAGGCATGATACACATCGCCTTTCACGGTGTCGTCCGTTGACTGCCAGATCTGCACATATTTGGTGATCCGCGCGGCGCGGTCATTTGGGTCGCTGAGCAACGAAGTCTCACGCCAACCGTCGCCGCTGCCTTGTGTCAGACGCAGCCAACCAAGGAATCTTCCCATCTCGATTTGGGGATCCTGACCTGCATATTCTGGCCGCCCAAAGCCGTGTCGTTGGGCGACCTCAAGGATTTCATGGTGCGCAGGCACCAGAATTTCATCATATTTTCGGCGAAACCCTTGGATGAAGGCGCGCTCCTTCGACTTCTTAGCGCTGCCAACGACGATGCTTTTGGGGGCGGCAGGTTTCACGAATTTGTGGATGAATTTCTCGAAGGCGTCCTCGTTCTGCGGCTTCTCTTTGGATTTGAACGCCTTTTCATATTCGCGAAGCACCTCTTCGCTTAGAACGTCTGCGTCGTTCCAGAGCTCATCAAAGAGGCCAGGGAGCGCGTAGAAGGCTTCATCGCAATCTTGTCGCAAAAGAACAGACAGTTCACGATTTGCTTTCAGACCACTATCTGTGAGATTGGCGGACCCGACGAGCGCAACATCGTCGATAATGTAGAGCTTCGTATGGAATTTTGCATCGGTGAAGTAGCGGACTTTGACACGGGGATTTTCAAAGGCTTGCCGAAGAGCCTCAGGTGTTGTGATAGGCGAAAACCGAACGATCAACCGGACATCACACCCTTTGTCCGTCAGAGCCTTGATGGGGTCATTTGACGTGAAGAACGGCGCAGCCAGTAGCCCTGATCTGGGGTTCGGTCCTGCATTCATAAAGAAATTGATGGTGAAACCGGTTGCGCCCGTGTTTGCGTATAGTTCTGAAAGCGCCATTGCAGAACCTATCTCCGTAAATGTTAAATGTTGAAGCTAAACTACTGAACTAACTTAGGCTGCGGAATGGCTTTCTATAGCGCCGCATGACAGCATCCCCATTGATCGACCGGCGTTTCGGCTGCTCTTGAGCCCTCGCCGAGCCGGGCGTCAAGGTCAGCATAGGGCTACCTGCCGTCATTGCTTGCTGTGGCGCGAGCGGCAACTTCGTCCCGCACACCGGACACAAACCCAGTGACAGAACCTGCACGCCAAAAACGGTCGTTTTTGACGTGGGCCTATAACCGGGTCAAAACAACACTGTCGACCCGGTAGGACTTCAGTGTCACTCTCCCTTGACTAGGCCGACGCGGCTGCGACGGTCGGCTGTTCAACGATCATTGGGATGCGTCCCGGTTGACCTGATCAGTCTATGTCTGCGATCTTGTTTAGGCTGTAGGCTCTGGATTGAAATAATGGCCGAACCTGTAACTATTGGAACGCTCGCTGCCGCTGCTCTTGCCTCAGGTGCGGCGGCGCTCGGGAAGGAAACCCTTGGCGCCGCCGCCAAGGATGCCTACGGGGCGCTTAAGGCAGCGACTCTTGCCCGCCTCACCGACGAACGTTGAGAAGCTTGAATCCGATCCGGAAGCCGAGCACCGTGCCGTCTCAGTTGCTGAGGACGTGGACGATCTCGATACCGACACACAAGTCGAGATCAAGGCACTCGATGAGTCGCTCCGCAGCGCGCTCGCTGCCGACGGTCAGGCTGCAGGCATCGACAATAGGATCACTGTGATTGCCGACCGCCACAGTGTCGCCGCCGGGAGAGACGTAAGCATTTCGAGTCCGCCTAAAGATGGCTGACCGGCCGATACGGGTCTCTGCCGACCGCGGCAGCTACGCTGCGGGACGTGACATCAATAAATACGGCCTTGACGAAGAAGAGGTCACCGCGCTCGTGGCGAACGCGGTTGCCGACGACAGTCAGATAGCTGCAATGCGCGCGCAGCTCGACGAGTTGCTTCGTCGCTCCACGGACGCACCGAACGCGAGGTCGGAACTTGCGGATCTCGCCGGCCTTTCAAACCTTTCGGCCGAGGCGGAGGCGTGCCGCGCAGCGGCCCAGGCGGCTATGGCTGCGAATAAGCTTGGCGAGGCCCTCTCCCACCTTCAGCGCGCAACCGAGTTGGAGGCTCAGGCATCAGTTGCTGCGACCCGCCGCGCAGATCGTCTTGTTATCGAGGCAGCTGACGCCCGCGAGATCGCTGGCGCTCACAAACTATCTCATGCGAGGGCACTAGCCGCACAAGCAGCCATCCTTCTTGAAATGGGCTGTTACAAGGACAGCGCCGCGCTTTATACGGATGCAATCACCTCGCTGCCATCCGAAGAAGCGGATCGCGCTGCAGCCTACGCCCGGCGTCAACGCGTGGTGCTCAACCTTTGGCTCAATGCCGAAGACGATCCTCGCGCGCTTCGAGTCATTGCCTTCGGCTCGACGAGCGCTGCACCTCCGGACGTGTACACGTATTCCATCTTAATTGCCCGTGCGCCGACATGGCCGGAGGCCCGCGCCATCCTGGACGAGATGCGCCAGCACGGCGTCGAGCCGAACGTCGTCACCTGGAGTACCCTTGCCGCCTGTGCGCCGACATGGTCGGAGGCCCGCGCCATCCTGGACGAGATGCGCCAGCACGGCGTCGAGCCGGACGTCGTCACCTGGAATACCCTTGCCGCCCGTGCGCCGACATGGTCGGAGGCCCGCGCCATCCTGGACGAGATGCGCCAGCACGGCGTCGAGCCGAACGTCGTCACCTGGAGTACCCTTGCCGCCCGTGCGCCGACATGGTCGGAGGCCCGCGCCATCCTCGACGAGATGCGCCAGCACGGCGTCGAGCCGGACGGTAAGCATCCGGCGTGGGCCGCGGTCAGGCGGCTTTGCTGCGCTCCGAGGGTTGCCAGTTCCAAGGAAGCAAACCCGGCACACGAGAGGCTGTCATCTCCGGCAAGCGAGCGAGCACATCGGCAAGCCATGCCTGGGGATCGACGTCGTTCATCTTTGCCGTGACGATCAGGGAATACATGAAGGCCGCGCGGTCTCCGCCGCGCTCAGAGCCGGCGAAGAGCCATGACTTTCGGCCGAGAGCCACGCCGCGCAGCGCCCGCTCGGCCGCATTGTTCGTCAGGCAGATCCGGCCATCGTCGAGGAAGCGGGTGAAGGCCTCCCAGCGGTCCTTCTTGAACATGTAGGTGATCGCCTTGGCCACTGGATTGTGCTTCGACATCGTGTCGCGCTCGCTCCGCATCCATTCGTGAAGGTCTTCGACCAGCGGGCGTGACCGTTGTCGGACTTCGAGCCGCGATCCGGCATCCAGGCCATTGATCTCCCGTTCGATGTCGAAGATGGCATCGATCCGCTTGACCGCTTCCAGCGCGACGGGCGAGATGTCATGGTCTGGCTTCCTCTTGCGGGCCTTCTCCTTGATATCGGCGAGTTCGAAGAACTTCCGGCGGGCGTGGCTCCAGCACAGCGCGCTGTTCACCGTGCCGGGGTCACGGTCGCTGCGATAGAGATCGTTGTATCCGCCATAGGCATCGGCTTGCAGGATACCCTGCCATCCCGCGAGATGCCGGTTCGGGTGGGTCATCTCCCTGTCCCTGGAGAAGTAGAACAACGCCGCCGGCGGCGCACCGCCCGCAAACGGGCGGTCGTCGCGGACATAGGTCCAGAGCCGCGCTGTGCGCGCCCCGCCCTTCACCAGAAGCGGCACCGTCGTGTCATCGCCGTGCAACCGCTCGGCTTGCAGGACATGGTCGCGGATCAGCGCATGGATGGGCTCGAGCGCGGCGGCACAGGCGCCCACCTGGTCGGCCAGGGTCGACAGGCTGAGATCAACACCTTCCCGGGCATAGCGCTCGGCCTGCCGGTTCAATGGCTGATGCTGCCCGAACTTCTCGAACAGGATGGTCGCCAGAAGGTTCGGCCCGGCCCATCCGCGGGGTGTGGCGTGGAACGGCGCCGGGGGCTGGCTGATCGTCTCGCAGTGGCGGCAGGTAAACTTCTCGCGGACGGTCTGGATAACCTTCCAGCGGCGCGGAATGACTTCCAGCGTCTCGGTGACATCCTCGCCCATCTTCACGATGCGGTCGGAGCCGCAGCATGCGCAGGACGAGGGCGCCTCGATCACGACCCGCTCCCGCGGAAGATGCTCCGGAAAGGGCTTGCGGACCGGGCGGCGGCGCTGGAAGCCGGCAACAGGCGTGGACTGTGCCGCAGTCTCCGCGGCGAGTTCATCCTCGGTGGCGGCCGCCTCGAGTTCCTCGAGCTGCAACTCCATCTGATCAATCAGGCGAGCCCGGCGCTCCGAGCTATGGCCGTATTGCTCCCGCCGCAGCTTGGCGATCTCGAGCCTGAGATGCTTGATCATCGCCTCGGAGGTCGAGACCACCGCGCGGGCCTGCGCCAGCTCGCTCTCGGCGGACTCGGCACGGGCCTCCGATGCCGCGAGCGCGGCACGCAATCTGGCGATCTCGGAAGCGGCATCCGGCATGGCCGAAACCTACCACGCAGCGCCCGGAAAGCCCATGAAAATAAGGTCTGTGAGGCTGATTTATCCGGCCTTTGCAGGGCGTTGCGTCCAGCGCAGGTTGCGCCAGTCGATCCCTTCCAGAAGATAGCCGAGCTGGGCCGCGGAGACCTGCACGGCTTCTCCGCTACGACTGACGGGCCAGATGAATTTGCCCGCTTCCAACCGCTTGGTATAGAGCGACATGCCCACACCATCGTGCCAGAGCAGCTTGACCAGGTCGCCCTTGCGCCCACGGAAACAGAAGATCTCGCCGGCGTGGGGATCGCGTCCGAGTCCCTGCTGAACCTGAAGCGCGAGAGTGTTCATACCGCGGCGCATGTCGGTGACCCCGCCCGCGATCCAGACCCGCACCCCGGCCGGAAACGCGATCATGCCCGCTCCAGGATCTGCACAAGTCGTGTAAGAGCCGACGCGTCGAGCGAGGCGTCAGCAAGCAGTCGTCGTCCGTTCTGCAAGATGATCTCGAAGCGGCCAGAGCGCGCATCGCCGCGCTCGGTCTCAGCTCGCTGACCCGCGTTCGCTGTGATCGTCACTGGCGCGAAATGCATCCCGGATTCCGGCGCCGACAGCCGCCCCTGGCGTGCTTCCCGCCGCCATCGCGTCAGCAGCGAACGAGAGATGGCGTGTCGCCGCGCCGTCGCCGCGGCCATCCGCGGTGCCGAATAACTCTCCTCTACGATCCGGAGCTTCTCCGCATCCGTCCATCGACGGCGCCGACCAGTATCCGTGACCGAAAGAACTTCCACTTGGGGCATGAAGCTATGGTCTGTCATAGGTTCAGACCCTTAGCTGAAATCCAAACCCGTGCTCAGGCGGCCCTTGCCGGAGGCATACGCCGGACGTCGTCACCTGGAGTACCCTTGCCGCCCGTGCGCCGACATGGTCGGAGGCCCGCGCCATCCTCGACGAGATGCGCCAGCACGGCGTCGAGCCAGACGTCGTCACTTGGAGTACCCTTGCCGCCCGTGCGCCGACATGGTCGGAGGCCCGCGCCATCCTCGACGAGATGCGCCAGCACGGCGTCGAGCCGAACGCCTTCACGGCCGGCACGCTCGCCTCTAAAGTAGAAACACCCGATCAAGCGACGGAGATACGCGACCGGATGCGGGAGCTGCAGCTTGCGGGCACCGAATTTCATAGAGCCATTCTTTCGGCGCTGCGCCGCAGTCTGTCCGCACAAGCCCTGCTTGATTGGGCATTCTCCGGGGGAAAGGGGTTTCCGTTCGATGCGATAGAGACTCCAATCGCCGGGTATCGACGGGATGGACAGCTAGAAGATGCGCTGCGCTTGGTCCTAGGCTGGCCGCACTTTGAAGCCTCACGGCGGGTGCTGCAGGATCACCCAATCGAGGCAGAGAAATTTCTTCGTATTCGATATGAGGCAGGCAGCGAGGCTCATCTTGCGTCTCGCGCTCTTGGCATTCTGTACATCGAGCACGACGAAGTGGCTAAGGCCCGAGACTGGCTTCAGATAGCCAAAAACCATCCCGATAGCACGCCTGCAAGGCGACGCCACGTCGAGGCTGAACTCGCCAAGCTGAGCGCGGGCTTCAGCAGATCACCTTGACGTGTGCTAAAAGTCAAAAACGGCCGTTTTTGTCGCAGGCGCTGCTGAGACCGAAATCCTTGGAAATTCTTATGCCACAAACCCTTGGCAAAACTGCCTTTGATTTTGTCACGTTTTTGACCGGGGCCAGAAAGAGCAGACACTGGCGCAGTGTGCAGCATCCGGTAAAGCGGGCTCCATTCAGCCGTTCACCGCTGGATGGCATTCGGACGGCCAAGTTGAACTACCATTGGTCGCCGCCCAACCTACTATGGCTTCGGAGCTCTCGTGCCGCAAAGAGATGAGGGTGCACATAGAGTCTAGGGCGACAGCTTCTTGGTGAAGCTCGAGTGCGTATTCTGTGGTATCATCTTGCCCCGACACTGGGTCGCCGGGAGGGCAGGAGGGTGGATCGCGAAGGATCCGCCATGTCTGTTCCGAACCTGCCAGCCGTCCGCCAGAACCGCCCTGCTTGGAACAAGGGGCGCTTGATTGGCCAGAAGCGCCCGCTTCATCCCAAGCATGTCTGGGCCATTCGGGTGCGGCTCGAAATCGCGAAGGCAGTGCGCGACCTCGCGCTCTTCAATCTCGCTATCGACAGCAAGCTTCGCGGCTGCGATCTCGTCCGCCTCAAAGTGACCGATGTCTACGCCGCGGGTCATGTGAAGGAGCGCACGTCGATCTTGCAGAGCAAGACGCAGAAGCCAGTTCGCTTCGAGATCACGGAAGGGACTCGAGGGACGCTTGCCGACTGGCTCGACGATCCGCTGATGATCGGATCGGAGTACCTGTGGCCGGGCCGCTTCCACGACCGGCTCCACATCTCGACACGGCAATACGCGCGGCTCGTGCGCAACTGGATAAGCTCTATCGGGCTAGAACCAAGTGCCTATGGTACTCACTCCATGCGCAGGACCAAGGTCGCAGAGATTTACCGGAAGACAGGCAATCTACGAGCTGTGCAGCTCCTGCTAGGACACACCAAGATGGACAGTACCGTGCGTTATCTCGGCGTTGAACTCGAGGATGCGCTAGCGATTTCAGAGAGTGTTGAGATGTAGCGGCGGCCCTTTTCGGCCCTACAACCGGCATTCAAGATGCTGCAACGCAGCCCGTCAGACCGGACCTTCGCTGCGAACGCGAGACGGCGATGCTACAGCAGGTTCACCGGAACCGACCAAGGACACGCCTTGTCGCACGGGACGTAACCCTTTCCTCTATCCGTTCTCGCAACAAAGCCAAGAAAAGAGAAAATATTCCATTAAGCTTTGTGAACTTCCGGCATAGGGTCCGCATTCAGCTGAGTCAAAACAGTGTGCAACTCTTCATAATCGTTCGCCAATAGCAGCGTTAGACGTCGCGCTTGACGCCGTACGAGCGGGAGCTCGGCCATTGACGGCACATCTAACCGATCTTGATCATACCGATACTCTTCGACAATCGGCGGCAAGGCTTTGGAGAGCCGTAGTGCTATTTTTGCCGGCTCGGCCATGTGTTCCATCGCGGTCCCGAGAAATTCCAACGCATTTGCCAAACCTGGCTGCAACCTCTGCTCAGCTATCTGCAGTAGAATCTCGACGATTTCATCCGGGATCGACTTGTCGTTGTCCGCCTTACCAAGGAACTGCCTGATGGCTGCGAATGAGGGATATACCCGACCCGGATCACGGCTGGCAATCGCCGATCTGACAAGCGCAATGGCCTCATCTCCTTTTTGCGGACAAAGACGGGAAATCTGACAGGCCGTCGCAGACAAAGTGGGAATATGATCGAGACTGGGTATGTTGGAAATCAAACTGGACAAGTCGGCATCCTGTGCCGGAACCGCGCAAGCAGGCAACAACGCGCTTGCCAGCACATATCCGACCTCTCTTGCGGTGCCTCGGTCAGGATCAACCTCTTCGAACAGCCCAAGAGGCCTGTCTGAGGCTTCGCAAGGTTGAGGGCGCCAATTCACGCAGGTCGCAACACAAGACGTCAACGTATCAGCTTTCGGCCGGTTTTCCAGCTTCGACAGCCCCATGCGCAAATTTAGCAACAGGTCTTCGCTGACCTGTCCCGCCGCCACCGGTTCTACGAACGAGGATACGAACAACGCACCAGCCCTTTCCCGTCCCGGAAGGTCCAAAAACACCCATGGGTACAGATCATGATCTTTAGGCCACCCCGCATCGGCACACCGGCTCCAGATCGCATCCTCCAGTGCCGAATTCTGGACATCCGTCAGCTTTCCGGCGCGATGCAGCCTCCTGAGTCTCGTTAGCGCGCGCGTCCGATCAAGGCTCTGACCTGTCCGCGCCAAGGCAATCAGGGCGTCAATGCGATTTGAAAGCGAGGGGGAGACCGTCAATTTGCGAAGATCATCCGATGTGAAATCGTCGATAAGCTCCGGCCAGTCTCGCTCGATTCCCATGGCCGTACCTTCCGATGGAAGTTTGAGTTCAAGCGCGAGGTGCAATGCAGTCTGACGATTGTCATCACCCATCACTTCAATGGCCGCCGCGAGCACGCCACCGCACTCGCTGAGACAGTTCCACCAAAGCTCAGGGGCGTTCAACAGGCCAAGACACCATTGATACATCTCGAGTGCCTTTGCGTTATCAGCGCGGACTACCACGCGTGCCAGCAAGGCCAACAAGAAGCGCACATGGTCATCATGGCGACGACCGCCATGGTTCTTCAGTATTCGATCTATTCGTTTGCCAATATTATCCAGCAACACTTTGACTGCGACGTCACTCAACCGTGCAAGACGCATTCGCGTAAGGATGCGATCGAGGACCTTGACATCGGTCCCGCGATAGCGCGCGAGAAAAGTCATCAGATCATCGTCATCGGGGCTTTTGAGCGCGAGATACCCTGCGACAAGCCTGTCGGAGAAAAGGTTGGCATGTATGCTCCTCTCTGGCGCGCCGGTCCGTTCCATAAGATCCAGCAGACCGTAGAACGGGCATTCATCATCACCGCCAAGCCGTCTGACACCGCCCGGCCTATAGCGCCCGGGCTTGAACGACAGGGCCCACTCTTCACCGTCGGTTCTGTTCCGTTCGGTCCGCTCCGTTGCAAGCCTGTCTCGGCGTGAGATTTCGTCCCATGGATCGGCTTTTGCACCGGCATAGCGCAGTTGCGTCTCATCCGTGTCATGTTCGGCAAAGGAGGTCAGGTCATCCGTCAGTGCATTGAACGTCACCTTGTGAAACAACGCCGCCCACCCCTCTATTGAGATCAGCCATGCCGACCGCGGAGCTGATCGTAATTTCTGCCGGACTGACAAGAGCGCAGCCTCGTAATCCAAGGCTGCATCCCGATATGCAAAGAGGGTCGAACGAAGCGCTGCACGCCGCATCACCCAGATAGGTGCGTCCGAAGACATCGTGTCGGTTGCTTTTTGTACGCCGTCATCGTCCCAATCGAGTACAGCCTTCCAGCCCGTCTCGTAGGCGTGCCACAGGTTGGCGTCTTCACCTGAGGTTGCCGCCAGTCGCCTCATCCATGTAGACCAGCGGTCCCAGTCACGAAACTTTCGCCAGTGTTTTATAGCACTAACGCAGAGGTCCGTGCGCTGTTGTAGCGAAAGGCATGAGACCGCGTTGAAATGTCGATCCGCCTCATCAATGTCACTGGGGAACAATGTAACACCCGCAATGGTCCGCCTCCAGATCCGTTCAGCCGCAAACCTCAAGTGGTCTTCTGGCGTTTCTTCTACCCGTCGCACCATCGGAGAGGAGTACCGCAAGGAATGAGACACCCTTTCTGGCGCGACAATCCAGCCGGGATAAATACGCCGATCTGCAGTCCACGTAGTTGCCACGTCCTTGCGGCTTGCCTTGTCCTCATCTGGCCCACTTGGGGAAGCATTGAAGCGATCTGGTGACAACGCCCACTCGAAGGGGGACGGCGGCTTTGCCTCAAGCAAGGCGGCAAAAAACAGCTCAAGCGCCTTCTCGTGTCGTTCACTGGGCAGCTCGTTCTCAACGAGAGGCGCCAGGTCAATTGGAGTGACATTGCGATGCTCAAGCAGGGATCGCGCTGCCGGGGTCAGGTTCAGTACACCGACTAGCCGGATTCGACGGGCAGACACGTGCAATGTGTCACGCACCCAGCCGCTCCAAGCCAGAAAGTTCGGGTCGATCCCCGAGAAGCCGATAAGACAAAGCTCGTTCTCCAACATCACCTGTTGGGCCAGGTTAACGAAGGGGGCAAATCTTGCGGGATAGGTCCGAAATTCATCTTCGGTAAAAATGAATGGCTTGGAAGACGGCAAAGAGCCATGCAGCTTGACGATGCGCGGTGCGCGCGCACGCGCGAGGTCACTGATCGTCCGGACGCAGCTATAGACGCGATCTGGTGTCTTCGGGGACGTGCGCTCCAACAGGGTGTCCCAGTTCGTCGTCAACACATCGACCCAAGGAAACTCCATCAGCTGAAGATGAAGATTCGATGGTTCCCACCGGTCATCCGTCACCAACTCCCGGATCAATCGGTCCAACCCATCTTCGCCGTGTTGCGCCTGATACTCCTGCGCAAGGCGCAATGCGTCAGGACCCTTCCCCGCGACATAGCCAAGCGAGCCTTCCATTCGGGCGGCGAAATTTCCCCAGAGCGGTGGAACAGGCGCATCATGTTCACGACGACAGGTGCGGCTGAAACCGGCACCGACCATGACGGCTGCCTCATTCGTCCACAATGCTTGCGCGAATGCATCAAATGCCGATCCATCTCCAAGCGATCTGACTTTGTTAAGGATAGTAGTCAAATTGAGATTTCTCCAATGAAGCGCTTGTTTGAGATTTCCGGCGTTTTCAACGCCGCAATAAGAATCGTTTGGATAATGCTACATTTTCGCGCCACATGACCGTAGCAGCAGACCAGCGGGGGAGATACGCTTCCCGCCCTTCATTTCGATCGGCCAGATGCGGGCTGGGCTTGCAACTAAATGTCCGCTTCCGCAGTAGACTTGGGATCCCCTCGCACCTGCGGCGAAAGTCTGCTCTCCGCCCAACTTGGACATCGGCGACGGCATCGAGGATGCCCCATTGCGTGATCTCTGCGCTTTAAGCTCGCTGCCAGCAAGCTGGATCTTGGCGCTCTCAGTTCAATCAGCACTTCCGACTAGCGACTACAGGCTGCGCACTCAAGCTTGAGTTTACGCCGTTCTAGAATTTCAAGCTCTACCAAACTTTTCTGTTGAATGACGTTGCGTCACTTCATAGAAGCGCTTCCCATCGAGAGCGCATCCAAGATGCGCTGAACCGCGTAATTCCAAGGAAATACAGTTGTGTACAATCACAACGTGCAAGGCCTGTTGGCCGGCGCGACGGGTATGCTTTGTCTCGTCGTAACCGGTGAACTGTCGGCTCAAGACAACGGCAACCTGATCGTTTGCCCGGACCCGACAATCCTGATGCCGATCGCTGATCACCATGATGAGGTCTCAAGTTCAGCCAATGTGCAGAGTGCGCAATCGGCCTTGGCAATTGGCGATCGTGTAACAACAGCGCAGGGATCGGGAGCTGCGATTTCCGCAGACGTCCTCCGCGCAGTTTTCGCGCGCGGCGGACAACCGACGACAACTGGGCCCGCACCGGGTGTGCCTGCGGTTTCCATCACCCGGAACCCCGCGTTCAATTCACAACCCAACTGCCCCACGCATATCGCACGGGCAGGCGACACCATCCCGGGCATATCGACGGCCTGGTACGGCGATGCCTCGCAGGTCGGGACCATCGCCATCCTCAACGAGTTGACGCCCGGCCAGGTGCCGCCCGCGGGCGAGGTGCTTCTTCTTCCCTGCTATGACGCGGTGCGGTCCGTATCGGGCCCGCCTGGCGAGCCAGCTCCAGCAGCGGTCCCCGCCGCCGCGCCGGTCATCGTTGCCGCCCCCGTCGCCGAGCCGGTCGAGGTCGTCGCCGACCCCGCCCCGATCATCGAGCCTGCGCCGACCCCGATCCCCATGCCGACCTGGCGCGCGGAGGCGGGCGAGTTCTTCACCGATGTCCTGCGCCGCTGGGGCGAGGAGGCCGGATGGGTCGTCCTCGTGGACACGACCGAGGATTGGATCATCCAGGTCCCGGTCTCGGAGGTCGGCACCTTCCAGGAAGCGGTGGGCCGCATCGTGCGCGGTCTCGGCGGCAGCGGCACCGGCCGCCGCCCGCTCGTGCGGATCTTCGAGAACAACGTCATCAAGGTGGACTGAGACAGATGAAGCGGTTTGCAATCCTCTGCGCAACGGTGCTGGCCCTCGCGGGCTGTGAGATCGAACAGGACGCGACCACGCAGGTCGAGGACCAGTCGCGCCTCACCGAGGAGTTCCTGCGCCAGATGGAACAGGCGCAGCGTGGCGAGCTGGTCCAGGTGGCCGAGCCCTACTATGGCGGTCAGGCCCCGACGCTGCGCGGTGTGCAGAGCGGAGAACCGCTGCCGAACGAGTACGAGACGGCCCGCGGCTTCATCGTCGATCATCAGCGCGCCGACATCGCCGAGGTCGCAGCGGTCGTGACCGCGCAGACCGGCATCCCGGTCAATGTGCGCACCGTCTACGCCGTCCCCGGCGGCTCGCTCATCGAGATCCCGATCGGCACGCCGATCACGCTGTCGCATGAAGGGACGCTCAGCCGCTATCTCGATCGCGTTGCCGCGCGGACCGACACCGAATGGTTCTATGACGGGGCCGCGATCATCTTCGACCGGATGGTGACACGCACCTTCCAGGTGCCGCTCCCGACCGGCTCGATGGCCTTCTCGTCCTCGGTGAACGGATTGTCGGATAGCGGAACCTCGGTGGAGCTGACCCGCTCCAGCGATCAGGATCCGTGGGGCGAGTTGGAAGCCCGCCTCGCGCAGGTCGCCGCAGCACCCTCCAACGTGGTCTATGCCCGCAATGCCGGGACGGTGAGCGTCTTCGGCCCGCCGTCGGTCCAGCGCGAGGCGGAGCGCGTCGTGGAGGATTTCGATGCGATCTACTCGACCCGGATCGGGCTCGAAGTCGGGGTCTACCTCGTCGATGTGGACCGGGCCGACGAGTTCGAGGCTGCGCTCAACGTCGCCCGCGGCGACTTCACCGCCACCGGTGTCACCGGTACGTTGCTCGGGGCAGGGGTCGGCACCGTCACCCTCGACGGGATCGGCATCAGCCTGCGCGGTCTGTCGCGCAACCGGGCCGTGGTGGACTTCCGGCAAGGGTCGAGCATCGCCCAATCGGGCGTCTGGTCCCCCATCGTCCTGCGCAACCAGCAGAACTTCGTCTCCTCGCAATCGGTGGTCTCGACCGGCGAGACCGTCTCGCAGGAGATCGAGACCTCGACCATCGACACCGGCATCTCGATCCACGCGCTGCCGCGCATCGTCAGCAATGGCGACATCCAGCTCAACCTCACGCTGGTCCAGCGGGCGCTCAATGCGCTCGACACCTTCTCGTCCAACGATCTCCAGGTGCAGCTGCCGAATGTCGATGAGCGCGCGCTGCAATCCGACGCGATTCTGTCGCCGGGCGAGACGCTGATCCTCTCGGGCTACGAACAGGACTTCGCCCGCCGCGACCAGCTCGGCACCGGCGCGCCGAACTTCGTCGGGCTCGGCGGTCGCAACAACTCCGCGACCGAGCGGGTCCGCATGGTCGTGCTGGTCCGGCTCGCCATCATCGGGGACTCGGGCCGATGAGCGGGGGAGCCCAGATCCTCAGCTTCGCCCCCGGCCGGGACGCCGTGGGCGGCCTGTCCTGGCGGCTCGCGCGCAAGGGCGTGCCCACCGTCGCCGGTCGACGGGCCACCGCCGTCGCCAAGCTCGACGAGCGCATTGCCGGCATGTCCAACGCGAGCGCGATCGGTCTGCCGACAATGGCCGAGCTGGTCGGGCGTCGGATCGACGCCGCCGCCGGTCACGTCATCGCCATCGTGGAGGCCGGGAACGCCTATTGGGTCGCGGGCTATGTGCGTGGCCGGATCGAGATGCTGTCCGAACAGGTCTTCGAGGAGATCGGCAAGGCGCTCGCCGCCGTCGAGCGCCGCCTGCAATCGGAGAGCATCGACCAGATCGCCTGCTCGCCCGAGATCCGGGCCGATGTGGAGAATTTCATTGCAGACCGGCAGGCCGATGCCGAGCTGGTCGCCATCGACTACCGCCGCCGACTGGAGGGGGAGGATCCCCTTGTGACGTTTCGGCGTAATGGGGGCCGCAAGGGGGTCCTCGCGGCGGGAGCGGCCCTCGCACTCGTGCTGGGGGGCACGTTTGCGGGGGTCGCGATCAATTTCGAACCCGAAGCACCCGTCACGGTCGAGCGGATCGAGCAATTCCACGAGACCGATTGGGTCGCCTTCTCCAATGAATGCCGCTTCGCCGCCGAAGCCGAATGGCCCCGCGTGCTGGGCTGGGAAGTCGCCGCCGAAGGCTGCGCCGGTCCCGGCTTCGACGCGCCCGTCAACAGCGACGCGGGCGGCGTCGCCTGGCGCGAGCTGAAGCTCGTCAGTCGCTTCGACACGATCATCGCGCAGCGCATGGCCGAACGCGCCTTCCGCGACTGGCCGCACGAGCTGCGTTTCGAGAACGATCGCCTCATCACCGCGCTGCCCTTCGAGGCCGATCCGGTCGAGGTGAGCGGGGACGCTGCAACCGCGCCCGATCTGGGTCTCGGCACCCTCGGCACCTCCGTCGAGAACGCCTTTGCCGGGGTGCGCCAGCGCATCGAGACGGATGTGCACCGCGGACGGCCGCGCGTCACGGTGCGCGCGCGCACCTCGATGAGCGATGCGCTGCGCCGCTTCCTCGTCGTGCCCGATGCCGATCTGACCGAGTTCGAGGTCGCGGGCGAGGTCGTCACGCTGACCATCGTTCCCCGCACCGTCACCCGGAGTTTCGTCGAGCCCATGGAGGTTGCCGCCAATGACTGATCGCGCCGCCAACAATCTGATCGGGACCGTCTCGATCATCGCCTTGTTGACCTCGCCTATGGCGATGCCGGTCCTGGCACAGGACTTCTACGAGACCCGCGCCGATGCGGACTCGATGGATCGACGCCGCGCGGGCGCGCGCGTGGTCGTCGAACTGCGCCGGATGCACGAGGCGCTGATGGACTCGATCCGCGGCGAGCATTTGCCGGTCAAGGACGGGGCAGGGGCCTATACCGATCCCGCGCTCGTGGGCTTCGTCGAGGCCAACCAGGATGTCGAGGGTTTCGTCCAGACCGATGGGCGTCCGATCTACGACGAGGCGTTCGGCCGCGAGTTCCAGGTCCGGCACCGGATCTGTACCGAGCGCACTCCTCACCCGGTCACGGGTCTCTACGGCCCCAATACCCAGATGGAGGTGCTGACCTTCCTCGATTGGGACGAGTTCATTGGCGTAGGCACTCCGCGCGACACGGCCTGGGCGAACAAGGCGTGGCACGCGGTTCGCGGCTCGCGCTGGACCAATCACGGCATCCAGCCGCTCGCGATCATTTCGCCCGAGAATGGCGGGCATGTGATGCGCGCGATCGACGGCGAGGAAGTGGTGCTACCCACCTGCCTGACGGATGTGGCGACCTGGGGGGCGCTGCCCGATCACGATGTCCTCGCGATCTATGGTCGACGGCGGATGGGCCCGGCCTTCGTCCACTTCAACCGGCGCGAGCGCGATCAGACGATGGCCTGTCCGCCCGCGTCCGATCCGACGCTGACGGTCGGCCTTCAGGTGCGCCGCCGCAGCATCGTCGAGGTGTCGCGGACCATGGGTGACGAACCGCGCGATGCCGATGGCGACCTGATCCCGGATTTCCCCGGCGATTGGGAATACGTGCATGGCTGCCGTGTGCCCTTCGAGCGCGAGACGGTCGTGCTCGAAGAATGCGAGATGGAGGTCGCGGGCCTGACGATCACGTCGCTGCGCCAATGGAACGTGCGGCTCGAAGAGATCGTACCCGCGCGGGGCTACTACATCGAAGGCGAGGAGCTGGCCTATCGGGAGGACCCCGACAGTTGGGTGCTGACGATGGACCCCTGCGATGATGCCGGGGACCGGCCCGACTACGACTGGACCGAAGAGACGACGATCGAGACGGAGCAGCAGGTCTGTTCCGAAGCCTATCCCGGTTTCCCCGACGGGGAGCTGGAGCGGGAACGTGAGATCATGACGGTGACGGTCGAGTTCGAGCACACGATCGGCAACGAGAGCCGCGAGATGCAGAGCATCGGCGATTGGGTCGAGACGACGAATACCTGCCACACGACCAGCACGCGCGACGGGGTCGAGACCCGCGACAGCGGCTGCGCGCGTCAGCGGCGCAGCTATACCGAGACGGTGACGGATTACGCGGTCCAGGCGGACGAGACCGAGCGGACCTATGGTAGCTGGACGGCGATCGCCAACATCTGCAATGGCGGCGGGTTCGGCGGCAACGACGATGACGAAACCAGCTGGGACGTCGATGGCGATGGCAAAGGCGATTACAACGATCTCGGCAGCGCGGTTGCGGGTACTGGCAGTCACAATCCCGGTGGTGGTCAGGTGTCCGGTGGCTGCGGCGGCTGCAATGGTCCGGGCGGTGGAGGTAACGGCGGCGGAAGCGACAGCAATGGCGGCGGTGGAGGCGGTGGCTGCGTGATCGCCACTCACGCCGTCGCCACCGGAGCCTTCACCAGCGAGATGAAGGCCGAGGCCGTCGATTGGTGCGTCGCCAATCTCCACGGCAAATGGTGGGGCGAAGCCCTGCGGCGTGGCTATCGCTGGGTCGGCAACCGCAAGATCGCCGCCGGGCAGGCCGATCAGTATTACGGCGAGTTCCGCGACTTCGTGGGCTTCGCGACCGGGCGCAAGCGCACCTGGGGCACCGCCCGGACCTTCCTCTTCCGCACCGTGCAGCTCATCGCGATCGGCCTGGTGCTTCCCAAAGACGAATACGAGGTGTGAGATGAAGACGATCTTCAAACTGATGGCTTGCGCCCTGGTGGCGTCCACGATGAGCGGGTGCGGCTCGGCGCAGACGAGCCGCCCCTACGAGACCTTCGACCAGTGGGACAACCCCCAGCGGTCCCGCTCGCGGGTCTACCGACAGAACCTCCTTCCGGAGGATGCGCAGGAGCTGTTCGCCGGGTCCGTATTCGTCAATCGGTTCGAGGCCGGTCAGCGTGATCCGGATGAAGCAGCGGTCATGGTTCAGGTCTTCACTCGCAATGGGCAAAGCGTATCGTGCGACATCGAGCAAGATACTCGTTCTATCAGTACGGACGCGGTCAGGCATTATTGGGTCGAAAGTGAGCGGCAGCGCGCGAGCTGGCCGGGTGTGCAGTACATCGAGAATGGTGAAGTTCGTGGCGGTCGAACCTATCAGTACAACGGCCGCACTGGTCAACTCGTCGGCTTCTACTATCAGCGTCCATATTTCTGGGAGCACAATGTCGGCCATCTCCAGACCCGCATCCCGGCGATGGTCTATACCGAGTGCCCCGACTTCCCGTCCGCGCAGTCGCTCGGCTTCGAGGTCAACACCGCGCAGACCGCGACCAATTACGACGCCCTGATCGCCCAGGATCCCGGCCAGCGCATCCTGCGTCCCGATCTGGTGACGCCGGTGACGTTCCGGCCCTGGGACGCGGATCGCTGAGGGTTGGACCGATGATGAAGCCGCTCGCCCTCCTGACCGCTCTCGCCGTCGCGCCGATCCCGGCCGGGGCCGAGACCTTCGCGACCTTCTCGGAGGCGCTGCGATACGTGCAGGCCCATGCCGATCAGACCTTCGAGACGCGGTTCGGCGACGAGCTGGCCTTCTACCCTCCGCTCGATCTGGTCTGGAAGCTCGATGGCAATGAAGCCATCGACTACGGTGTGATCCGCGATCGCCGCGACGGTAATTGGGTGATCGAATGGCTGAACGGCGACCCGCGCGCCTTCGCCTTCGACGCTCCCCCGCCGTTGACCGCGACGGGACGGGACGTCCCGGCAGCCTTGGTCGATCCCGTTCGCGCCCTCGATGGCGCCGTCCTCGCCGCCCCCGTCGGCCCGGCCCCGACCGGGACCGCCTTCGCGGGCTTCTTCTCGCTGGCCTTCCCCGAAGGATCGGAGGCCGGGACCGGCCGCTGGTTCGTCTATGGCGACAGGGTGGAGATCGAAGTCGATGGCGTCGCCCAGACCTTCGATGCCGACATGGTGCGCGAGGTCCTGCAATGATCCGCCTCGTCTCCATCCTCGCGCTCGTCGCCACGCCGCTTTCCGCGCAGATCTCGGTCGGCTCGGAAGATATGGACACCGCGACCGTCTCACCACCCGAGACTGATACGCCCGCGGCCGCGCCCGATCCCGACGGGATCGGGCTGCTGATCGGTGATGTCTGGGACTGGCCGCCCTGTCCGGCCGATGCGATCCGCGAAGCCTATGACGAAGCCACCGACGGGTTCGAGGCGGCGGACCTGATGATGATCGAGCGCGAAGTGCTCGAAGCCTGCCAGTGGCGCACCGATCTCGTGGAACAGGCCATCGAGAACGACCTCGCCGTGCGGGAAGCCTGGGAAGAATGGCGCGGGGCGGGCACCGTCACTGCGCCCGAGACCGTCGTTCCCGTGGAGCCTGCTGCAGCGCGCTCCGAGCCGCGCCCCGAACCCGTCATCGTCCCCGTGGTCCAGACCCGCTCGGCCGAGCATTTCCGGACCTATGTGATCGGCGGAAGCGGGGACCGCTTCATCGCCCTGCTGCAAGTGGTCGAGGAGATCGCCGGAGCCGCCGTGGGCCAGGAACTGCGCGTCCGGCAAGGCTCCGTCCTGCCCGGCGGCGTCGAGGTCGTCTCGATCGACCGCGCGCGCGTCCTCGTGCGCGACGAGCTGGGCGAACTGGTGCTGCCGCGCATGTCCGGCTCGGATCAGCCGCTGCTCGAAGGCACGCGCAGCGAGGCGGTGCGGCCATGAAGTTCGGCACGCTCTTCTCCGGCTGGTCCTTGCCCAAGCGCCGTCGTCCGACGGTGCTGGAGAACGGCATCATCCTGGCCGGAAGCCCGAGCTGGCAGGAAGTCTGCGCCGTGCGGGATACCGGCGAATGGTTCATCGCCGATGGCTACACCACCGATGAAAGCGTGCTCGAAGAGCTGCAACAGATCGTCGATTGGGGCACGTTCCCCCAGTTGACCACCCGCAACGTCGTCAAGCTGGCCGACATCAAGGCGCTCTACGAGAGCGGCGACATAGATCGCCGCCAAACCCTGCGCCGCAGCTCGTCCGAGTTGAACCAGCGCATCCATCAGCTTCTCGCCGATGCCACCCGCGCCCGCGCGAGCGATCTCAAGATTCTCGTGCGAGACGGGGCGACCGAGATCCGCGCCAAGATCGCCGGGGCCGAGATCGCCTTCGGTCCGCAATGGACCCGCGAGGAAGGCATCGCCGCCTCCGCCGCGATCTTCGACGCCCGCGATGGTGGCAGCGGCCAGACCTCGCGCACCGAAGGCACGTTCCAGTCCTTCTCGGTCAGCTCTGCGCCCCTCTTCCCGCTCCCGCAGGGCCTCGTGAAGCTGCGCGGTCAGGCAGGCTCGCATGAAGGCGATAACGGCCAGCAGGAACATACCGTCCTGCGTCTCTTCTATTCCGAGGCCGACGCGGCCACGAAGACCCTCGAAGACCTGGGCCTCGACGCGGAGGCCATGGCGGCGCTCGCGCGTATCCGCCGCGCTGGCGACGGCGCCATGGTCATGGGCGGCTCCACCGGCGACGGGAAGTCCACCACACTTATCCGCATGGTCCAGCGCCTCCATCAGGAGACCGATGGCCGCGTCTCGATCGTCACCGTCGAGGATCCGGTCGAGGTCCGCCTGCGCGAAGAGGGTATCATCCAGATCCCCGTGGCCTCCGCCGGGGACGGCGAAGCCCGCACCGAAGTCTACCGCAAGGCGCTGATGCACTTCTCCCGAATCAACCCCGATGTCGGGGTGATCTCGGAAATCCGCGATGTCTATGGCGCGGCACAAGTCCTCCAGTTCGTCTCGTCCGGCCATCTGTGCCTGACCACGCTCCATGTCGGCGAGGTCAACAACATCCCGTTCCGCCTCATCTCGATGGGCGTGGCTCCGCAGGAGCTGGCCCGCCCCGGTGTGCTGCGTCTCCTGATGATGCAAAAGCTGCTGCCGACTCTCTGCCCCGACTGTGCGCAGCCGGTCGGCAAGGAAGACGCGCTGCCCGCTTATCTCGACGGCCTCGCAGCACCCGAGCGCGCGAAGCTGCGCCTGCGCAATCCGGCGGGCTGCAAATCCTGCCGCAGAGGCTCGGGCAGCGGCGCCGATGCCTGGGCGGGTTACGCGCGGATGAGCGCGGTCTGCGAGTTCATCGAGCCCGACAGCTCCTATCTCGCCGCCGTGGCCGAGAACGACGCGCTCGGCGCGAAGGCGCATTGGCTCACCCCGCAAGACAAGGGTGGTTTGGGCGGCGTGCCCCTCGGCACCAAGGTCCTCGCCCGCGTCCTCGATGGCAGCGCCGATCCGTTCGATGCGGAGACCAAGCGCGCACATGAAGGCATGGAGACCCGCAAGGGTCCGAGGGTGGCGGCATGAGCTTCGAGCCGACCTGGCCGCGTCGCATCCGCCGCGCGCTCTTCACCTCGTCGCTGCGCGCCGACAGCTGGGAGCTGATCGCGCAGCTGATCGACAGCGATATGGACACTGGCCAAGCCCTTGAGCTGGCCGCGAAGACCATGAAGGGGCGCGGCAGCGGCACCGCCGCCGACATCCTGTGGGACATCCGCGAAAGCCTCGCGACCGGCCGTCTGACCCAAGCCCTGCAATTCTACGGCTCGGGCGGCGAGGCTCCGCTCTTCGCCAATGCCGCCCATGCCGATCTCGGCGTGCTGCTGACTGGCGCGGGCCGCATCGCGCGCACCGATACCGAGATCAAGCGCGCGACCTCCGCCGCACTTGCCATGCCGGCCCTGCTCTTCGTGGCGATCGGCATCCTCTACTACGTGCTCGGCACCCAGCTCTTCCCGGTTCTGCGCGAGATCTCCAACCCGCTTCTGTGGAACCCGATCACCTCGCTGGTGGCGACCATCGCCGAAGGCGGTGCCGCGAACGGGCAGCTCATCGCGAGCATCGTGGTGCTGATGGCCGTCGCCGCGTTCCTGTCCCGCCCGATCTGGACCGGCCGCCTGCGCCGCTTCGCCGACCGGGTGCCGCCCTGGAACGTCTATCGCTTCCGCTACGGCGTCGGCTTCGCGATGGCCGTGGTGGAACTGGCGCGCGCGGGCGGCGACGTGAACTCCCGCGCCATCCGGCGCATGGCCGAACATGCCTCTCCCTATGCCCGCGACCGCATGGAGCGGGTCGCGGTCGAGCTGGAGACCGTGGACATCGGCACGGCCTGCATGAAGGCGGGCCCCGACTTTCCCGATCGCGACCTCTCGCCGGTCCTCGAAGCCCTCGCCCCGCGCGTCGGCGGGATCGTCAGCTTCGGCACCTATCTCGACCGCTGGATCGGCAAGGTCGAGCGCACGATGAAGCGCAATGTCGCGATCCTCAATCTCATGTTCCTGGCGTTCTTCGCGGTCTCTCTCGCGGCCGCGATGATCGCCATGCTCACCTCGGTTCAAGCGGTCCAGTAAACCATGAAGGAGACAGACATGACCGATACGACCCCCGACCTGATGAAGTACACCCTGCCGATGACCGGCGGGCTCAAGCTCAAGGGCCGGCGCAAGCGGCGCGGCCTCACCGTCGTCGAGACCAGCCTCGTCATGGGCATCGTGCTCGCCCTGCTGATCGTGCTCTACTTCGGCTATCAGGCCTTGCGCGAGAGCCAGCGCAACGCGGCGCTCTCCTCGCAGGTCATGCGCATCGTCAACCAGGTGGAAACGCTCTACGCCTCCTCCGCCGCGGTGGACAATGGCGACCTCCTGCCAGTGCTGATGACGACCGGCCAGTTCTCCGAGCGCGAGATCTTCCTCGACAACGGCGACGCCGTGATGGTCAACAGCTGGGACACCGAGATGGATGTCGCCGGGGCCGGGGGCCGCGACTTCACCGTCACCGTCAACGATGTCGAGCCGAGCGCCTGCCAGGCGGTCGCGGGTGCCTTCATCGAGGGCGTGCGCGAGCCCGACGCCGTGACCATCAACGGGGCTGCGACGGCTCTGTCGGTGGCGAACATCAACGGCGCCTGCGATCAGGCGCAGAACGACGTGGTGTTCACCTTCTGATGCGGATCCTGCCGACATATCACATGCGGCAGCCGAAGCTCTCCGGGCGGCGGATCCCCGCCGCCCGGTCCCGCAGGGGCGCGCTTCTCATCTGGCCGACGCTGGCAGCCGCCCTCGTCGCCCTGTCCTATGCCGCCTTCCTGCAAAACCGTGCCGAGCTCGACGCCCGCGCGCGGCTCGATGCCCGTGTCGAGACCATCGGGCGGCTCGGGCGCCAATTCGAATATCTCGTCGCGGCCCGCGCCGACAATCCCGCCGATCTCTGGAGTGCGGTCGCACCCGAGACCGGCATCCTCCTCGGCGGCCCGCCGATCGAGCTCGCGAGCGGCATCGAACCCGCCGCCTGGTTCGACGGCAACCCCGCCCATCTGGGCGAGGATGTCGAGCTGGAGTTCCTGATCGGCCGCGCGACCGGCTGGGAGCGCGCCACCGGCATCATGATCGTCCGGGCACCGGACGACATGCCGACCGTCACCCTGCGCCGTATGGCCGAACGGCTCGCCACCGGCGACACCGACAGCAGCGGCATCACCGAACCTGCCGAAGCCGTGGCCGAGCTGGTGCTCGGCCGGACGCTCACAGACCGCGAGATCGCGGTCTACGCCTTCCGCTATCTCGATCTCGGCGAGGAGTTCGTGCTGCGCGACACCTGGATCGGCGTGCCGCAACGCGGACTGGAAGCCGATCTCGATCTCCACGGCAACGTGCTCACCGATGTCGGCGGTCTCTCGGCCAGCATGGTCGAACAGGCCGGATCGGGCGGCACCGCCATCGAGACGGCCGAGCTGACGCTCACCTCCGTCGCGGGCACCGCGACCACCAATGCCGTGACGGCCGAGACCATCGAGGCGACCGCGCCCGGATCGGTCACGCGCCTCGACGGGCCGATGGTCCTCGACTGGTTCGGGGCGGGGGTGCTGAACGCCGACAGTCTCGATGTCACCGGGGCCAGCGTCACGACGGCGGGCGGCGGACCGGCGAGCCCCGTCAATCCGCTCGCGAGCGGTCTGCGCGCAGGCGACGTGACGATCTCGGGGGCCGTCGACAGCGTGACGCTCCTCCTGAGCGATCGCGCGGACATCACGACCGTCGAAAGCGCCTGGGCGATCGCCCCCGAAAGCTCTTTCGTCAGTGTCGAGGCCCTGATGCTCAGCACCGATCAGCTGTTTTCGGACGGCGTGTTCAACAGCAACGGAATCATGAAGGTAGGACCGGGTCTATGCCAGGGATGCTGAAGGGTCGGATCGCGCGCCGCGCGCGCCGGGGTCTCTCGATGGTCGAGGCCACCCTCGTCATGGGGATCATCCTGCTCGCCGTGCAGCAGGGCATCAATCTCTGGCAGGCCGAGATCGCGCGCCAGCAGAACCGCTCGGAGCTGTGGACGCTCTCGCGCCTCGCGGATGCGGCACAATCCTACTTCGAGGCGGACCTCGTGGACCGCATCGCCGAGGTCCGCGCCACCGCGACCTCGGTGCGCCAGATCACTGAAGTCGAGCTGGAGGGGGCAGGGGTCCTCGATCCCGGCGTCACCATGTTCTCGCCGACTGGCCGCCCCATCGACCTCTGGGCCTATTCCCCGAGCGCCGACGAGGTGATCCTGCTCGCGCGCGCCACCGGGAATCTCGATGTCGAGAACATCCCCGCGGGCGCGGACGGGCTCGGCGCGATCGGCTGGGTCTCCCCGCTCGACGATGACGCGTTGAGCGGCCCCGGCGTCGAGATGGACATCGCCTATCTGCAAGGGGCCGAAGGTCTGCCGGTCGCCGGCGATACCGTCGCGATCCGCTATCTCAACCTGCGCGCCGATCTGCGCCCTTACGTCTACCGCCGCTCGCTCGGTCCCGGCTTCGAGGAGCTGAACCGGATGGAGACGACGCTCGACATGAACGGCTACGAGATCACCGGTGTCTCCACCTTCCGCACCGACCGGCTGGAAGTGACCACGCTCTTTGCCGACTCGATGAGCGTCGCAGGCACGCTGACCTCGGACCTGATGGCCGTCACCGGCGATCTCGACGTGGGCGGAGACATCACCGCGACCAGCGCCACCTTCGAGGAGCTGGACATCGACGGCGAGATGGTCGCGAGCGCGATCGAGGCAGGCTCGGCCACGATCTCCGGGGAGGTGACGGCCACCACACTCGATGTCACCGACGCCCTGACCGGCGGCACCGGCACATTCGACGATGTGATCGCGGATACGGTGGTCGCGCAGGATCTCGAAAGCCGTCGGGGGGTTCTCCGGTCGGTTTCGGCCGATGAAGGCGTCTTCACGAACAGCCTCTATTCCACCTTCGGGACATTCCGCAACATCATCACGGGGGTCTGCACCGGATGCTGACGCGCACCGTCCTTCTCGCCTCCCTCGCGGTCCACGTCGCGGCTCCGGCCGTCGCCCAGGGCTTCGGCGAACGCCCCGCCTATGACGAACGGCGGCAGGCGCTCCTGCGCGGCGTTGAGGCCGTCGAGGAAGGCAATCGCCGCATCGAGGCCGTCATAGCCTACCAGGAGGAGCTGCTGGAAACGCTGGAGACCGATCCGGGCTTCATCGAGGACCGCGCGCCGCCCACCGATCTCTGCCCCGATGGCCGTCTCTGCCTGCTCTTCCCGTGGACCTTCGGTCAGGGGAGCGAACGCTGATGGGTCTCGACCTCTTCCTCGTCGGCCTGACCGTGCAGCTCTGGATCGCGCTCGCGATCCGCGACGCACTGCGCTTCGAGATCGAACCGGCGATCGCCGGCGCGATCGCGCTGACCTGGCTCGTGACCCTGCTCGCGACGGACGGGTCCGTCACCGAAGCCGCGCTCGGCGCACTGGTCGGCCTCGTCGTCGCCGGGATCTTCTACTGGCGGCGCTATATGGGGCAGGGGGATGTCACCCTCTTCGCGCTCGTGGGCTGGGTGACGGGCTGCTACCACCTCTTCGAGGCGGCGCTGCTCTTCACCTTCTTCGGCGTCCTGACCGGCTTCGCCTATGGCTATCTGCGCGGCAAGCGCCGCTGGTGGCGCTCGGCCTATCCTGCCGCGATCCCGGCCTCCGGTGCGGCCCTGACGCTGCTCGTCTCCGGGGGTGTCGCCTGATGTCCACCGGCTTCCAGCAACTCGACGGACTGCTCGGCCCGGTCCTGCCGCTGCTGTCGCAAAAGGATGTGATCGAGATCTCGGTCAATCCCGACGGGGCGGGCTTCGTGGAACGGTTCGGCTCGGGCAAGGCGCGCGAGTTCGCGCTCGCGGGCAATGTCGTGCAGGCCATCATCCAGTTCTGCGCAACCGCCGCGGGCACCACCGTCACGCAAGGCTCCCCGATCTTCTCGGGCACAATCCCCGGCACCCGCTGCCGGATCGAGGGTCTGCTGCGCCCGGTCGTCGCCGCCCCCTCGATGTCGATCCGCCGTGCGACCGAAAGCGTGAAGTCGATCGAGGACTTCACCGGAACCGAAGACCAGCGCGCGCGGCTGCGCGCCGCCCTGCGCGACCGGGAGAACATCGTGATCTCGGGTGGCACCGGCTCGGGCAAGACCAGCTTCGCGAATGCGCTCCTCAAGGAGTTGGGCGAGATCGAACCCGACAGTCGCATCATCCTCATCGAGGACACGGCCGAGCTGCGGGCACCGCACGAGAACACGACGGCGCTGCTGACTTCCGACCAGGTGGACCAGCGCCGCCTTCTCGTCTCCACCCTGCGCCTCGCGCCCGATCGCATCATGCTCGGCGAGTGCCGGGACGGTGCCGCGGCCCTGACGCTCCTCAAGACCTGGAACACCGGGCATCCCGGCGGGATCACGACCGTCCATGCCAACAGCGCGCGCGAGGCCGTCTCCCGCCTTGCCGCGCTCTGCTCGGAGGTCTCGCTCACGGATCAGACACCGATGATCCGTCAGACCGTCGGTCTCATCGTCCAGATCGAGCGGCACAGCTCGGCACCGGCGATCGTCGAACTTCACGCACCACTCGAAAGGGACAGCATATGACACGCTTCTCATCTTCTCTCGGGCTTGCGGGGCTTTTGCTCCTCGCGGGCACCGCGGCACAAGCCTCCGGACAGGCGATGCCCTGGGATGACGGCCTCGACGCCATTGTCAGCAACCTCACCGGTCCCGTCGCGATCGCGGCGGGCGTGCTCGGGCTCTTCGGGATCGGCTTCAAGCTCCTCTATGGCGACCAGTTCAGCCAGGCCGGCCGTCTCTTCGTCAACGTCGTCATCGCCGTGGGCCTCATGGGAGGCGGCGTCGGACTTCTCAACATCCTGCTGCCCGGTGCCGATGGAGCGTCCTATGAGATCGTCGTTCCCGTGGAGTAAGGCCGGGGTCGTGGCCGCGATGCTGAGTGCATCCGCAGCCATGGCCGACGGCCCGCCGCTTCCCCCCAGCGCCTTCGAGCAGGTCGAGGCGATCGACCAGTGGAACAGCATGACCGGTCCCGCCCCTTTGGGCGAGGACGGTCGGGTGATCCTGACCTATGGCGCGGGTCCGGCCTCGCTCATCTGCGCGCCGAACGCCATCTGCCAGATCGAGCTCGGCGATGGCGAGCTGGTCCACGACACGCCCGCCATCGCCGACCCGGTACGCTGGAACATCGAGCTGCGCGAGGCGATCTTCAACGGGCGCGAGCGGCACATCATCATCGTGAAGCCGAGCGATCTCGCCGAGACCACCGTGCTCGCGCTCTTCACCAACAAGCGGTCCTACTCGATCCGTCTGGTGGCGGACCCGACGCGCTACACGCCGCGTCTCGCGTTCCGGTATCCCGACGAGGAGCGGGCGGAGACCGACCGCCGCATCGCCGAGGCGCGCGCCGCCGAGGAGCTGCGCCAGGCCGAGGCCGCAGCCGCCGAACGCGCCCTGATCGAAAGCACCGGCATCCAGGCCGGGGCCGCGATCGTGCCCGCCGGTCAGCTCAATTTCGACTACCAGATCGCAGGCCGCGCGCCCTTCACCCCGACGCGCATCTACGACAACGGCGTCCAGACCTTCATTCAGTTGCCCGAGAATTACCGCCGCGACATGCCGATCTTCATGGCCTCCTCGCAGGGAACGGACGAAGCCGTGAACTACCGCATAGATGGCACGCTCTTCGTGATCGAGGGCATCTTCGAGCAAGGGCTGCTGGTCAACGGGCGCGAACAGATCCGCATTCGCAGGAGGTAAACCGTCATGATGCTCCGCTGTCTCATCGTCGCTCTGGCCCTCACACTCGCGGGCTGCGCCGACATCACGTCGGGCGGCACGTCCGACGTGCCGCTGACCGACCCGCAGAATTGCGCGGTCGGGTACGATCTGAGCCGCGCCGTCGGCGAGAATGTCGAGCTGCGCCGCACCGTGCTCGTCGCCCCCGGCCGCCCCAATCGCTGCGAGGAATACGCGCTCGCCTATCTCCAGCGCGCGGGCTTCGCCGTCGATCGCACCGGGCGCGCACCCTCCTTCACCGTGACCCTCGACCGGATCGCGGAGTTCCAGTTCATGGCGACGGCGACGATCGGCGACACGCTCCAGATCGCGCGCATGTACCAGCCGCAGGGACCGGGCGTCGTCGCCCTCTCGCCCATCACCGTCGTCCATCTCGGCGACGAGGCGGTCTGGCGCAGCCTGCCGGGGCAGTTCGACTGATGGCAGAGATCCCCCGCAACCACCTCGCCCATTCGCTGACCAAGGCGCGGACCATGCAAGGCATGGAGCCGCTGCCCTTCATCATCCTGCTCATGGTCTGCGGGCTCGGGATCTACCTGACCTTCGTGCGGGCCTGGTTCGGCTACCTGCCGATCCTCGGCTTCGCCGCCCTGCTCGTGACCGGCATGGGCGCGCTGCGCCGCCTTGCCGACCACGATCCGATGTTCTTCCAACTCCTCGTCGAGCGGCTGAAGGGGGCCGATGCCTTCGCGCCCTACGACCCCGACATCTCCGAAGGGAAACGGCGATGAAGACGGTGGATTTCTCCGATCAGCTTGCCTGGTCCATCGCTCCCGCGCCGGGCGTCGTCCTGTGCAAGGATGGCAGCATGGTCGCGGGCTGGACGATCCAAGGCTACGATCATGAAAGCGCCTCGATCCACGACCGCGCCGACAATAGCTGGCGCATGGCCGCCGCTCTCTCGGGCTTCAAGCAGGGCGCAAGCTTCTGGGTCGAGTTCACCCGCCGCCGCGAGCGCACCTATGTCGGCTCCGCCGAAGAGTTCGACATGCCCGCGCTCAAGCTCATGCAGATGGAGCGCAGCGTCCAGTTCGAGGACGGGGGCGATCTCTTCGCCGTGGAGACCCGCCTCTACGTCCAGTTCTCCGCCTTCAACGAGACGAAGGAGCTGAAGGCGCGGATCGCGCAGTTCGAGCAATTCTGCCTTCAGGTCGAGAGCCGCTTCTCCAACGTGTTCCGCTTGATGCGCCTGCGCGCGGAGACGCTGACCGACACGGCCGGGGAGGGGTACGGCACGGACGAGCTGATCTCGGGCCTCGGGACCGCGCTCAAGGGCGAGCGTCGCCGCCTGCGCCTGCCGCCCGGAACCGTGCCCTTCAAGCTCAACGCTCTCATGTCGCCCGAGGTCCGCCGCGAACATCTCTCCTCCCACGTCCATGTTGATGGCGCGCCGATGGCCGTCATCGCGATCGACGGATACCCGCCCTACACCTCCGCGGGCGTGATGGAACGGCTGGCGCATCTGCCCTTCGACTACCGGTGGTGCTCGCGCTTCATCTGCCTCGGGGCCAATGCGGGCCGCAAGGAGATCACCAAACGCCGCCGCTTCTGGGCGCAGGAGAAGACTTCGCTCGCCTCTCAGGCGACCGGCGCGCAGGACAGCAACGCTGATCGCTTCGCGATCCGCATGGAGGACGAGACCGACGAGGTGCTGGCCGCGATCGCGCAAGGCGATCTGCAATACGGTATCTACTCGGGCACCCTCACCATTTTCGGCTCGCGTCAGGACAGCGATGACGCCGAAACGCTGAACCAGGCCATCGAGACGGTCCGCGAGACGCTGCTCTCCTGCGGGTTCGAGGCGCGGATCGAGACCTTCAACGCGCTCGATGCCTGGCTCGGCTCGCTGCCCGGCCACGCGCACAAGAACCTGCGTCGCCCGATGCTCTCCACGGCCAATTTCGGGGACATGGTACCGCTCTCGACGACCTGGCGCGGCGAGGAGACCAACCCCTGTTCGCTCTTCCCGTCCAACTCCTCGGCGCTCTTCACCGCCCGCGCCCGCTCGGGCGAGCCCTACTACTTCAACCTCCATTCCGGCAATGTCGGCCACAGCCTGATCTTCGGCCCGACGGATGCCGGTAAATCCGTGCTGCTCGGCTTCCTCGCGGCCAACTGGATGCGCTACCCCAATGGGCGGGTCATCGTCTTCGACAAGCGCCGCTCGATGATGCGACTGACCCGCGCGGTCGATGGCACCTTCGTCGATCTCGGCGCGGAAGCGCGCGGGCTGAACCCGGTCGGCGGTCTCATGGCGATCTCGAAGGACGCCGCGGCCGAATGGCTCGAACAGATGATCGTGCTGACCGATCCCGAGATCACCGACCGGCGCGCGATCCGGCAGGAGATCCGTCAGGCCCTCAACCTCGCCAACGAGAAGACCACGCTCGAAGAGATCGCGAACCTGATCCAGCACGACGCCGCACGCGCGGCCTTCGCGGCCTATCTCACGCCGGAGAAGAAGCACATCTTCTCCTCCCCGACCGATCAATATTCGCTCGGCCGCTGGACGGTGTTCGAGCTGAACGACCTCTTCGAGTTCGACCGCACCACCGCGATCCTCGTCATCGACTACCTGTTCCGCAAGATCGAGGCGCAGCTCGACGGGCAACCCACGCTCATCGTCATCGACGAAGCCTGGGCCTTCATCTCGCATCCACTCTTCGCCGACCGCATCAAGATGTGGCTGAAGGAACTGCGGAAGGCCAATGCGAGCGTGGTCATGGCGACGCAGGCCGTCTCCGACACGCTCGACACCGGCATCACCTCGGCGCTGCTGGAAAGCTGCTTCACCAAGATCTTCCTGCCAAACCCGGCGGCGAAGACCCCGCAAGGGACGGCGCAGTATCTCGCGCTGGGGCTCACGGACGCGCAGATCGACATCATCACCGGGATGCAGCGCCACCGCGATTACTACATCACCAAGCCCGAAGGCAGCCGCGTGGTCGATCTAGTGCTGGGGCGCGCGACGCTCTCGCTGATCGGGCGGACCTCGACCGAGGACAGCCGCGCCGCGGACGAAGCCTATGGCGACAACCCGAACTTCTGGGAGGAGGACGTGCGCAATGTACTCGCGATCTAGGGCCCTTCTGCTCTGCCTCGCCATCCTGTCAGGTCCGGCCGCCGCCGGCGGCGGCGGTCTGACCGGCGGTGCGACCGAGTGGACGCAGCTGATGAACAATGCCGAGCTGGTCGCGCTGACCGGCATAAATGCCGAGGAGCTGGCGACACAGGCCGAGATCCTGATGACGCAGATCCGCGAACTCGACACGGCGCTCAAAGCCTATCGCAACCTCATCGCCAATACCGAGATCCTGCCCGACATGACGATCAACATGGTCGCGGACCGGATCGGCGAGCTGGGCGAGCTTTACGCGCGGGCCGAAAGCGTGAGTTTCGACCTCTCCTCCCTCGACAGCTTCCTGTCGAGCGATGCGGTGCGCGACATGGGCTTCCAGGCCGAGCTCTACACGCCCGAGGAATACGGGGCGCGGCTCGGCGAATGGCAGAATGCCTGGTCGGGCGCGATGGACGTGGCGCTGAGCACCGCGGCGCTCACGCGCGAGGATGTCGCGACCGAGGCCGATCTGCTCGACACGATACAGGACCGGATGCGCTCGGCGGAGGGGCGCAACGAGCTGTTGCAGGTCTCGGCCGAGCTGTCGTCTTCGCTGAGCCGCCAGATGCTCGACCTGCGCTCGATCTCCGCAGCACAAGCGGAACAGACCTCGATCGGCTGGGGGCGCATGATCGCGGAGATGGACGCGACTGCCGCCGCCGAAGAGAACTTCCGACAGCAGGTTCGCCGCGACATGGATACGGTCGAGGACGTGCATGGCGGCCGCCGGACCATCAACGAGATTCTGGGGATCGGCCGATGAACACTGCGCGCCTTGCACTCTGGCTGATCCTTCTGCCCTCCGTCGGGTTCGCCCAGGAGAGCGGCAACCTCGAAGGCGTCATCATCAATATGCGCGATGTCTCCTCGCAGATGTCGGGCCGGATTGCGATGGCCGCGACCTCGCTGCTCCTGGCTCTCGCCGCGATCGAGTTTGCCTGGACCTTCGCCAAGGAGAGTATTCAGGGCGGCGGTCTCAACCAGATTCTCGTCAAGCTCTTCACCCGGTTGATCGTCATCGGCTTCTTCATCTTCGTGATCCGCATGGGTGACGATCTCGTGGCTCTCGCGATCGAGACGGCGAGCGTGATCGCATCCATGTCGCCCGAGGCGGTGGACCCCAGCCCCGACGGGATGCTGGCAGACGTGCTGACACTGATCGGTGAACTTCTCGACGATATGAGCTTCTTCGAGCCGGGTCGCGCCTTCGGCATCATCATGGTCTGCATCGGCGTGGCGATCGCGGCTGCCGTCGGCGTCGCTTTCCTCATCGTCGCCTATGCAGAGCTGTATCTCATGGCCGTGGCGACCATGATCGCGCTCGGCTTCGGGGCACTCGAAGCCAGCCGCGATATTGCCATCGGCTATCTCAAGATGATCCTCGGCAAGTGCTTCAAACTGATGACCGTGCAGATCGTCTTCGGGATCATCTTCGGCGTGGTGAACTCCGCGCTCGACACGAGCGGCGATCTCATCGCGCTTCTCCAGATCCTCATGATCCAGATCATCGGCGTGTTCCTGATGATCCAGCTGCCCTCGGCCGCCGAGTCGATCACCGGCTCGGCAGGGGGGACCTCGGCCGCCGCGCTCTTGGGCGGGGGTGCCGGGATGATCGCGTTCAAGGCCGGGAAGGTCGCGACGCGAACCGGCTCCGGTGCCGCCTATGGCGCGGCCTCCGGCGCGATCGGCAGCGTGCGCGCGGCAGCCGCGAACGCGGACGTGTCGGGCGGCGCGCAATATGCAGGTGCCGCACTGGCTGGCGGGGCCAAGGGCGGCGCCGTGGGAGCGGCCCGTGGTCTTGCAATGAGCGAAGGCGCCACCACGCGCCTGCAACAGGATGTCGCGCAGTTCCTGGGAGACCGTAAGAAATGACGATGGAAACCGACCCCTACGCGCGCGCCGCGCGCAACTGGGATTCCGAGATGGACATCTGGAAGCGCCAGGCCCGCTTCCTCAGCCTCATCGCCATGATGGGTCTCGCCGTCGGCGCCGTGGGCGTCGGCTTCGGCGTCTGGGCGGGCGTGAAGAGCGAGTACATCCCCTATCTCGTCGCCATCGACGATCTCGGCCGAGCCGAAGTGCTGTCCTCGGCGAATTTCGAGGGAGACATACCCGAGCCGGTCATCAAGCGCGAGATCCGCACCTTCATCGAGCGCGCCCGCGCCATCCCGGCCGACGAGGAAGTGCTGACCCGCGATCTCGAACGGCTCTTCACCTATGTCCGCAACGGCTCGCAGGTCCATTCCTACCTGCGCCGGTTCTACGAGGCCGAGGACACCAATCCCTATACCCGCATCCAGCGCCAGACCGTCGAGGTCGATGCCACCTCCGTCACTTACACGGGCGGGCAAAGCTGGCGCATCGAGTGGATCGAGACCGTCCGCAACCGCATGACCGGTGAGCATCAGAGCGAAGCGCGCATGGTCGCGGTCGTGGTGCTGGGCGACCGGGCCATCGCCGATCCCGGCTCGCTCAACGAGAACCCGCTCGGCCTCATCGTCGAGCATATCGACATCCAGGAGGAGACGCGCTGATGGGCTTTCTGAACACACGCGGCTCCGCCGCGCAGCTGCGCAAGAACATCCTGCTCTCGATGGCCGGTGTCACCACCTCTATGTTCCTGATCTTCGGGGTCATGGGCGGGGGCAGCTCGGCGCAAAGCAACCTGTCGGCGGAGGCGCGCGAGGTCGATCGGGTCATGCCGTCCACCCTGCTCACCTCGGCGCGCAACAATGCCACGGTCGTCGCCCAGGCCGAGCCGCAGCCCGTGATCGTGGACACACCGGCCCAGCAGCCCGTCTCGCCGATCACGCAAGAGACCATCGAGCGCGAGATGGAGCGGATCAGGACCGAGGAGGATTTCGAGCGGCAGATGATGCTCGAAGCCCTGCGCGCGCCGCTCGGGGGCAGCGTCCAGGTCCGCTACGAGGAAAGCCGGGTCGGCGACCGGCCGCTCGGCGACCTGGAACGCCCCGTCGCGCCGGCCGTCGCGGATGTCTCCGACCCCACGCCCGACCGGCGCGGGCTGTTCCAGCTCGAACAGGGCTCGGTCCTGCCCATCACCATCACCCGCTCCTTCAATACCGAGCTCTCCGGCACGGTTCACGGCATGGTCCGGCGCGACGTGCTCGACAGCGCAGGGCGCGGCATCGTTCTGCTGCCCGCCGGATCGGAGCTGATCGGCACCTATGGCGATGGGGCCGCGCTGAACCAGGACCGCGTGCTGGTGCTCTGGAACCAGCTGCGCCTTCCCGACGGCTCGATCGCCGAACTGGACGCCTCGACCGGCACCGATCTCGCCGGGCAGGCGGGCATCGAGGGCGACCGCGCCCGTGGTCTGTGGAGCACGCTCGGCACCACCTTCGCGCTCAACCTCGCGACCGGACCCGGCCTGCGCGGGCTCTTCGGCGATGGCGACAGCGAGATCGCCGACGCGATCCGCGAAGCCTCGCAAAGCACCTCCGCCAGCGTGGCCGACACCTATCTGCGCCGCGCGGTCGATGCCGCCGCCGTCTTCGAGGTCCGCGCGGGCGAACGTGTCAGTGTCGAGCTGGCCCGCGATCTTTGGCTCCCGCCATGGCGTCGCGGCTGATCGCCCTCATCCTCTGGCTGTGCCTGGGGGCCGTCCCGGCCCTCGGGTGCAGTGCGGATGACATGCTGGAGTTCATCGGGACGCTGGAAGCGCCCCGAGGCTACGACACGATCTATACCGGCATCACCCACATGCCGCCGCGCCCCGTCACGTCGATGAGCGTCGGCGAGGTGCTGGAATGGCAGGCGGAAGCGGCGCGCACCTCCGTCTCCACCGCCTCCGGCCGATACCAGATCATCCGGCCGACCCTGCAAGGTCTGGTCGATCAAGGCGTCGTCTCGCGCAGCGATCGGTTCGACGAACGCACGCAGGACCGCCTCGGCGAACACCTCCTGCGCGAGGCGGGCTGGGGACGGCCGGGGCTCTCGGCCGTGGAACAGGCCAACCGCGTCGCCGGCGTCTGGGCCGCGCTCCCGAAGGTGAGCGGGGCAGGGCGCGGGCAATCGGCCTATGAAGGCATCGCGGGCAACCGCGCGCTGACGAGCCCCGATGTCTATCTCGGTCTCATCAGCTGCGAGATCGCGCTCGAAGACGCGATCCGGGTCTCCGAAGGCATCCGGACGGTGACGCTCCAGCTCATCAATGTCGATCGGTTCCTCGAACAGATCTCGGAGGTCGCGGCCGAATTGCAGATCCCGCTCGCGCGCGCGGCTCTCGCCCTGATCGCGGCACTTGCCATCATCGACTTCTCGCTGGCCTTTGCCCGCGCCGCCATCAACGGCGACGATCTGGGGACGATCGTGAGCATGAAGTTCACCAAGCTCATCATCGTCGGCTTCTTCGTCTTCCTGCTCGCGAAGGGGCCGCAGCTGGTCGACCTCGTGAGCGCAAGTGCGCAGGCGATCGCGGATCTCGGCCGGGACGGCTTCACCTTCAGCTTCGGCGCGCTCGGCCGCGAGAAGATGTCCGCCACCATCGCCATGATCGAACAGTCGCGGCGCGAGGCCCTGGGCGTCTTCGTCGGGGTGGTCGTCGCGGCCATTCTCATGGTCCTGCTCGGCGGGCTCCAGCTCGCGCTCATCGCCTACTACTACGCCCAGAGCTTCGTCATCATGACCGTGGCGCTGTTCGGGCTGGGCTTCGGCGGCTTCGAGAACACCCGCACGATCGCGCTGCGCTTCCTCAAGGCATTCCTCGGCAGCGCGCTCCTGCTCGGGACCGCGATGCTCACGATCCTCATCACCGTGGAGATGCTGCGCACCGCGCGGCAGGAAGCGGTCGGCCTGACCCTCGCGATCCTCGGGCTGATGATCGAAGTGCTGGCCCTCACGCTGGTCTTCGCCGTGCCGCAGGCCGCCCGGAAACTCGCTGCATGACGTGAACGCAAACATGCGGCCGGGAGCACCACCCCCGGCCGCACTGGAAGGAGAGACGAATGGGACGGATCCTGGGCCTCGTGCTCGCTATCGCCTTGCTGTGCCCCGCGACGGCGCGGGCGGACCGGCTGTTGGACTTTATCGGCGAGCATGAGGCCCCGCTGGGCTACGGGCAGGTCTATGGCGGCGCTCCGGACAAGCCGGCCAACCTGACCTCGATGACCATCGGCGAGGTGCTGGACTGGCAGCTCTCGATCCGGCACCGGACCCGCTCGACCGCCGCCGGTCGGTATCAGATTATCTACACCACGCTGCGCGACCTCGTGGATCGGTACGGCATACCCCGCGAGACGGTGTTCTCCCCGGTGATCCAGGACGATCTTGCCCGCAAGCTGATCGCCGATTGCGGGCCGCGCCCGTCCGAGGCGCGGCTTCGGGAATGGGGCACCTGTCTCGCGGGCATCTGGGCAGCTCTCCCGGCATTGAGCGGTCCCGACCGGGGCCAGTCCCGTTATGCCGGCATCGCGGGCAACCGGGCGCTGATGAGCGAGACCGCCTTCCTCGCGGCCTTGCGCGACGAACCTGTCGGCACCGCCAGCACCGCGATCGCGAGCGCCGGCCTGACGGCCGCTCCGCTCAACGTCTCCGTCTACGAGTCGCAGCTGCGCGAGCTGGCGCAAATGAACGGCATCATCCGCAGCATGAGCGAGAACAACAGCCTCGGGTCCTCCGTGCGCATCGTCTTCGACCGCGATCCATACGCGATGCAGTAGAGCGATGCGCTGGGGGTGTCTTGCGATCTCGGCCGGGGCAGGGTGGCTCGGTTTCTACGTGATGGGAGCGCCGCTCGGCTGGGCGGTGCTGCCCGTCTTTATTGCCTGCCTGGAGCCGCGGTTCCGCTGGCGCCTGGCCCATGTCGCGATCTTTCATGCGCTCGTCTTCGTCACCTCGGGCTGGGGCCTGATCTCGATCACCGGGTCGATCCTCGCCGGGATCGGCTACGCCGCCTTCTTGGTCGCGGTCTCGGCCCTCATCGCCTGGCGCAGCATCCCGCTGGCCGTGCTGGTGATTGCAGTGGTGCCGTGGCACCCGGCCCAGATCGCTCTCTTCGCACCGGGCTTCGGCGCTCTGTGGGCATTCGTACTCCTGCTCGTGGCCGCGGCCCATGCTCCGAGGATCTGGATGCGGCGGATCGCGGTCGGCACGGCCGCGATCCTGCCCGTCTTCGTCTCGATCGCGGATGTGCCCGCACCGCCCGATCGACCGGTGGTGGTGATGGAGTTGCGCAAGATCCCGGCCTTCAGCGTGGACATGGCGGTCGAGATCGCCGTCTCCGCCGCAGCCCCAGGCGAAACCCTCGTCTTCGGCGAGAACCTGATCGACGCGCGATCGCGCAGCGCCTGGGCCGCGCAATGGTGCCGCCTCGCTGAAGAGCATGATGTCGAACTCTATAGCGGCGTTCTGCGCCGGGACGGCGCATCGCAGATCTGGCGCTTCGGAGACGAGGACGGGGCCTGCCGGGCGCGGCAGGTCTATGACCGTGTGATCGGCATTCCGATGGTCACGTCCGGCTGGGGGTTCGGTGATGAGCAAACCGAACCCGATCCGGGCTCGATGCGGGACATCGACTGGATGATCTGCTTCGAGGCGTTCGTGCCGCTGCGCTGGCTGGGCCTCCTGCGGTCGGACCAACCGGGGCCGGTGGTGATCGCCTCGAACGATACCTGGCTGAAGCCGACGCCGATCGACGTGCTGCGCGAGAAGGTCGGCCGGAGCTGGTCGCGCCTCATCGACCGGCCGGTGCTCTACACGACGCATCTCGACGAGGCGCTGCTGTTCGGGACGGAGGCGAGCCGATGAAGTGGGTGCTGCTGACAGTCGGGGGGGTCCTGGGCGTGATCGCGGCAGCCTCGCCGCATCTGCTGCTGGTCCGAACGCCGAGCGTGCCGGTCGGCCTCTATATCCGCAGCTCGGAGTCGGGCGCGACCTATGTGACCTTCTGTCTGCCCGAGCTGCCCCCCGGCATCCGCGCGCCCGCGCATCTATGCCAGCCCGGCAACCCCGATGGGCGGCCCGTTATCAAGCAGATTGAGCGCAGAGTAGGCGAGGGATACGTGCTGGTCGGGCAGGGGGAATACCCACTGGACTCATCGGTGCTGGGGCCAGTCGCTCACGCCCATATTGTCGGTTTCTATAGACCGTTGATTGTGATTAAGACTTTTCTGTATCCTTGGTAAATACCAAGATTCCAGTTGGCACAGGCGTCCGCACATGAGCGAAGAAGACAGAGATAGATTCCTGGACGTCTTGGGGTGGATTTCCGATTACAAGACAACCACTTTCGATCTTATCATCAAAGACATCGTGTTTTATGACGGACCCGAGCCGCTAACGGATAGGGTTTACAAAAATCTTGGTGAGTACATTGACGGAGATATCAGAGGCGTATTGCCTTCGAAATTTTCGTATGACTGGGCCGGGAAGATCTTGACTGGTGTAGATGTCCTTAGCGCTAGAAGTAGAATAATAGAGCAGGAAGAAAATGGACCTAATGCAGTTGTCAGGCAGGGTTATATTGAGGCCGTTTCGTTAACATTTGAGCTTCTTTTTGTAACGTTAACTACTTTTAGCCTGACCAGCGTTGGATGGGCATTAGGAGGACCTATAGGGGCCGCGCTTGGTATAGCTGCTGGGCGTATAGCTGGCGGTATTGCTTACTCATTCACTTTGGAGGAGCGCGCGCGCCAGTTTGCTGCTGATACATATGATGAAAACGTCAAGCTGTGGCTGGAGGAGAAGCCAGAGCTGCAACTATTGATCGATCCGGATAACGAGCCGCCATCTGATCCGATCATCGAAACGCCGCGAATTGCAGAAGCGAAAGCCCCGCAGCCCAGTGCGGTAGAAGGAAACGACGCGGACAACCTTATGCTCGGGCGCTCAGGCTGGAACGAGTTTGACGGCAAAGGTGGCTTCGACATCGTCGATTTCGCGTCACATCAATCCAATGTGACCTGGACCATCGACTTTCGGGGAGCGACACCTCAGGCTACTGCCACGGCCGGATCGTGGGGCACGGAACTTCTGAAGAACGTCGAAGGCGCCTACACTGGTGATGGCAATGACACCTTCCATATGGGGCCGTCATCAGGCGTGGCGTGGGCTGGACGGGGCAACGATCTCATCAGTTTTCAGCACACTGTGAGTGCCTACCGCGTTTATGCAGACCACGACCATCAAACATTCGTCATCGTCTCAAGGTCGTCCGAAACTGCCTATCTTGCTGCTGGTTTTGAGACATTCCAGTTCGGCGATAATTTTTATACAGCCGAGACGCTGTTGACTTACGCTACAATCAACGATGCTACCGAGCGGGATGTGAGGGTCGTGACCGAGCAGTTGTCGATCGCGGAAGCCGCGATCGTCGAGCTGTGGCTAGAGGACAGTAGCGAAGACAGCGGCTCTGACGGGGATGGGACTGAAGGTGGGTCAGACGATGGTCCAAGCGATCCAGGCGACGGCCCAACTGATCGCACACAAGTTGAATGGTACGGAAGTCAGGTCAATGAGAACGTCGCTTTTCCAAACAATCATGTTTATCTAGACATTCGTGCCGCAGATCCATCCGGTAAAGGCGTTCAGGATTTACGAGGCGCAGTTTTCCTAAGCGAAGACGATCAGTTTTCCGCTGACGAAATTATCTTTGAAAAGAATTTGGATGAGATAGATCCCGACCAATTCGATCGTAAATATAGCTTTGTAATAAGCGATTATCTCGCCCAGCACGGAACAGGAGAGTTATACGTAGGATTCTCAGAAATTGGAAATGACGGGTTTGATGCAAAAGACGAAGTCCATTGGAACTCTTTCTACTTGATCAATGAGCCACTTCAGGAGGGTGCTGATCTTGGCGTAATTCAGCCCGATAGCTTTGATATATTTGTTGATCGAAATACGCGCGACGGTCGCAATGTGCCTGTAGAATGGTATGTCGGAAATTTCGGCACAGTAGGCGTGAATACCACCAGTCACATCTACCTTTCTCGTGACGACGTTCTTTCGTCAGATGATATTTACGATGGAAATGAGCTATCAAATCGCAATCCGGGTGTGGTCAACAAAGCAAGTGAGTATGTTGGACTGCCCGGATATGAGCTGGGCGGAGAATACTACGTACTGGCGACCATCGGATCGGAAGACTACTCGGACCAAAACAACGCCAACAATATAGTATCGCTAGGTACAATTACATTTTATGATGACAACAGTGGCACTGTTGAATACGCTGCGGACAAACTTTGGTTCAACAATACAAACTCAAATCAGTTTAGGTCAGAAGAATCATTTAGCGTCTATACCGATTTCAGAAACTTGGGAACTTCTGCACCTGATAGTGAGACATTTGTAGCACTGAGGTTATCAGATGACCCCATTGCCGATGATGGAGATCAGATCCTCGAAATCCGAGAGGTACATGCAGCGTCTCCAGGAAAACTGCGAGCTATATACTTAAATGACATCGATATTCCGATCCTAGATGCCGGGAATTATTGGATTTATATCGAACTCGATCCCTATAATCAGATTCGAGAAGCTAATGAGGGTAACAACGTCACGAGTATGCTGCATATCCATGTGATTGAGGACAGTTTCGTATTTGCTGAGGCCGCGACTCCCCATGTCCCGGTTATGCTCGATCCTCCTGCACCACGAATTTCGACCGATCAGTCCGAGCCGGGCTGGATTGAAGAAGAGACCTCTGAATATCGAGATATCGTTGCGGCACTCATGAATGACGATGGATTTGATTTCTAGCTGTAATAATCATTATGTTAAACTAGGTATTCGAGGTCACTCCAATTCAATCAACAGGTCCTTGGCGTCGATCTGTGCGCCAGGGGTGACGTGGATGGCTTTGACGGTTGCGTTGCGGTCAGCCGACAGGCCGGTTTCCATCTTCATCGCTTCGATGGTCAGCAATAGATCGCCTTTGTGTATCTTCTGGCCGACTTGCACCGCGACCGAGGCCACCACGCCGGGCATCGGTGCGCCGATGTGGTCGGCGTTTCCAGCCTGCGCTTTGGGGCGGGCGGCGGTGGCGGATTTGACCATGCGGTTCGGCACGCGCACGGTGCGCGGCTGGCCGTTCAGTTCAAAGAACACCTTCACATCGCCAGCCTCGTCGGTCTCACCCACAGCTTGCAGGCGGATCTCCAGCTTTTTACCGGGGTCGATCTCGGCGCTGATCTCGTCTCCCGGTTCCATCCCATAGAAGAAGACCGGCGTCGGCAGGGTGCGGACGGGGCCGTAGTCGCGGTGTCGGTCCATGTAATCAAGGAAAACCTTGGGATACATCAGATAGCCGTTCAGATCCTCATCGTCGACATCCAGACCGTCCAGTTTCGCCGACAGTTCAGCGCGGGTGGCTTCCAGATCGACGGGGGCAAGATGCGCGCCGGGGCGGGTGGCGTCAGGCTTTCCGCCCTTCAGCACCTTAGCGACGATGTTGTCGGGGAACCCGCCCGGAGGCTGGCCCAGATTGCCCTTCATCATGTCGATGACCGAGTCCGGGAAGGACACGTCGCGCTGCGGGTCTTCGACCTCGGACCGGGTCAGGTTCTGGCTGACCATCATCAGGGCCATATCGCCAACAACCTTGGACGAGGGGGTCACTTTGACGATGTCACCAAACATCATGTTCACGTCGGCATAGGCCTGTGCGACCTCGTGCCAGCGTTCCTCCAGACCCATGCTACGCGCCTGTGCCTTGAGGTTGGTGAACTGGCCGCCGGGCATCTCGTGCAGGTAAACCTCGGAAGCGGGGGCTTCCAGACCGGCCTCGAAGGCGGTGTACTGGTGGCGCACGGCCTCCCAGTAGTTCGAGATTTCGCGCACCGCGCCCACGTCGATGCCGGTGTCACGGTCGGTGTGGCGGGTCGCCTCGACGATCGAGCCAAGGCAGGGCTGCGAGGTGCCGCCCGAGAAGGCGTCCATCGCCGCGTCGACCACGTCAACGCCTGCGTCCGCTGCCGCCAGAACGGTGGCCGCCGACACGCCGCTGGTGTCGTGGGTGTGGAAGTGGATCGGCAGGCCGACCTCTTCTTTCAGGGCCTTGATCAGCACGCGCGCCTGCGCGGGTTTCAGAAGGCCCGCCATGTCTTTCAGGCCAAGGATATGCGCACCAGCTTCGCGCAGCTCTTTGCCCATGGCGACATAGTATTTCAGGTCGTACTTGGACCGTTCGGGGTCGAACAGATCGCCGGTGTAGCAGATCGTGCCTTCGCAGACTTTGTTCGCGTCGATCACAGCATCCATCGCAACGCGCATGTTTTCGACCCAGTTCAGGCTGTCGAACACGCGGAAGACATCGACGCCGCTGGTGGCGGCCTGTTTGACAAAGGCCTGCACCACGTTGTCGGGATAGTTGGTATAGCCAACCCCGTTCGAGGCGCGCAGCAGCATCTGCGTCATCAGGTTCGGCATCTTCTCGCGGATGTCGCGCAGGCGCTGCCACGGACATTCCTGCAAGAAGCGATAGGCCACGTCAAAGGTCGCGCCGCCCCAGCATTCGACCGAGAACAGCTGCGGCAGGTTGGCGGCATAGGCGGGGGCCACCTTGATCATATCGATCGAGCGCATCCGCGTGGCCAGCAGCGACTGGTGGCCGTCACGCATGGTGGTGTCGGTCAGCTTCAGTTCGGTCTGGGCGGACAGCCAATCGGCCACGGCCTGCGGGCCTTTTTCGTCCAGCAACTGACGGGTGCCTGCGGCGGGGGTGTCGACGCGCAGATCAGGTACGCGGGGCTGGCGCGCCTCGGCCGAGGGTTTCGGGCGGCCAGCGGTTTCCGGATGCCCGTTCACGGTGATGTCCGCGATATAGGTCAGGATTTTCGTCGCGCGGTCGCGGCGGGCCTTGAAGTTGAACAGGTCCGGCGTCGTGTCGATGAACTTGGTGGTGTATTCGTTCGACAGGAAGGTCGGGTGCTTGAGCAGGTTGATCACGAAGTCGATGTTCGTGGAAACGCCGCGAATACGGAACTCGCGCAGGGCGCGGTCCATGCGGGCGATGGCCGCCTCGGGCGTAGGCGCCCACGCGGTCACTTTGGTCAGCAAGCTGTCATAATAGCGGGTGATCACCCCGCCCGCATAGGCCGTGCCGCCGTCCAGACGGATGCCCATACCGGTGGCCGAGCGATAGGCGGTGATGCGGCCATAGTCGGGGATGAAGTTGTTGGTCGGGTCTTCGGTCGTCACGCGGGTTTGCAGGGCGTGGCCGTGCAGCGTGATGTCGGCCTGGCTGGGGGCGCCGGTGGCTTCGGCCAGCGGTTTGCCCTCGGCGATCAGGATCTGGGCCTGAACGATGTCGATGCCGGTGACTTCCTCGGTCACGGTGTGTTCCACCTGAACGCGGGGGTTCACCTCGATGAAATAGAACTTGCCGGTTTCCATATCCATCAGGAACTCGACAGTACCGGCGCACTCATAGTTCACGTGCTGACAGATCTTTTTGCCAAGCTCGCAAATCTCGGTGCGCTGTTCTTCGGACAGGTACGGCGCGGGGGCGCGTTCGACGACCTTCTGGTTGCGGCGCTGGACCGAGCAGTCACGCTCGAACAGGTGATAGATCTGGCCGTGGCTGTCGCCAATGATCTGAACCTCGACGTGGCGGGCGCGGGTGATCATCTTTTCCAGATAACCTTCGCCGTTGCCAAAGGCGGCTTCGGCCTCACGGCGACCTTCCAGAACCTTTTCCTTTAACTCTTCCGGGCCGTTGATCGGGCGCATCCCGCGACCGCCGCCGCCCCAGCTGGCTTTCAGCATCAGGGGATAGCCGATTTCGGCGGCTTCCTTGGTGATGGCGTCGAAATCATCGCCCAGAACTTCGGTGGCGGGGATTACCGGCACCCCCGCCGCAATCGCCACACGGCGGGCCGAGGCTATATCGCCAAGCGCGCGCATGGTTTCGGCTTTGGGACCGATAAAGGTGATGCCATTGGCGGCGCAGGCATCTACAAAATCGGGGTTTTCCGACAAAAGCCCATATCCAGGATGGATCGCATCGGCACCGCATTCCTTGGCGACGCGAATAATCTCGGGAATCGACAGATAGGCGGCAACGGGGCTCAGACCTTCGCCGACCTTATAAGCCTCATCGGACTTGAAGCGGTGCAGCGAGAGTTTGTCTTCCTCTGCATAAATCGCGACTGTACGTTTCCCCATCTCATTGGCAGCCCGCATCACGCGAATGGCAATCTCACCACGGTTGGCAACTAGAATTTTGTCGAACAAGAGTGTTATCCTTTGGTAAAGGCGTCCGGGCATTGTTGCCCGGACGCGGGAAGCAGGGGAGAATAATGCTTCCCACAGCCGTTCTGCCATGATGCAGCACGGTTGTTAGGGGGTCCGAATCTTTTCGATTAGCTCCGGGACTGCGTCGAAGAGGTCTGCGACGAGGCCGTAGTCTGCAACTTGGAAGATGGGGGCCTCTTCGTCTTTGTTGATGGCGACGATGATCTTGCTGTCTTTCATGCCTGCAAGGTGCTGGATCGCGCCCGAGATGCCGACGGCGACATAAAGTTCGGGAGCGACGACCTTGCCGGTCTGACCGACCTGCCAGTCGTTCGGGGCATAGCCGCTGTCGACCGCTGCGCGCGAGGCACCGACCGCTGCGCCCAGTTTGTCGGCCAGCTTTTCGATCAGGGCAAAGTCCTCTTCCGAGCCGACGCCACGACCACCCGACACGACCACACCGGCCGAGGTCAGTTCGGGGCGATTGCTCTCGGCGACCTTGTCTTCGACCCACTCGGACACGCCCGGCGCATCAGCGGCCGAAACGGTTTCCACAGCGGCCGACCCACCCTCACCAGCGGCGTCAAACGTCGAGGTCCGGAAAGTGATGACCTTGGTCGCATCGCCCGATTTCACGGTCTGGATGGCGTTACCGGCATAGATCGGACGTTCAAACGTGTCGGCGTCAACAACACCGGTTACGTCGGACAGGATCATCACATCCAGCAATGCCGCAACGCGGGGCAGGATGTTTTTCGCGTCGGTCGTCGCGGGTGCCACGATGTGGGTGTACCCGCCGGCCAGCGACACGATCAATGCCGCGGTCGGCTCGGCTAGACGATGGCCGAGCGAGGCGTCCTCGGCGACCAGAACCTTGGCCACGCCGTCGATCTTGGCAGCAGCGTCGCCCGCCGCAGCGGCCGAAGCCCCCGCGCACAGAACGGTCACATCGCCGATCGCTTTGGCGGCAGTTACGGCTTTGGCGGTGGCGTCCAGCGCCAGTTCGCCATTGGTTACTTCGGCAAGAAGAAGTACAGACATTACACGGCCCCCGCTTCTTTGAGTTTCGCAACCAGCTCGTCGACCGAACCGACGATTTCACCGGCTTCGCGCACGGCCGGTTCCGACATTTTCACGACGGTCAGGCGCGGCGTGACGTCAACGCCGTAATCGGCGGGCGTCTTTTCATCCAAAGGCTTTTTCTTGGCCTTCATGATGTTGGGAAGCGACGCATAGCGCGGCTCGTTCAGGCGCAGGTCGGCGGTGACGATGGCGGGCAGCTTGACCCTGATTGTCTGCAGACCGCCATCGACCTCACGGGTCACGACGGCGGCGTCGCCCTCGACCTTGAGCTCGGAGGCAAAGGTCGCCTGGGACCAGCCCAGCAGCGCCGACAGCATCTGGCCGGTGGCGTTCATGTCGTTGTCGATGGCCTGTTTGCCGGCCAGAACGATCTGGGGCTGTTCCTCATCGACGACAGCCTTCAGGATTTTGGCGACGGCCAGCGGTTCGATATCGGCGTGGACATCGTCGGCAGCGGTCACAAGGATCGCGCGGTCCGCACCCATCGCCAGCGCCGTGCGCAGCGTTTCCTGCGCCTGCTTGACGCCGATCGACACGACGACAATTTCGCTGGCGACACCGGCTTCTTTCAGACGAATGGCCTCTTCGACCGCAATCTCGTCAAACGGGTTCATCGACATCTTAACGTTGGCAAGATCGACACCCGTCCCGTCCGCCTTAACACGAACCTTGACGTTGTAATCGATCACCCGCTTCACAGGCACTAATATCTTCATCTGTAGTCCTTTTCGAATTTGGGATTAGAGCTTTCAGTCGCTCTTGCGCGCAAGTAGCGTACGCAGCGCTCGCGATACGGCATTGGGCTGTTCGATCGGGGTCAGGTGACCGCTGCCTGTGACGATGACGAGCTGCGAGCTTGGAATGGCGATGGCCATGTCACGGTGGATGGTCGGCGGCGTCCAAGCGTCATGCTCACCGCACAGGACCAAGGTCGGGCAAGTGATGTCGCCGAGCGAAGCGCGGCTGTCGGGACGTGCGATCAGGCTCTGGCGGACGAACACATCGGGGCCGAGGCGCTCCGTCATGGCGCGCACGCGATCCGCCATCGCAGCGTTCTTCAGATTTTCCGGCGCGAGATAGCTGCGCAGCAGTCTTTCGCCGAACCCGTGGAACTTGCCGTCGGACCTTGCGGTTTCGACCAGCCTGTCGCGCTCGGCGGCACGGTCGGGGTCGTCCGGCAGCATCGTCGTATCGAGCAGTGCGAGGTGGCTCACCCGTTCGGGCGCACGACGCATGATCTCGAGCGCGACGATCCCGCCTAATGAAAAGCCCGCAAGCGCAAATCGGTCCTCGGCGCGGGCGAGGACATCTTCGGACAGAGCCTCAAGTGTCGTACCTTGTGTAATGTCGGCCGCTTCGGGCCGAGCCACGTCACCGAGATCGGCCACCTGATCGCGCCAGAGGTCTGCGTCGTTCAAAAGACCCGGAATGAGTATGAGCTGCGGAAGCGTCACGACCCCTACTCCGGTACGGCGGCGAGGATCGCGCGCGCACGGATGCGCACAGGCTCGTCGACCATGGCACCGTCCACAGAGACCGCACCGTCCCCTGAAGCAAGGACGCGTTTGGCCCAGGAAATCTCGTCTTCGGACGGGGCGAAAGCGCGTTTGAGCTCGGTGATCTGTTTGGGATGGATGCAGAGCTTTCCGGTCATACCGAGATCACGGGCATGGCCCGCGTCGTCACGGGTGACCGCTGGATCGTCGAGCTGGACCGTGACCCCGTCGATCGGAGCGGCGATACCGCCCAGGCGGGAAGCGAGCACCAGTTCGCTGCGTGCCGGCAACATGATGTCGCGCAGATGCGCACATCCTAGATCGGCGCAGAAATCGACCGAGCCGAACGCCAGACGCGCAACCCCGTCAACCGCCGCGATCGCGCGCGCATTGGCAAGGCCGAGCGCGCTCTCGATCAGCGCGATGACCGGTAGCCCCGGCAGGGTGGCCACAACCTGCGCCACCGCTTCGGCGGTCTCGGATTTCGGCAGGATGACAGCGGCAAATCCCTTGCCAGAGACTGCGGCAAGGTCTGCCGCGTGCCACGGAGTGCCGATAGCATTAATGCGCACGATCACCGGCAAATCGGTGAACGCCGCATCAAGCGCAGCGCGGGCCGTATCCTTGTCTGCGGCGGCGACGGCATCTTCGAGATCGAGGATCACCGCATCCGCGCCGCAAGCTGCGGCCTTGACGAACCGCTCGGGCTTGGAAGCGGGCACGAAAAGCGGCGTTACGATAGAGCTTACCATTGTGCCGTCGCCTCCATTGCAACGGGGCCGCCGGTGCGGGCTGTCCAGAGTTTGAGCGCATCGCCCTCCTCCGCCGCGTTCACCGTGAAATCGGCGTTGTCATAGATCGGCGAGAGCGAACGGAACGCAAAGGTCTTCGGTGCATGCCCACGCAGGTCGGCTGCGTACTGACACAGCATGGTGGCCTGCATCGGGCCGTGCACCACGAGACCGGGATACCCTTCGACATCGATGCAGAACGGCTTGTCGTAATGGATGCGGTGGCCGTTAAAGGTCAATGCGGAGTAGCGGAAAAGCAGCGTCGGGTGTGGTTCCACGACCCGTGAATGCGCTCCGACCGCCGCAGGCGTGGGCTCGGCCTTGGGTTTGCCTTGCGAACCGGCGGGGATGTCGCGATACACGATGTCCTGACGTTCACTCAGCACGGCGCGGCCATTGGCGGAGACCTCGTGCTGGACTGTGACAAAGCACAATGCGCCCGAGCGGCCTTCTTTCAGCTGGACATCGGTGATCGTCGAATGACGCGTAACCTCTTCGCCGATGCGTATCCCGCTGTGAAATGTAAAGGCGCCACCGGCCCACATCCGTCGCGGCAGAGGCACCGGCGGCAAAAAGCCGCCAAGCGCGGGGTGACCGTCGCGGCCGAGTTCAGACATGGGCGCCGTCGGCTGGGCAAGACACAGGTGGATCAAGAGTGGCGCCTCGTCCCCCTGTTCGGTTTCGGAGGTCCGGTCAAAGGTGGCGTTAAACTGGCGCACCAGCATGCTCGAGAGAACTTCGCTGTCTTTCTGCTCGCGCCCGATCCAGCCTTTCAGTTTGGCGATCTCGATTTGCATCGTCACTTCTCCAGAGGTTTCAAGGCGGGCACGGAGCCGTACCTGCGCTCTTCGCCGACGAAACGCGCGGCGGGCGCGGGCAAGCTGACAGGTCCGTTCGGGCTGTCGACGGTGATACGACGTAGGTGCGGATGCTCGGACAGACCGGCCATGTCGTTTACTGATGCCAAGGCGATACCCGTGACTGACAGCCGTTCCAGCGCGGCGGCGGAATCCAACTTGCTGAAGGCTGCCGCGACGACCGTATCGGTTTCCGTACGGTTGTTGACGCGGGCCACGTTGGTGGCGAACCGAGGATCGCTGGCCAAAGCCTCGTCCCCCATGAAATCGCGGCAGAGCATCCGCCATTCGCGGTCGCTCTGGATCGCGATCAGGATTGCGGGGCCGGACTTGGGCTGGAACGCGCCGTATGGTGCGATCGAAGGGTGCGCCAACCCGATGCGTTTCGGGCTCTTGCCGCCTTCGTGGTTCAGAAGCGGGACGGTCAGCCAGTCGGCCATGACGTCGAACATCGACACCGAAATGTCGGCGCCCTGCCCCGTGACGCCACGACGGATCAGCGCTTCGAGAATGGCCGCATAGGCCGTCGCGCCGGTCGCGATGTCGACGATAGAAATGCCGACACGTGCAGGTTCGGACGGTCCGCCAGTCAGCGAGCAAAGGCCGCTTTCGGCTTGGATCAGGAGGTCATACGCCTTGCGGTCCGCCATCGGGCCGTGGTCGCCGTATCCGGAAATCGAACAGGTGACCAGACGCGGATAATCGTGGCGCAATCGTTCGGTCCCAAACCCGAGTTTCGCCAGAGATCCTGGTTTTAGGTTCTGAATCAAGACGTCGGCGTCGGCGAGAAGCGCTTCGAGCGCCTCCTTTCCCTTGTCCGAGCCGAGATCCAGCGTCACCGCGTCCTTGCCACGATTGAGCCAGACAAAATAGCTCGATTGCCCTTTGGCCACATCGTCATATCCGCGGGCAAAGTCGCCTTCGGGACGCTCGATCTTGAACACCTTGGCCCCTGCGTCCGCAAACTTGGAAGTTGCAAACGGAGCGGCGACGGCCTGCTCGATTGCAACGACAGTAATTCCTTCGAGCGGCAGCATCAGAACGACCTCGGCATGCCGAGGATATGCTCGGCGACGTAGGACAGGATTAGGTTGGTCGAGATCGGCGCGACCTGATAGAGACGCGTTTCACGGAACTTGCGTTCAACGTCGTATTCGTTGGCGAAACCGAACCCGCCATGGAACTGGATACAGGCGTTCGCAGCTTCCCAGCTTGCTTTTGCGGCAAGATACTTGGCCATATTCGCCTCGGCCCCACAGGGCTGGCCGGCGTCATACAGGGCACAGGCCTTATAGCGCATCAAGTTGGCGGCCTCGACTTCGATAAAGGCCTCGGCGATAGGGAACTGCACGCCCTGGTTCATCCCGATGGGGCGGCCAAAGACCTGACGTTCGCTGACATAGGCGGTGACTTTGTCGGTGAACCAGTAGCCGTCGCCGATACACTCCGCCGCGATCAGGGCGCGTTCGGCGTTCAGGCCGGTCAGGATGTATTTGAAGCCCTTACCTTCTTCCCCGATCAGGTTTTCTTCCGGGATTTCAAGGTTGTCGAAGAACAGCTCGTTGGTTTCGTGGTTGACCATGTTCGGGATCGGCTGGACCGTCATGCCCGATTTCATGGCCTCTTTAATATCGACGAGGAAGATCGACAGGCCTTCGGATTTCTTCTTCACCTCGGCCAGCGGCGTGGTCCTTGCCAGAAGAATCATGTAATCCGAGTGCTGCACCCGGCTGATCCAAACCTTCTGACCGTTGATCACATAGCGGCCGTCTTTCTTGACGGCGGTGGTTTTGATCTTTGTGGTGTCGGTGCCAGTGGTGGGCTCGGTCACGCCCATGGACTGAATGCGCAATTCACCCGCGGCGATCTTGGGCAGGAACTTTTGTCGTTGCTCTTCCGATCCATGCCGGACGAGCGTGTTCATGTTGTACATCTGCCCGTGACACGCGCCAGAGTTTCCACCCGCGCGGTTGATTTCTTCCATGATGACGCTGGCCTCAATCAGACCAAGGCCCGACCCGCCGTATTCCTCAGGGATCAGTGCGGCCATCCATCCTTCCTGCGTCAGCGCATCGACGAAGGCTTCGGGGTAGGCTTTTTCCTCGTCGACCTTGCGGTGATATTCAGCAGGAAACTGGGCGCACAGGGCTTTTACACCGTCGCGGATGTCTTGATAGTCGTCGGTCAAAAAATTCATCGCTGGATTCCCGTGATTAGTTTGAGACGTCGTAGCGGCACTCACTGGCATTCCGCAAATATATGTTTATTATCTCTCCCATGCACAACTGGTATGGGGGAGAACATGCTGGACACGCGGCAGCTGCGATATTTTCTGGAGATTGCGAAGCAAGGATCGATTACTGGTGCCTCACACACCTTGGGGGTGGCGCAACCGGCGCTTTCGTTACAGCTACGAAAACTTGAGGATCAGTTGGGGACGCCGCTGATGCTGCGGCAGCGCAGTGGCGTGATTCCGACCGAGGCCGGGCTGTTGCTGGCCGAACGCGCTCGCCGCATACTGGATGAGATGTCGCGTACGATCGATGATATCAACACACTGAATTCAGATCCCTCGGGCGTGGTGCGTATCGGCTTGCCGGGTACGATCAGTTCCATGGTATCACTTCCTTTGATCACCGCTGCACACAAGCGGTACCCTCGTGTAACGATCAACATCGCTGAAGCGATGAGCGGTTTTGTCGCCGCCTGGATGGCTGAAGATCGGGTGGACTTGTCCATTCTCTATCGCGATATCGGGTTGCCGGGGTCTCGGTCTGAACTCTTGCTGGAAGAAGACTTGGTGATCCTCTCTCAGCCCGACAGCGCCTTTCCCGCGCGCTTGTCTCTGAACGCGATCGAAGGGCAGCCTTTGGTCCTGCCCAGCAAGGGGCATGGATTGCGAGATCTAATCGACGAGAAGTTGCAATCCGTCGGTGTCACCGTAAGTGTAGCTATGGAAATTGATTCTTATGCCAATATCAAAAGCTTGGTGGCAAACGGGTTCGGCCCGTCAATTCTGCCTGCCCATGCGGTGCGGGCCGAACGGGAAGCAGGCACGCTGTCGGTCAGTCAGATCGAAGGAGATGACTTGCGTCGACGGGTCTATTTGACCTTGCCAACCGGGCGGCCTGTAACACGGGCGCAGATGGTCGTAGCCGACTTGCTCCGGCAGATAGTCAGTGACCTGATTCTGGTCGAGACGTGGTCCGGGGCGCGGCTTTTGTCTGAATAGCCCCGGGTTTTCCGGAGGCTGTTTGGCTTGGGTTCCGCGGCTCGCGGCTGCATCTCGATCCGGTCATAGTAAGAGGCTTCGGCCTCTGCGGGAGGGATGTGCCCGATCGGCTCGAGTAGGCGGCGGTTGTTGAACCAGTCGACCCATTCGAGGGTCGCGAATTCGACGGCCTCAAGCGAGCGCCACGGTCCGCGCGGTCGGATGACCTCGGTCTTGAAAAGGCCGATCACCGTCTCCGCCAGCGCGTTGTCGTAGCTGTCGCCGACGATCCGACCGACGGCTCGATCCCTGCCTCGGCGAGGCGCTCGGTGTAGCGGATGGCGAGGTATTGGGAACCTCGGTCCGAATGCACGATGAGACCGGCGCCCTTTATCAGCCTTCGGTCGTGGATCGCCTGCTTCAGAGCGTCGAGGACGAAGCCCGCAGTCGCGCGGCCGCTCACCCGCCATCCCACGATCCGCCGCGCGTAGGTGTCGATGACGAAGGCGACGTAGACGAAGCCCCGCCAGGTCGCCACGTAGGTGAAGTTGCTCACCCAGAGCCTGTTGGGTGCTGGCGCCTGGAACTGGCGGTTCACCTTGTCGCGTGGGCATGGCTGCGTTGGGTCGGGGATGGTCGTCCTGATCTTCTTGCCACGGACGGCGCCTTGCAGGCCCATAGCACGCATCAGCCTCTCGACGGTGCACCGCGCCACCTCGAAGCCTTCGCGGCGCAGCTGACGCCAGACCTTCCGGGCGCCGTAGACGCCGAAGTTCCCCGCATGGACGCGCGCGATCTCGACCTGCAGCTCGGCGTCCCGCTTGGCGCGGTCGGGGAGGCGAGAAGGGTCGGCCTGCCGCGCCCGATGCGCGCGATAGAACGATGGGGCGATCGGCAGCAACCGGCAGATCGGCTCGACCCCGTAGGACGCTCGATGCGCGTCGATGAACGCGATCATCGCTTCAGTGGGCGGTCGAGCTCCGTCCCGCTGCCCGGCAGTGCATGTTCACATGCACGGAAGGGGCAAAATATGCGCTCGCCTTGCGCAGAATCTCGTTGGCCTGGCGCAGATCCCGCACCTCACGCTCAAGCGCCTTCACCCGGCCGCCTCCGCGGCTCGCGCCTCGGCTCCAGGCACGGCTGCCTTCTCAGCCTCGCGAACCCATCTTCTCAGTGTCTCCGACGTGCAGCCGATCTTCGGCGCAATCGACTGGATCGCCGCCCACTGGCTCGCATGATCGGTCGTGTGGTCGCCGACCATCCGAACCGCCCTTTCGCGCACCTCAGGCGCATACCTTGCTGATGTCGTTCCCATGGCTCCGTCCTCTCACAGTCTGGAGCCTCCGGGAAACCCGGGGCGGTTCACTATCCATCCCCCCTTGTTTTGGCAACGCCTTTTGCAATCACAGATACCCCTTCATCAAATCGAGGTTCTTTCTGACGGCGTGTTCCCGCTCGTCTGACCGAATGAAACTCTCCAGCCCGCGCAGCAGCTCCTCTCGATGATCGGGGAAGTGTTCGAGGCGGGCCTGAAGGTAGGCCCCGAGCAGAATCTTGATACGGGTCTCGTCCTTGCGCTTCTGCGCCGCGGCGGCTTCCTTCGACATCTTCATCCTCTTGAGCTTGGAGCGTTTGGGGGCATCGAGACTAGCGATGTGTGCCTTGAACATCGCGCGCAGTTCCTTGAGCGACATGCGGAAGTCGAGGAAGCCGGTCTCGTGCGCGGCCCGGATCAGGCGCAGCTCCTGTTCAGTGAGCGTCGCCTCCATTTCCTCGTCGAGCCGCGCGATAATGTCCTCGGGCCGACTCATGCGAATGCCACCCCATGATTGGCAATCTCCTGCCGGATCCGCGCCATCGTGTCGGGGCGCAACATCTGGCGCACATTATCGGTGATCTCCAGCGGCCCGATCGCCTCGATGACCTGATCGTTAGCATCGTTCAGGATGTAGCGGAAGACCTGCTCATCATCGCTGACGATGATCGAGTCTTGCATCCGGTGTGCATCGCTTTCCGGCAGGCTGTCCGCCTCGATGAACCCGATTTCCGCACCTGGCCGCGGCGGCAGCAACGCGACAAGACGGGCCGCAGGCGAGTTCGCAAACACCGCCCGCCGCTCATGGAGGAGAGCCGAGATACGCGCGTCATTGCGCGTGCGCTGTTCCGCATCCTTCATGAGCTGGTCGAAATCCAGCGACGGTTTGGTTTCTTTCTTGGTGGGGCCGACATTCGCAGGGGAATCGGCCGGTGGTTCGTCATCGGTCGCAGTCGTGCGCTTCTCGTATAGGGGAACACCGAGACCATCTGCCCAGGACGCTTGCGAGCCAAGCTCTTGTCCCAGCGCGTCCAGCTCGGCCTTTTCGCTTTTGAACGATCGCGGTTTTTTGGCGGGCTTCGGCGGTGCCGGTTTGCTCTGAGGCTTTACCGGCTGCGGCTTCACCGGCGCTTCGTCCTCGTCTTGCGAGGACATTTCCGGGTTCGTGGTTTCAGGTTCTGCCGATGTCGGCTCTTCAAGTAGCTCGGAGGCATCAAGCGTACTGCTGGTCTCGTCGGGATCGGCCGTTTCGGCATTGACGACTTCGGCCTCGAAGGCAGTGCCTGGCTCGATCAACCTATCCACCGGCCCGTCGAAGGGGAGCATCGGCGCATCGTCTGCCTCCGTTTCCGCTTCGGTTGGCACCTCGATCGTCGCCGAGAGAATTTCGGGCGATGATGGCTCCGCAGCCTTAATCGGTGCCGTAGCCGGTGCTGCCGTCACGCTGAGCTGCTCAAGGGTCGCGGTAATGGCCGCAAGCTGATCTTGAATGGCCGTGATCTGCGCCTGCATGGCGTTTTGGGGGTCTTGGTTTCCGGGTGGGGCAACGGTCGGCTCCGTCGATGCCGCCGCTGGTGGCGCGACCTCTGCCATCTGCCGTTCCTCGATGTCGCTCCCGGCTTCGCCGTCCGGCTGATGGTCTTCACCCTCTGGCTGCACCTCGATCTGCGGAACCGGATCTGGCGGCGGCATCTGTATCGGCCGGGGTGCCCCCGAGGCAGGCCATGCGGAGACCAAGGGCGTCTCCACCCCTGCCTCCCCATCATTCTTCATCGTCTCATCGGAATCGAGCGCGGGGACCGCGCTTGCCTGAGACGGCAGCACGATCGGCGCGCGGGCCACAGGCACCGCGCCGGTCGGTTCCTGTCGGGGCGTCGCCTTTCGATCGAGCATCGCCGCCATCGCCCGTCGTCCCAGCGATGGCCGGGTTGGCGCTGGCGGCGGTGAGGGCGGGGTGGGCTCTCCCGCAGGATCGTCCGGCGCGGGCGGCGGCAGGGCGGCCACGTCGCCCTGCCCGTACTTCCGATCCGCTTCCTCCTTCGCCTTCAACCAGGGCTGCCGCGTGAACCAGATCGCCTTCGACGCGATCAGCGGCCGCAGCCCGGTATGGAACAGAATCGTGGTCTCGGGCGGCAGCGCGCGCAGCTCGGCCTCATCCATCAAGGCCATGTCGCGCAGCTGATCCGACGTGCCGCCGCCGACCGAGTTGGAGATCGGCGAGCCGGGCGCGCTCGAATGGCGGGTCGAGGTCGAGCGGGTTTTCACGCTTTCCTGCCCGATCATCGTAGCGAGCGCCCGCGCGCTCTGCATGTCGGAGACCGGACCCCAGATCCGCAGATCGGTGCCCTGCTCCCAGGCACTGGCCCCGTCTTGGCCGTAGTTTTGCACGAGCTGCTGGTAGCTCTGGAAGATCTGCATGATGTGCAGACCCTTCGCGCGGCCCTCGTCTCGCGCCGACTCCAGGATCGGCATTCGACCGAGCGCATTCGCCTCGTCGAGGATGAAGAGCCGGTGCCGCCCCGAGCGGGCGATGCCTTCGTGATGCTCGATCAGCAGGTAGATAGCGCCGAGGATCAGCCGCACGACGGAGGCGTGGGCCTTCATCTGATTGGTGGGCATGGTGATGAAGAGATCGACCTTGCCTTCGACGATCTCCTCGGCCGTCGGCGCGCCCGGCCCCTGTAGCAGCCACTGCCGCAGGTTCGGATAGGCGGCGAAGGCCACCGCATTCGAGAGCGTCTTCTTGGTATCCTCGTTCGAGGTGTGCTCCCGCCCGGTCCCGCGAAACTGGTTCATCGGGAAGGCGATGTGATCCAGCTCTGCTTCTTCTGCATCGGCCGCGATCGCTTCGACGACTTCGGAGAAGGTGTCGCTATCGCGGCTGATGAGCCGGTAGATCTCGCGCGAAATATCCGTCGCACCTTCGCGATCGAAATGCGCGATCAGCGCAGCCGCGAGTTTATTGGAATGCGCCTCGAAGAACTCGTCCACGCTGCGCATCTGACCCTTGGGGCTGAACAGGAACGCCGCGAGCTGCGGGTAGAGCCCAGGATCGGCCGCCGTCAGCGGACGCAGCAGCGCGAAGGGATCGAGACCGTTCTCGGTACTGATCCGGACGGGTCTGCGCCCCATCGCCCGCCGCGACGAGGCGCAGGCGTCGAATATCTCACCCTTGGGGTCGATAACGACGATCTGGTCACGATAGGTCAGACCGTTCGGAATAACGAGCCCCGTGGTCTTGTAGGTGCCTGAGGAGCTGAAGGCGAGGATATGCCCGTTGCCGCGGCTTGGATCGAGGTGGATCAGCGGCGACTTGCCCTGCTTCCCCCAGGTCGCGGGTCGCGTCGGGTCGAAGCGGCCGCGCCGCTCAGCCGGGTTGAGCCGTTCACCGACCACGATGCCGGTCTTGCCCAGCACCTCGTCGATCTCCGCTGCCTTCGCCCAGCGGGCCTGCTTCGTGCGTTGGACCTTCTTCACCTGGTCGGGCTGCGCATAGCGTTGCGTCTGGTGCAGGATCCCCATCACGATCAGCAGCACGCCACCGACGAGCGCGAGGAGACCGAGCGTCCCGACCGCGACTACCGAATAATATTCCGGCGCGATCCGCCCGCCGCGCAGCAGCGCCGGGATCACCGCCTCCATGATACGTCCGAACCAGGCAAAGCTCAGCCGCCCGGCCAGATTGAGATCGACCGCCGGGCTTGCGAGAAGCATCGCCCCCCAGCCCGCAATCACCAGTCCGCCTTGAAGTGGGCTGTCGCGGTCGACTCGACGGAACGCCGAGATCAGGACGAAGACCGACAACAGCCCGAGGCCGACCATGACAGGCCAGTCCGTGAAGTTCCAGTAAATCCGTCTCCCGCTCCAACTATCCGGATTGAACGCGACCAGCGTGTAGAGGGCCATCACAAGTGGAAGGCCGCCACAGACCCACAATCCCGCAATCACCAGTCCCTCTAACCAATCCCGGTTCATCGGCCCATCCCCCATCCCATATCTGCGATCGCCTGTTTGAACGCCTGGGCGGCTATCCCCACGATGTTGCCCAAGCCGCGCTGGTTCTCCGGCAGACGGCGCATCGCGTCATGCGCCCGTTTCTGCGCGGCGGTGTCGATATGGCCGAGCGAGGCGGGCAGCTTGCCATCCTTCGTCGCCAGCGCGCCGACCTCGCGCAGCGTATGCGAGGACAGAAGATCACGAGTGAAGCGCGTCGGATCGAGCGCCTTGCCCGAGGCCAGCTCCTCGGCCACCCGCGCCCGGACCTCGGTGACGGTCGCGCCCGCCTCGAACACGCCCTGCCGCGCAGCGGTGCCAAGCGCGCGGGTGAGACGCTGCTGTTCCGTCGTAAGCGCATCCCGTCGGGTTTCGGCGAGAGCGACCAGACGGTCGATCTCGGTCGGAACCGCCCGTCCCGTCGTCTTCAAAGCCGAATTCAGGGCATCCTTGAAGATGACCTTGTCCTGCGCTTTCACGCCCGACAACTGTGGGTCCTTCAGATGAATGCGCGCGAGCTTCTGCGAATATCCCATCTCTCCGAGGATCCGCACTCCGACCTGATCCCGCCGCCGCGCCTCGACGATCTCGCCGACCCGCTTCGCGATGGCACCGTTCACCCGGTCGCGCTCCGCGCGTGGCAGCGCCGCGATCTGCTTGGTCTGATCGTCGAGCGCCCCGATCAGCTGGTAGGCATCGCGATGCAGCGCCGTGTCGTGGATCGGATCGTTCGGCAAGACCTCGCGTGTGACGAGCTGCACCATCGCCATCGCCCCGTCGAGCCGGGTCTTGAGCGCCTGGTCCGCTTCGCGCGCCGCCGCCGCGTCGCGGGCGCGCCCGATCAATCCCTCTTCGCGCACCTTCACCTCCTTCTCGGGCAGTCGCTCCACCACCGGCTTCGACTTCATCTGCGCCAGCATCGCGCGCAGCAGCATTCGGCTCGCCTGCTCCTCGCTCTCGTTGCCGATCGTCTTCAGCCCCAGCCGCAGCGAGCGCGCCGGAAGGCCGGGGGCCGCGCGCAGCGCCCGCCCGATCGCTTGCGTGTCGGGCATATGCAGCTGAGCCACGCCGCGGATGCGGTCGAGCGCGCGCGTCACCGACCGCGGCAAGGCCGTCGCCTCCGGGGCTTGCGTTGCCTGGGCCTGCACCAGCCCGCGGTCGCGGTCGAAGCCGTGATCGAGCACCGATCCGGCCGAGCGGTCGCGCGCCGCGAGCCCCGTGAACCAGGCCCGCGCCGTCTCCGCCCCGCGTGGCATATAGACCTTCAGCCGGTCGCGATGCCGCGACAGCCCCACCAGCGTCAGGTGCCGGTCATAGCCGCCCGACATCAGTACATGCGCGCTGTCCACCGTCAGACCCTGCGCCCGGTGCACCGTCATTGCATAGCCATAGTCGAGCGACGCCCCGTCTTGGGCCGTCACCTTCACATGCCGCGCCTCGGCCCCCTGCCCCACGCGGATGCTCGCCGACCCGTCCCGCGCATCGAGCGCGACCACTTGCCCCTGCATCCCGTTGAGCAGCCCCCGGCCATGATCGTTCGCGGTGAAGAGGACGCGCGTGCCGACACCGAGATCCAGTTCCGCCCCGTCCGCGCGGGTCAGGCGCAGCACCTCGGGCGCTGCCCGCCCGGCGGCTTCGGCGATGTCCGCGTCCCGCGCAGCCTCGCGCCCCCGGATCGCGCGGTTGATCCGCTCCACATCGGCCCGCGCATGGGCGAGCGCCACCTTGTCCTGCGCCGGGTCGGCCAGCCAGCTCGTCACCAGACTGTCGTGCGCCGCTTCCGCCGTTCCGGCGGGAACGAGCACGCCCGCCCGCTCCCAGGCTTCGACCGCCGCCTCGACCCCCTGCCCGCCCGGCGAGAGCGCGCGCACCGCCTTCGCATGGGTCTCGTCCGCCTGCCGCCGGATCTCGGTCAGTTCCACCGCGCCGATCCGGTCCACCAGCGCGCGGAACGCGCCGCCCGGCCGCAGCGGCTGCAACTGGCCCGGATCGCCCACGGCCACCAGCTTCGCCCCCGACCGCTCGATCCGCATCAGGAGATCGTCGAAGGCGCGCGCGTCGATCATGCCCGCCTCGTCGAGCACCACCATGTCGCGCGGGCCGAGAACCATCCGCTCTTCGTCGAGGGCCGTCATCAGGGCGGCGAGCGAGCGCGAGCGAATGCCGGAGCTGTCCTCCAGCGCCGCGGCGGCCCGGCCCGCAAGCGCGGTCCCGATCACGCGACCGCCCTGCTCGCCATAGACCGTCTCATGCACCTCGCGCACCGCGTCGAGCATCGAGGATTTGCCCGAGCCCGCGAGACCCGTGACCAGCGCCAGCCGCCCCGGCGCCGTCACATGGCGCAGCGCCGCCTCCTGCTCGCCGCTGAGCCGCCCGAAGCTGCGCTGGGTCGCGCGCGCGATGACGCGCTCGGCCACGCGGACCTGGCCCGCGCCGCGCGCCATCGCCAGCCGCCCAGCCCGGTCGGCCATCGCCGTCTCCCGCTCGATATGCGGCAGCGAGGAATAGACCCGGCCCCCGCCCTGCCCGTCCCGCTCCGCGAGCACGATCAGATCGTCATGCGACATGGCTTCGGCGAAGAGTCGGCGGAACGCGTCGGGCTCGGCCACCACCGCGCTCAGCCGCTCGGCCACATCCGCCGCCCGGATCACCGACCGCTCGGCCAGCAGATCCTCCACCACCCGCTCGGGGGTCTCGACATAGCCGCGCGGATCGCCCTCGGGCGTGACCGGATCGCCCGACTGCCACTCGGCCGCCAGCAGCCCTGAGGCCCGCGCCGAGACCTGCACGATCTCCGCATCGCCCGCCTCGATCACCGCCTCGCGATCCCGCAGCGGCTTTGCATCCTGCCGCGCGGCCAACCCTGCATCCACCTCGTCGAGCTGCGGCGTCAGGCTGCGCAGCGACTGGCTGGCCTCGCCCGCGACCTCCGCCAGATCGACATGGCCCGACCGCTGCGCGATCCGCTCCAGCGCGGCCAAGTCAGAGATCCGGTCCTGCGGAACGTAGAGCGCGACGCTCTCGCGATGCCGCGACATCGCCACGTAGACCAGGTGCTTGTTCATGCCGGGCGAGGCCAGCACATGCGCGTGATCGACGCTCATGCCCTGCGCCTTGTGCACCGTCGCGGCATAGCCGTAATCGAGCGCCGCGAAGGTGGCGGGATCGAGCGTGCGCTCTACCCCCGACCCGTCGATCCGCAATTTGAGCTTGCCTGCCTCGATCGCCTCGATCGTTGCAAAGGTCGAGCGCGTCACGCCGCCCTCGCGCCAGGACCGCGTGAACCGCACCCGGTCGCCCTTGGCGATCTCGACCTCGCGCCCGTCGCGCTGGCGGAAGGCCATCTGCTCGGAGAGATCCACCTGCCCGCGCGATGCCGCCTCCATGCGGATCGCCGCATTGAGAAGCGCCACCTCGCGATTGGTCCAGGCGAGCGCGATCCTCGTCTCGCCCGTCTTGCCCTCGCTGACATAGCGATGCGACAGATCCGCGATCGCCGCCCCGGTGCTGGTCTTCCAGCGGATCGCTCCCTCGGCCTGGTAGGTCGCGAGCGCCGCCCGCGCGTCGCCCGTCGCGAAGGCCCGCGTAGCCTCCCGGTGCGCCTCCTGCGACTGGCGCCGGATATGCTCAATTACCGTCGAGCCCGTCTGCGCCTCGATCGAGCGGAAGGCCGAGCCGTCCGAGACCGGCTGCAACTGCTCCCCGTCGCCCACGGCGACCAGCTTGCCGCCCATCGCATCGACCCGCGCCTGAAGGCGCGCCCAGGCCGCCGCCCCCACCATGCCCGCCTCGTCGAGCACGAAAACGAAGCGGCCCCGCTGCGGCAGCGCGCCGGAGGCGAAGCGCGCCTCCCATTGCGCGAGCGTCCCCGCCTCGATCGACGGCACCGCGGCCAGCTCCGCCGCCGCCTTGCCCGACAGCGCCCCGCCCAGCACCTGCCAGCCGCGCAGGCGCCACATATCCGCCGCCACCGCGATCGCATGGGTCTTGCCCGCCCCGGCATGACCCGTCACCAGCGACAGCCGCTGGCCCGACATCATTTCGCTGACAGCGCGCTTCTGGTCCTCGCTGAGCGCGGTGACATCGGGGAAAATCCACTTGCCCGAGTTGATCCGCTCCGACCCCAGCGCATCCGCCGCCGTGAGGTCGATCCGCTCACCGCTGAGCCGCAGCGCGTCCTCGACCAGCCGCGCCTCCATCTCGACCTGCACGCGGGACGTGTGAAGCACCTCGCCCTGCGGCCCCTCACGATCAAGCGCCACCAGCTCGCCCGAGGCCAGTGCCGCCGTCACGATCGCCTCCGTCGCCTCCGGCCCGAGCACCGCATCGACCCGCTTGCCCGTCGCCGCGCGCAGCTCGGCCTCCGAGAAGACCGGCTTCGACGCCGCCATCACCACCAGCATGTGTTCGGGGTTCGCGCGCAGGTACTGCGCGTTGCGCAACGCGATCTCCTGAGCCTTGGCGCGGGTTTCTGCCATTTCACCGCTCGCCTCGACGGTATCTGCCGCATGGGTGAACTGATGAGACGCCTCCAAGGCAATTCCCTGATCGGCCAGCGAGCGCGCGTCGATCCGCGCCTCGTGACCTGCCCGCTCCAGCGCGAGATTGGCAAGTTCCGCCCAGGCGAAGCGCCACTGTCGAAGAAACCCGCGCTGGTTCCAGACCCGCTCCTTCGGCCCCCACCCTTCGTCGCCAAGCGTTCGCATGGAGACCATGACGTGCATGTGCGGATTGCCTTCTTTGGCATGGATCACCCAATCCGCCACCATCCCGCGATCCGTCATCTCCTGCTTGATGAAGTCGCGGCCAAGCTCGATCTGCTGATCGAGCGTCAATTCGATTGGCAACGAGATGGTGAAGGACCGTGCGAGCTGGGCGCGGCCGGGGTGTCGCGTCTGGTTCTCGACGCCCTCCGTGTCGCTCCAGAGACGAGCCGATGCAGCAGTTGCATCCTGCCCACCATAGGCAGCTCTGGCCCATTCAGGAGCGTTCTCAGGAAGGCCGATTTCGGCATGGGCCACTTCATCCGCTTTGCCCGAATAGTCCCGAGTGCGCCCGTTGAGATCATCGACCATTCTTGTTCCGTGACGATACGCAGCGGAGGCGACAGCGTTGCCGCCGGTCGTCCGCCCGATCACCCGAACATTGAAATGATAGATCGCCACTGCCTTGGCCTTCTGAGTGCTCGCGATCACCGTGCCATCCAATCACTCGAACCGCAAGGTTTGAGTATAAGCGTGCCTTTCCAATTTTCAGCTTTCGCCGACATTGGACGGATGGCGGCTCCGCCGCCTGTCCGCTTCGGGACCGAAGCGCGCGAGGGCGAAGCGGACCAACCAAAGGCGGGCCGACCAACGGTCGGCTCCGTATCGCAAAGCGGGGGTTCGGGAGCTCCGCGACCGAACAGACCGGAGGAAAGATACGCATGGGCTTGGCCCGACGGCCGACCCGAGACGCGACCTCGATCAGTGGCGGTACGTCAGACAAATTGCCCGGCAGAATGACGGGTGATTTGTCCGACGAATTGTCAAGCGAGACGCTTGGCAAGCGGCAAGAGGTGGCCGCAGGTGGCTCAAGGCGGCAGGAGGCGGCATTAGGTGGCCGACGGCGGCAAGAGGTGGCTCCCGGTGGCCGAAGCCGCCTAAAGGTGGCAACAGGTGGCCGAAGGTGGCTTTAGGCGGCAAGAGGTGGCAAGAGGTGGCTTCGGCCACCTCGCTGTGGCATCTTCTGCCTGTACGCGATCAACATGAGGGAGGCACCGCCGTAATGGGCAAGGTCTGGACGCTGTATTCGAGCAAGGGAGGTGCGGGGAAGACAACGACTGCGATCGTCATCGCCTCCGAATTGATCCGTCAGGGCGCAAGCGTCTGTCTGATCGACGCCGACCCCAACGCGCCTCTTCAGACCTGGCAGTCCCACGGTCATTTGGAAGGGATCGACGGGCTGCACATCCTGTTCGATGAAAAGTCGGATGGCTCCACGATCAGCCGCACCATTGCCGAAGCCCGCGAGTTGGCCGATGTCGTGATCGTCGATACCGAGGGCACGAACAACGTCCAGGGCACCTTCGCGATAGCCCGCAGCGATATGGTCATCATCCCGATTCAGAGCGGTCAGCAGGATCTCGAAGAAGGGTTGAAAGCACACTCCTTCGTCCGCGACGTCATGGAACAGCAGCGCCGCCATATCCCGACCGTCGCCATTCGCGTGCGGACCTCCGCCACAATCGAGGACAAGGTGGAGCGGCGCATCAAGGAACAGCTCGAAGCAAGCGATCTGCCCGTCTGCAAGCTGCGCCTCTACGACAAGGCCGCCTTCCGCGCGGCCTACCAGTCGGGATGCTTGCTGCAAGACCTGCCGAACCATTCGGATGTCGGAGGACAGGACAGGGCGCGTGAGGCGGCAGCTCTCCTGCTGCCAGCACTCGCGGAAGCCTTTGGGCGATCGTTCAGTCAAGAAGAACAGGAGGCAGTATGAGCGAGAAGTTCGACATGACGAAATTCGACCGGCCCAAGCCGAAGCCCGCAGGCTTCGAGAACCTGCCGCCACCGCCGGGAGAGGAAACCAAGACCGATGCCGCCGTACCGGCGGCACGGACGACCCCCCCTGCTAAGAAACCGGAACCGTCCGCTGACGAAAGCGGCTCACGCGCGCGCCTCTATTTCCGGTGCACCCAGGAGTATGCCGATCGGTTCGAGGCGATCTGCCGAGAGCACTTTCCGCGTGAGACCAAGATCAGCGTCTTCGAGCGCATGATCGAAATCGCCGAGACGCAGCTTTCCAGTTCGGACTTGAAGTCGGGACGGTAGATCATCCTCGCCCCCATCTCAGCAGATCTTCCGCGCAATGGCTGAATCCCGCGATGCCGCCGGCCACACTCAGCGCCGGAGGCGCGGCGTCTCCGACTTGGTCCCACGCGGAATACCTACCCGGAGGGCGGGCCGAAGGCCCGTTCCGCGTGTCCCGCGCTCTCCAATTCTCGCCACCCGTGGTCCTTTGCACCGTCGCATCGAACGCGAAGCGGCCGGAGCCCGAAGGCTCCGGCTCGATGTCAGATCAGTTGCACGATCAGCAGTGTGGTCAGCGTGCCCAGGACGATCCAGTTGGCGGGCGTGATGAAGCTGAGTTTCGGCATGTCGGTGTCTCGTATGGTGAGAGGCCCCCGCACCATTGCGCGAGCCTGCCCCTCCCCCCGACGCGGAATCGGGTCGGGTCAGGGACGCCGAAGGCGCCAGCTCCGCTGGGCGGAAAAGTCTTCCACGAGATCCCGCTGCACTCGCCGCGACCTCGACGATCGGCGCGACCTCGATGCGCGCGCTGCCGGTGCCGAAGAGTTTTGCGATCCTTGACGCGGCGCGATTCCGGGGCGCATCCGGAGGATAGGCTTGCGAAATGTGTGTGGTGCCAGCCCGGTCAGCTGGTGGCGGCACTGGCCCGGCGACAGGGCGAGGACCGGCACGGAATGGAGGGAGGGGCGAGCTTGCTCGTTCCGACCGGAGTGCAGGGCCGGGACCGGCCAGGCGCAGGGTCGGCCGTCACCGCGGGAGGCAGCAGGACAACACCGCGCGACTGCGCGTCGGCCGGGTCCCCCGGCCGAGCCGGACCCGCTCACTGATCCTGCGGGGCAGCCTCGGCAGTCGTGGTGCGCGGCCTATTGGCGAGGCCACTAGCGATCTACAAAACACGTGTATTAGTCAGCCAACGCATTACCCGCTACCACCACGAACAGAACGGACAATGGCCCGAAACCTCAAGCGCCACACGCGCTGCGTGAAGGGATGGGCGGCATAAACAAGGCCGATGCCCAGGACAAAACCGATTGCAGCGCCGAGGAAGATTTGAAGAATCAGGGGCATCGCTCAGTCCTTCAAGAAGATATCGACCCGGATAGCCCAGCCGACTTACAAGTGGTGTGGGACAGCAATATCTCGTAGGGACCGCCGGTCTCGCCGCCGCCATCGTTCTGGCGATCCTGCTGTCCAAGCAAACGAAGGGCAAGTGCTAGCCGCGTCGAACTGCCCGCCTATGCGTGGACGCATGCCGTCGACGCTTTTGAATCGCAGAAGCGGACATATGAGCTACGACATATAAAAGCGGCTTTGTCCGCATAGTAACTGTTCACTCGCTCTCTTCCGCCGCCTCCCCGAAGATCTTGTCCCGGTCGAGCGCGATGCTGACCCAGCCGATCTTGAGAAGGCGGCTGGTGATGCTGGAGGGGGTACGGTCGAGCGCCTTCGAGATGGCGTTGATGTCGTTGCCATGCTCTTGCAGGAGCTCCCGCATCCGGTCCTCCTCTTCCTCGGTCCAGCGTGCACCCGCTCGTCCTGGGCGATCCCCTTGCGTGGACACTGCCTTGGCTTCGGGATCAGCCTTTGCGTCCACCCTGTCGATCGGCGCGGCTGCCGTCCGGTCTGCCGGACCATTCGACAGCGGGTTGCCGTCCACGCGGCCGAGGAGCCGGGGCACGTCGCCGATGAGGGCGGCGAAGCCGCGCATCAGGAACTCCGCATCGCGCGGTGTCAGTTCGATGATCTGATCATCGCGTAGAAAATGCAGCCAAGTGGCCTGATCGCTGGCGACGACATAGAGCGACCGCTGGCGGCCCCCCTTTTCGTTTTCGGAATAGGTGATCTCGGCGGTCATTTCGTCCCCCAGCTTGCCGTGTAGGTGACAATGCCACCGGAGCGCAGGATTTTCAGCGCCCAATCGCACATTCCCCGGTCGCGGCCACGGTTCTCCTCGGCAATGCTCTTCTGCCGCGCGATCGAGACGCCGACCTCACGCGAGACGGGGAAGTAGCCTTTCCAGAGAAGGTCGATCAGGTCCTCGATGTCTTCCTCGGTGAGGTCGAGGATGAGAGAGCTTGGTCCGCGCTGTCCTCGGCTGGCGCGCGACCCGCTGGTGAAGAAGGCATGAAGCCCGGCATGGTCGTTCCACTCGAACCCGCCAGCGCGGCTCGGTGCATGGATGGATTGGATCAGCATGGCGCGCCCTTCCTCAGTATTCGCTGGGGAAACAGAGGGTGAGGACGCGACGGGTGCGGCCGGGATCAGTCGGGTCTTCGGAGCCGAACTCATAGGCGAGGTCGTAGCAGTCGATCTTCCAACAAAGCGTTACCGGCCCCTGCTCGATCGTGACCTCAACCGAACCCGAGCCGTGTTCCTCGAACGGGTCATTGTCATCGAACACGGACTCCTCGACGATCGCGTCCCAGGCGCGCTCTTGCGCCTCTGGGGACAGCTGAAGGATACCGGGGGTCATCATCACGCGACCCTGGTAACGGGGATCGGTGCCGAGCGACGTGCGGAAGGCATCGTTCTGCGCGCGCAGGATGGCGCAGTTGGCGAGAGCGGTTTCAGGGTTGGGCATGAGGTCCGCATCGGACATGGGTGTCTCCTTCGTGGCGATCCGGTTGCGGCCTTGGGCCACATCCGCTGATGTGCGACGCCTCTTTCACTGGTCTGGAAACAGGCCCCGCATGTTTCCGGAACCAAGTGGGAGAGGGCGTCAGCCCGACCCACGGCGACGGGACCGTCTGTCATCGGTCGGAGGCCCGAAGGAGCGGGCAGCCGGTGCCCTGGCACCGGCAACACGGGAGGGCCGGAGACGCCGCGCGCGAGCGCGGCGCTTGCCGATTGACCGACGGCCCCGGCGATGGTGGGCGGATAGAAGAAAACGGAATAGTTGGCGGGGAGGCCGAAGCCGTCACGGCGCAGGCGTCCCCGACCCCTTCCCCTCGATCCGCGGGCCCTCGCGCGGATCTCCATCGTCATCCCGCCGGCTGGAACCTGGTGCCGGCATCGACATCGAGGCGCGCCGGTGCCCGGCTCAGGGATCGAAACCCGAATGGGCGAAGACCCGTGGCGTCATCCGGCCAGGTCCCGCCCGTCCGGGGGCGGCTCGCCGTGGCGAGACGTTGCCGGGCGGAAGGCCGTGAGGCCGTCGGGATCGGCCGGAGGGCGCTGCGGGGCTTCGGGAGGCGAAGCCGACTAGAGCCCGGTCCCGTGCCTTGGCGCGGGAGAGCCCCGTCTGACCAAACTTGCCGAGCTGTTGCTGACACGGCTCAAGTGCCGGAAAGCCAGACTATCCGACATCACGTCGGGCAGAATTGCAGAGCACAGAACCACCGAAGGTTGTAGAGTCGATATGCTGCCAAGTCCGGGTCATCGACGTTCTCCGGGCCGTGGTCACAGTCCCGGCCCGGAGAACGCGGTGCCCGGCGGGTCGGGGCGAACAGGACGAAGGCGGGGCGGCCGAGGCCGCCCCGCCTGTCCCGTCAGGTGTCGTCCTGTCCCTCCTTCGCGTTCGGCGCGAAGCAGACGATCTCTTTGACGGCAACCGCGAAGTCGAGCTTGAGGCTGAAGTAGACCTCCCCGGTCTCCTTGCGGGTGTTCTCGAAGAGGGCGCCGACGCGGCGGTAGCGGGTGTTGCCCTTGCTGTCTTCGAAGGGGACGGTCGCGGTGTAGTAGGTGGTCGCCATGGTGAGGTTCCTTTCTGTTTCGACGCAGATCGAAGGGGCGGACCGGTCAAGGGGCGGGAGCAAGCACGAAAGCGGAGGGTCCGCGGCGCGTGCGCCGTGGAAACCGCAGGCCCGAAGGGGTGGTTTCGTGCTTGCTGCCGACCCGAGGTCCGCCAGATATGCGTCTCAGAGAAACAGGGAGGGGCCTTGCCCAGGCGACGCGGCTCCGCGATCCGATCGAGAGGACGGGGCACCACCCGCCGCCCGCACCAGGCGCAACGGCTAAAGCGAAGCCGCACCCGCAAGGAGACCGGGGAGGGCGGCAGCGCGGAAGACGCTCGGGCCAGTGCCGACCCTTCAAGAGATCGTTTGTGCGGCGCGCGAAGGAGGTGCATGGAGATCGAGCGGGGAGCTGCGGGCTCGACCGCTCTCCGCCTGTTCCGGAGGCCCGACCCGCCCCACGCAGACACTTCCCCACCCGGACCATCGCGCGCGGCCCCACGCCGCCAGGCCGGGGCCGCGCGCCCAGCTTAGGCGCGACCCGCGCGTCTGGCGCGGGTCTCCGTTGCACGAGGCTGGAATGTGCGGATTTGCATCGAAATCGAGACGATAGCTGTCTTGCGCTTCGCAGCTGCTCGGGTAGACAGATCGCGCAGGGCAGTCCCCCCTCTTCTGCCCCTGCGCATAAGGCGCGAGCCGGTCTGCTTCCCTGTCCACCTCCCTGGACTTTTTTGATCGGCTCGCGCCTCCCCCTTGGGGAGGCGTCAGTAAGGGTGCCGGGCCAGCAGCGAGCCGGTGGCCCGACCGTTCGGAGGAACTGGCCCCGACTGCTGCCGGGGCCGATGGGGTCCGTGTCAGGCGGCTTCCCCGAGCACAAGAGCGGCGTCTGCGGCCTCCATCACGAAATCCGCACCCGCTTGCGCGGCGGTCGCAGCTTTGAAGATCGCGCGCTTGTCCTCGCGCAGACAGTCGAGCCAGCTGTCGAGATAGGCGGCGTTCTGGTCGTAGTCGTTCTCGATCCCGAGCATGGCGCAGAGCATGGCCGCGCCGATCTCGGCGACCAGCTCCTCGCGAGCGAGGTCCTTCTTTGTGTTGAAGGTCTGGAACCTGTCGAGGCGGGACGCCGCGCCCGTCCAGTGGACGCTCTCATGGGCCAGCGTCGCGAAATACCCCTGCTCGCTGTGGAAAGTCTCGGGGTTGGGCATGTGCACCCGGTCGGCCTTGATGTCGTAATAGGCGCGGCGCTCGTCGCTGTGGTCGAGGGTCACGCCCGCACGACGGAAGAAGCCTTGCAGGCTCTCGGAAACGGTGGTGCCGGGCAAGGGGATCTCGGCGGCGTCGTTCGCGCAGGTCTCGGGAAGGCCGTCGATCTGCTCGGCGTTGAACACAGTGTAGGATTTGAGGAAGGGGATACGCGCCTCGGTGCCGTCCTCGCGCTCGCGCTCGGCGACCTTGTAGTAGACGACCTTGCATCCCTTCTCGCCTTTACGAACCTGCGCGCCCAGCTCCTTCGCCTGCTTGAAGGTGAACCAGCGCCGGGCGGTGTAGCCGTCCTGCATGGCGCGCGCCCAGAGCATGAGCACATTGACGCCGCGATAGGCTTGGCCGGTCGCGCGCAGCGGCATGGTGGAGCCGCCGCCGACCCACGGGCACTGCCACGGCGTCTTGCCGTCTTCCAGTGCTGCGATGATGCGGTCGGTGACTTCCTGATGAATATCGAATTTTGCCATGTCGGTTTCCCCGTTGGGATCGGTCTGATGGGTGCCCCTTCTGGGGCGGGTTTTGAGCCGAGCCCTGAAAGGGCGTCGTCTCTAAAACCTGACCGACTGGCGAAGTCCGGGGTGCGCACAGGTCAGCGCAAATCGACGGGGGTGGTGCGGCCCGCAGCCCCATCGGGGCGAGGACACGGCCCCGTCTATTTGGGTTGACCCCGCGAGGGGCAGCGCCCCTAAGAGCGGATCGGCCTCACCGATCCGCAAGACCAGGAATGGGAAAAGTGTCCGGCCCGACCGGAGCGTCAGCGGAGGCGGGCCGGTCCCCTGCCCTCCTCGATCCGCGCTTGTGCGCGGATCACCATTGCAGGATCAGGACGAAGAGATAGAGGGCTGATGGTCGATCATAAGCGTGATGCAGTAAGCCGCGATAGGATTGACCGGCACATCGCCCTGTTCCCATCGGCGGATGGTGCGCTCGCCATTGCGGCCCATGCTCCAGCGCGCCGCGAGGTCGCGCTGGGAAAGGCCCAGCGATTGCCGGGCGGCTTTGAACTCGTCAGGTGTCAAAAGAGAGCGCGGACCATGACGCCACCGATGGCCGCACCTGCAACCGTGGTGGCGATGCCGATCTTCCAGAACTCGGTCTGCGCCTGTTTCAGCGCGAGCGCGGTCTGGGCCTTGATAAGCTCGATCTCGTAGATGTCCTTGTCGGTTATGTCGATTATCCTGTCGTGGCAGGCTTCATCGCCCATGAACTATCTATAGGATATAATGTCCGGTGAGCCAAGAAAGTTGCTGGCTCTGTCATTCGCAAAGCGCGTACTGGCTCGAACACATTGCTCCGGCATCGCGGTCCTACGGCGCGGCCGCATCGCGGCGGGTGGTGCCAGACCATGCGAAGACCCGATCCGCGCCTGGGTGTCAGCCTCGTGCATCCGGGCCGTGTGGTCTTGGGTCCGAAGAAGGTGGCGGCCCCCCGCTTCGAGACATCCGCCACTAGCGCCTCCCATTCCAGAAGGCGCGCGACAACTTCGGGGTGGTAGCGCGCGATGACGTTGAGCCCCTTCTTGCTGTCCATGATGCAGGGGAAGCAGCCGACGCGATCGAAGCCGCGCGTGAGCTGATAGCGATAGAGCGCCGGTTCGCGGTGGACCATCATTCGAAGTCGGACCGACCAAATGGGGTAGCGACATCCGCGATGGTTGGAGCGCGTAGTATCATGCTGTCTACCGCCTAACGTTTGAACTCATCGCAGAGATGACGGTGCTTCACTCTCTCCGTCGGACACTCTTTCCGTTGGCCCGAAGGCTGACATCGACGTCCTTTCAAGCAATCTGCAGTAGGTTCCTAGTTTAAGCGCAGCGATGACGATACGATCTCGTGCGGCCGAGACCGGGAACGACTGACGCATTGCTACCGTCCAATAAAAATTGGATAGATATCCGGTTCAATTACCGATATTCGAGATATTCGAAATTGATCCATATGCAACCGACAGTAACTGCGCCTCATTTAATCTTGTATTGATCAAGTATCTTTACCGCTGTCTCTGCAATTGGCCAAAGCAAACTTATATCACTTACGAAATAAGTATCAATATCTATAAATAGATTCCCATACTCGACATTGATATCGCAGTGATTAAATATTGTGCCTTCATCGATTTCTATCGCGTGCAGGTCTCTTGTCGTGCAAACGAAATACCCATCAATTTCGCTGGATTCAAATAAGAAAAATCTGGTGACAGGTGCGCTCGACCGGACCGTATAGCCAGCAATAGTCTCGTCACGACGATGCGTAAAGCGAGGGTGGCCGTTATTGTAGTTCCTTAAAAAATAATCCGTCGGGATTTCAAGAAAAACGGATCCGATAAGAAACGCCGACTCCAAACCGTTACCATCGTAAAAACCATTAACACCCATAGTGTTAGAGAGCGAGTACGGCTCTTCCCGCAGACCGGCATTCCCAGGGGTGGCAATTCGAAGCTGGTGTCCGCCCATCTCGATGATTTCCGTTCCGAAGGGCAGCCCGGGAAAGTCATTTTGGGCGGTGGCCATTGAGCTGCAGCCAAGCAGTACAAGGCAAGCCAGTTTCACAGCAGACCCAGATACAACAAAGCTCGTCATGATCCCCCCTTTGTGGGATGGTCAGAATCGCACAACCTAGAGGTGAAGCCAATGTTTGTTTTCTCGCAAGATCAACTTGATGCCATCGAAGCCGCATCGCTGAATCAGGATGCAGAAAAGCCTTTTGCTGACGCCTATGACCTGATTTACACGTACATCAAAGACACAGATGTGTACGGGAATTCGGCACCCGGCAACACGATTGCCTGGTTTTCTGCGGCGCGCCTCACCAATCGCGGAGAAGGCCCGGCGTCAGATCTGATCCGGACTTATACGTCTTCCCAAGTGGAGATACGGACCGGCCAGGCTCTATCGCCGGCGCTGCTGGATGAAGCGTCCGACGCAATTGCAAGTACTGTGGTGGCCGATATCTTAGCAACAGGAGCGCTACCGAGCCTTGAACAGATCGGCGAGCATGATGCGACTAAAGCCTTGGAAGCCCTCGCTGCCTTTAGTGACGATCCCGCGATTTGGTCAGGCAACTTCTTGATGGTCCCTCTGGGCGTCCGTTCGTTTTTCAGCCAGAACATTCTCGAAGACCCTACCGACAGCTACGATTTGATGGCGCTGATAAAGTCCGCCGCGGCCGCAGGTATCGAGATTTCGCCGGATGGGTTTGGGGAGCTTGGCGAGCAATTTTTTGAACAGGGAATATGGGATGCCGCAGAGGGCGCAGCGACTAGCGCGCTTGCATATGCGGAGGGTCAAGCAGTGTACTTCCAAAAATACAATCGGCCTATTGAGGTTTCGGATCTGTCCCTTTCAGTACTTTCTGGAGGAAGCACTATCAAAATGGATCAGAAAAACTCCAATGGAGCATTCACTACTAGCGATGATGACAGCCATATAATTGCGGCGGATGGTCAGGATACTATCTATGTTTCGGACTATGTCGTCCGTCAGCATCTAATTGATGGCGGAGATGGGATAGACGTCGTGAAATACGAGGGTTTGAGCAAGGCGGTCGTTTGGGAGTGGACTAGTTTCGTCCCGGGTGCCGGCTCACAGGAGAAAGTTTTTAAACTTCTGGGATCAGAGATCGACTACGCATTGAACGCTTACGATGATCTGTATGATGTAGAGCAAGTCGAAATGACGGTCGCTGATGATCGCGCGATTATTCGGGGCGATATAGATGGTCTAATCCAGAAGGCGTCGGTAATTGATGCAGGTGGACATGACGGTGCCAGACCAGCAGATGGCGATATCCTAGACTTTTCTCATTACGAATTTGAGACCTCAGCGAATTCGGGAATCGAGATAGGAAAGGATGAGTTCGAGTTTTATACGCTTGGAACCAGTGACGGTACCGTTACGACGTTCAAAGACTTCGAACACGTTATAGGCACCAATCGCAATGACGTGATGATTGTGGCAGATGATACTCGAACGATTGAGGGGGGAGCCGGAGATGATGAGTTCCAATTCAATACTGGAGAAGGCGTAGTATTTTCAGGTGACCTGAGCAATCGTTACCGTATTATTGACGGCGGTGAAGGGATTGATATTGCTAAAACAAATGAAAGTGCAATCCTAAACATTGAGCAGGGTCGAGCATTCTTCGGCCAAGGAGGTGGCGTCTCAAACTATGATTACGTAGCTTTGATCGACGTAGAAGTTTTAGAACTGAACGATCCCGCGGCAAACACGACCTTTGTGTCAAATGGTAACGGGACCTATACCTCATTTGGCAACCCAGATTTCGGAAATCATTCATTGACGAATGTAGTCATGAATGGCAGTTCAGATCTACTTATAATCGAATACTCGGATAAAGATTATATTTGGAATGATGATATTTGGAATCAAGATTCCACTCTCCACGAACCAGATCTAAATGGCGATACCTGGATGCACGACGGAATCTTATATAGTGGCGTTGAAATGGTTTGGATAATGCTATCTCTTGACACTTCTCTTGAGGCATAATTCATAATTTTGTTTTGAGTTCACTCACTCGCAAAGGGCGTACTGGCTCGAACACATGGCTCCTGCATCACGGTCCTACGGCGCGGCCGCATCGCAGCGGGTGGTGCCGGACCATGCGAAGACCTGAGCCGCGCCGGGGTGTCGGCCTTGCGCGTCAGGGCCGTGCGGGATGGTCTTGGGGCCGAAGAAAGTCGTGGCCCCGCGCTTCGAGACATCGGCTACCAGCGCCTCCCACTCCGGGGCGCGCGACGGCTTCGGGGTGATGGCGCGCGAGGACGCTGAGCCCCTTCTTGCTCTCCATAATGCAGGGGAAGCAGCCGACGCGATCGAAGCCGCGCGCATAGAGCGGATTGGGATCGAGACCGAACAGCCGGTGCAGCTCGAAGACGTTTGACCGGGACCAAGCGCGGATCGGGCGGTAGAGAACCATTCTGTGCAGTCCGCGCTCGCGGACGATGTGGGTCCGAGGGAGCCCGCGCCGCGCGGGGCTTTCGTCGCAGCGTTCGCCCTGCCAGCGGATGACGCCGGATCGTAGCCGGGCGGGCCGCACGATCTGGGTGTCGATGGGAATGGCCTTCAGCTCCTCGGTGCAGAAGCGAGCCTTCACCGAGGGGAAGCGTCCTTTGATCATGCATAGATCGAGGAAGGGGATGCCGGTGGGGTGCAGCAGGTCGAGGGCGCGCTCGATGCGGACCTCGGCAATGCCGTTCGCGCGCCAGCGGGTCGCGATAGTGCGGCGCTTCGCGGCGAACCGCGATGCGAACTCGGCCCGGACCAGCTCGACCTTCGGCCCGCCGGTGCGCTCGGGCAGGCGCGCGACCCACTCATAGGTCTCGGGCGCTTCGTGTCCGGTATCGGCCATGACGGCCCGGAAGGGTACGCCACGGTGAAGGGCGAGGAGATAGCAGGCGGCGCTGTCCTTGCCGCCCGAGATGTTGACGATGTGCTGGATCATGGCGGGGCTTGTGATCGGAAAGGGGAAGGCGGGGCCGCGCATCGCGCGGCCGCCGCGTGACGGGATCAGCCGGGCTTGCGCCAGATGCAAAAGCCGGTGGGCACGCCGGTTCCACTTTCGCAGAACGAGCCGACGGGCAGGTCGTGCCAGGTTCCGATGCTGTTGCCGTGGTCGTAATGGGCACTGGCGGGCAGGATGCAGGCAAGGGTTCCGCCGGGGCGCAGGAACTCGCGCGCGTGATCCAGATGCTTCTTGTAGTGCCGACCGTAGAAAGGCGGGTTCATCACCACGAAATCGAAGCTCGGCTGCGCGGGCTGTTCGAGGAAATTCCCGATCAGCACCGAATGCCCCTTGCGGCGCGCGAGGTCGGCGCGGCCCGCATCGTACTCGATGCCGAAGATCTGGAGCGCCTGCCGTCGCTTGTACTGGTTGCCCTGATTGTGCCAGTCGGCGAGCGCATCGAGGATGCGGCCGTCGCCGCAGGACGGCTCCAGCACACGCGCCCCGTCCGTGAAATGCAGCTGGTGGAGCACCGTGTCGATCACCGCGCTCGGGGTGGGGTAGAATTGCAGGTCGCGCGCGACCTCGGTACTCGGCCGCTTCGCTTCGGTTTCGCTGGGCGCGTCGGGCAGAACGTCGCCATAGAACTCGGCCAGCGCGCGGTTGATGTCGAGCCGCGCCGCCCCGTCGAAATGCAGATGGGCGTTGCCGTTCTTGAAGAGCTTGAGGATGCCGCCCCCGAAATCGCTCTCGCCGCAGCGGCGCGCCTCCCGCATCATGGCCTCGAACTCGGCATATTCGATCTGCGGCTCGCCGCGATAGGTGCGCAGGGCATTGATCGTGTCCTTGAGACGTTCCCGCCCCCAGCTGTTCCAGCTATCGGCGCAATGCCCGATGATGATGCGCTTGGGCAGGCCCTCGACGCCGATCTTCACCTTGGAATGCGAGCGGTAGGCGGGGTCGAGGTCGCAAAAGACCTCGGCCAGCCCGCGCAGCTTGTGCAGGCGCGGATCGAGCAGATAGTCGCCGAACTGGTCGCGGATGTCTGTGAGGGTGAAGGGCGGCGGGTTCTCCAGCATCAGCGCGATCCGCTTCCGGTCCTTGGCGGTGGCGACATCGCCGATGCGCAAGCCGTCATGGACATGCCGCCATGCGGATTTGAGGAGGGTGGCTTGCAGGTCGCGCTCGTAGAGCGACGGCTCCGAACGGAAGACCGATCCGCCATAGGCTCCGCCAATGCTGGTGCCGCTGTTGAGCTGCTGCATCGCCGCCTCGAACTCGGCGATCCGCTGCGGGATGGCCTCGGCCTTGGTGATGTAATCGGCGATGATCTCGGGCAGGGAGAGGCGATGCGCCGGGAGGGCGGCGGTCTCGTCGCCGCCTTCACCGATGCGGGGGATGTCGTTCGCGTCCTTCATGCCGTGCCCTCCGGGCGGGCGTCCTGCTCGTCGCGGTAGAGCTGGTGCGCGGATCGGTCGATATTGCCGAAGGCCAGCCCGTGATGGTCGGCGAAGTGGCGCAGGTCGCACAGAAGCCAGCGCAGCTGCTCGGTCGGATCGGTGGCGTGGCTATAGGCCAGCTCAACGATCTCGATGGTGCGCGCCAACGAGGCGGGATGGATCAGCTCGCTCGCGTCCGGTGCCTGGGTGGCAGGGGCCGGGGTCTCGGCCTGCGCGGGGACGGTATTACGCCGCTCGCGCGCGGCCAGCCGTTCCGCGCCCTCCTGCGTGGGATGGGTGCAGAGCACACCGCTGGCGTCGGTGTAGGCCCAACGGTCCTGAAGCCGCGCGAGGTCGCTGCCGGTCTCGGCGTCGGTGAGGAGCGCGCGCAGGTAATGCGGGTTCGCGAATGCGAGGCTCATGCCGCGTCCCCCTCTCCGGTCTGCGCCATGCGCTCGGCAACGAAGGCATCGAACAGGGCCTCCGCTTCTCGATGGTCGATGGCCTCGGCAAAGACGGGGATGGTCTCGATCAGGGAGGGGTTCGCGCGGCAGCGGCGGATCACGTCGATGTCTTCGTCGAGATAGAGCGAATATTGAAACCTCGGGCGTACATCGGTCGAAGCCCCGTGATCGAAGATGAGCAGATGCCATTTGGGAAGCGCTTCGGGGTTGTCTGCGGCCTCGGCCCGCATTTCTGCCTCAGCGATCTGCAAGAGAGCGGTTGCGCCGTCTCTCGACATTTCTCGAATCGCGCCGGGTTTGAAGCTCGCGACGGCCATTGCAGGGTCACAGTTCAGATGGTGGATGCCGGTCCGCTCGAACATAATGCGCGCGACGATCTGGGCGCGCCGGTGTCCGGTGACATCAATTACCGGGATGTGCGGAAAGGCATTGCTACGCGCAAAGGTGTGAACCGCATGACGGCTGGAGAGGATACTCATGGCAGGCTCCGGGATGTAGGGAGAGGGGGACCGCCCGGTGCGAGCGGCCCGGTATGTAGGATCAGGCGGCGGCGGCTGCGGGTTCGGCTTGGCCGGTCAGCAGGGCTGCGACGCCATCGGGATCGCCTGCATCCCAGCGACCGAGGAATTCCTCGATATTGGCCTTCACGGCTTCGGTGGTGTCGGTGAAGGCGCGGCGGCGATAGCGGTCGAGCGGGACGATCAGGAGATAGCCGTCGCCTTTCTGGCCGGTGGACCATGTGCGAATGGCCCCCTCGCGCCGGTAGCGGGTGACGCTGACATAGATGCCCATCGGTTTGCGGGAATAATCCCAATAGTTGATGCCGCCCTTCTCGTAGTAGACGGTCACGTCGCGGAACTGGCTGTCGCCGAGGTCTTGCGTGTGGACGACGGTATTGGACTTGCTCATAGGTCTTTCCTTCGTGGCGAGGCGGTTGCGGCCTTGGGCCACATCCGCTGATGGGCGGCGCCTCTTTCACTGGTCTGGAAACAGGCCCCGCATGTTTCCGGAACCAAGTGGGAGAGGGCGTCAGCCCGACCCACGGCGACGGGACCGGCTGTCATCGGTCGCAGGCCCGAAGGAGCGGGCAGCCGGTGCCCTGGCACCGGCAACACGGGAGGGCCGAAGACGACGCGCGCGAGCGTGGCGCTTGCCGATTGACCGACGGGCTCGGCGATGGTGGGCGGATAAAGGAAAAGAGAGAGGTGTCCGGTTCGACCGGAGCGTCAGCGGAGGCGGGCCGGCCCCCTGCCCTCCTCGATCCGCGCGCCCTCGCGCGGATCTCCACCGAATGAGATCTCGACCAGGATCTGCGGGACGGATGCGATGGAGCGATCGGGATGCCCCCTGCCCTGCCTCAAGGATCGTCACCCGAATGGGCCGCGACCGATCGGCCAGGGGCCGGTCTGGCGACGTGCCGCGGGGCGGCTCCCTTCGGGAGACGGCCGGCGGTGCTTCTCGCCACCGGACCTCGGCCGAGCTGGCGCGGGGGCGGCGTGCCGCCCTAGAGCCTGGCCCATGACGGATTCCGACAGGGGGAAGCCCGA
>NZ_JAWDKL010000013.1:0-102425 GCF_032464675.1 Roseobacter sp. HKCCA0434
GCCCCGCCCGAGGCCGCGAGCGTGAGGTCGCCCGACAGCACGTCGATGGTGGCGCGGTCCGCCGTGACGGTCGTGTCGCGATCGTCGAGCGACAGGGCCACGCCTGCGCCCGCGCCGACCGAACCGCCCGCCGCGGCGATCAGGCCGCGTGCCGTCGCCTCGCCCGAGGTGATCGCGGTCGCCGAGAGGCTGCCCGCCTCGATGGTCGCATCGTCGAGGGAGATGCCGCTCTGCCGCCGGTCGAGCGCCATCGCGAAGCTGCCGGTCGCGCCTGCCGTTCCGCCGACGGCGACGCCGACCGAGGTGACGGAGAGGTCGCCGGTATTGGCCGCGTCGAGATCGACCGTACCGCCCACGCGCAGGGTCCCCGCAAGTGCGCTCGTGTCGAGATCGACCTGCGCCTGGGTGCGCGCGATGCCCATCGCCGCGACGGCCCCGGCGGACGCCGTGCCGCCGACGCCGACGGTGCCGACGCGCATCTCGACCCCGGTGCCGACGGTCGCGTCCATGTCGAGCGCGCCGAGCGTGACGTCGCCCGTGCCCGCGAGGTCCAGCGTCGCGGCGACCAGGCCGTCGCCGAGGGGGGGCTGCAGCGGCTGGGCGGTTTGCGCCTCGGGCGCTTCGGCCGTTCCGGCGGTGAAGATCTGCTGCGTGGCGGCGTCGCCTGCCGCGCGCAGGGCATCGAGCTCGGATTCCTCCTCGCGGACCAGCTCGCCCTCACGCGCAGGGTCGGCCGTTGCGCCGTCACCGCCGAGAATGACGAGGACGCCTTCGCCGAAGGCCCCGACAGTCGATCCGACGCTGGCCGCGTAGCTGTCGGCGGAAATGGTGGTGTCGTCGGAGGCCGCGACGGTCACGGCGCCCGTGACCTCGCTGCCCGCCACGGGGCCGAAATTGGCGGTGGTGCCGCCGCCCTGCTGGATCAGGGTGAACTTCGCCCCGACCGACGTGTTGCCGGAAACGGCCACATCGACTGCGAGGGTATCGAGCGCATCCGCCCGGGTCGCGGTGACGGTGGCGGAGGGGGCCACGAGCTCTCCACCCAAAGTGGCGGAAGTGTCGCGATCCGCGGTCAGCATCCGGTAGGTGGCGTTGACCCCGGCCGTGGCGGCGGCATTGGCCGAAAGGGCCCGCGCCTCGACCCGTGCGGCCGAGGTCGCGGCGACGGTGACGGCATGGCTCAGCTGCGAGGCCTGCGTGTCGCTGACATCGACGGTCGCGCTCACGTCACGGCGCAGGACGCTGCCGAGCACCTGCGCGCCGACCGCGGTGTTGCTGGAGAAGCCGACATCGAGCATCCGCGCGGCGACGAGCCCGGTGTCGGTGGCGGTGACGGACAGGGTTCCGGTGCCGAAGAAGCTGCGTGCGCCCAGCATCTCGGCGCGGATGCTGCCGCCTGCGACGACCGTCGCGCCGTTGACGTTGACCGCCGCCCCCGAAGCGTTGACGCCGCCGACGCCGCTATGCGCCGTCAGGGACCCGCTGCGGTCCGCATGCAGTCCGATATCGCCGTTGCCGAACAGGATGACGTCGCGGCCCGAGGCCGTGACCTCGCGCGTGTCGACGGTGGTCGCCGTGCCGACGCCCACCTGCGCACCGCCCGATTGCAGCGAGAGCGAGCCGGAGGTCGCATCGTAATCACGCGCGTCCAAGGCGGTCAGATCGACGAGGCCGGTGGCGAGCGTCGCGCCGTCCTGCGTCAGGTCGGCTGAGAGCAGGCCGAACTGTGCATTTCCATCCGTCGTCGGGCTGCCGAGGCTGACCGAAACCGTGCCGCGCCCGAGGGTCAGAGCCGAGGAGGCCGCAACGCCCGTGCCCTGCCCGCCGGTCAGGACGTAGATGTCGCTGCCGGTCTGCCCCGTATCGCGGGCACCGCCCGTCAGCGTGCCGCCGGTCATGCCGATCAGCCCGCGATCTGCGGTCAGCGTGAGGTCGCGGGAGCCGGTCACGAGGGCCGCCGCCCCTCCGACGCGCGGCTGTTCGCCGAGACCGCCCTGAAGCTGAACGGCGGTGGCCTGGGTGGTGCCGCCGCCCACGGCTTCGACCGTGCTGTCGGCGGTGAGCGAGAGCTGCTGGCGATCCAGCGTGACGGTGCCGCTGGTGCCCGCGGTGACGAGGGCCGCGGCGACCGCGACGCTGGCCCCGGCATCCGCATCCGGCAGCGCGAGGGCCGCGGTCTGGGCCTTGGCCGTGCGGGTCTCGTTCGTGGTGGCAGTAATGGTCGCAGACCGGATATCGAGCGAATTGGAAATCCCTGCGGACTCGCCGTTCTCGGGCGCGGGGGAGCCGAGCAGCTCGACCGACGCATCCGTGTCGTGCTCGTCGAGCGCGAAGCTGACGCCGACCGAGGTGCCGCCGCCCTGCTGGCGCACGCCCGCGAGGGTCGTGATCTCGCCGCCGCTGCGGGCGGTGGCGATCACGCTGCGTTCGCCTTCGATGGTGTTCTGGCCGAGATTGGTCAGGACGGAGGTGGCGCCCAGGTTGAGCGCCGCGCTGCCCGCCACGCGGAAGGTGGCATCGGAACGGCCCTGCTGGCCCGCGGCGAGCGTGCGGGTCGTGTTCGTTGCCAGCGCGCGGATGTCGACGGTGCCGGTGCCGGTCTGGCCCATGCCGCTGAGGCGGGCGGAAACGGACTGATCCCGCAGGCCGATCGAGGCCGCGCCCGCGATGCCGTTGGTATCGGCACCCTCGACCATCGCGCCGGTCGCGGTGGTGCTGAGGCCGTTGGACGTGGCGGCGATCGTCACGTCGCCCGATGCGACCTCGCCCCATGCGATCGAGGCGGCATCGACCGTCGTGTCGCCGAAATCGAGCGCGAAGGCGCCGGAAATGCCGAGGCCGTAACCCGCCTCACCCGAACCGGCGGTATCCTCGGTCTCGCCGCTCAGCGCCTCGGCTTCCTCGGTGTCGAGGTCCTGGCCGAGGACGGTGCCGACGCCCCAGGCGGTCTCGGTCTCGCCATCGTCGGCCTCTGGGCCAGTGCCGGAGGCGGCGCTGAGAGAGCGGATCGAACTGTCGGTCGCGGTGATGTCGAGCGTGGTGATGGCGCTGCCCGTACCGACCATCTGGCCGCCCAACGTGCCATCGGCGGCGAGCGTGCCGAACACGGCCTGCGTGCGGCTGTCGTCGAAGGCGAGCGCGGCGCTCGCGCCGATGGTGACGCCCTCGCCCGTCGTGGAGGCGAGCGCGGAGGTCACGCTCTGGCTGCGGTCGGTCGCGGTGATGGCGAGCGCGCCGGTCAGGCCCGCGCGCGGATCGACCACGGCCTGCACATCTCGGTCGAGCGACAGGATGGCGAGCGCACCATTGACGCCGACGGAGCTGGCAGCCCCCTTGGAACTTGCGAGAGTGGCGAGGCGGGTGGCGCTCTCCGCCTCGGCCGTGGCCGAGCCGGTGATGGACGCCGTGTCGACGATATCGGCGCGCGTGCGCTCGTCCCAGGCAGTGATGGCGACCGCGCCGCCGATGCCCACACCCGCACCGTCGGTGCCGACCAGATAGGTGGGGCGGCCGACCTCGGCGCTGAGCCCGCGCACGGTGCGCGCAGTGACGGAAGCACTGCCGATCACGTCGCCGGCGAGCAGGGCGGAGGTGGTCAGATCGACGTTCACGATCCCGGCCTCGACGCCCACCGTCACGTCCTCGCCCGCCGCGGCGGCGCCTTGTGAGATCGACCAATCACCGTCGGCGATGTCGCCGTTCAGCGCAGGGGCGGAGTTGTTCGGCGTGGTCTCGAACGTATCGTCGGCATCCGCGCCCTCGCCCACCTTGCGCAGCGCGGCAGCCCGGTCGGTGTTTGCCTCCGGGTCGAGGTTGGTCGTCGCCGCCACATCCGCAGTCGTCACGGTCACGGTGGCGTTCTGGCCGAGGGAGGCCTGCGTGTCGAAGTCGAGCGCGACATAGCCGAGGGCGGCGGAGACGCCGACGCCGTTCGGATCGCCCTCCTCCCGCTCGCCCAGGAAGGCCTGGGTCCGGATCTTCATGCCGTCGAGCGTGGTGTTCGCGGTCACGTCCACATCCGCCGCGGTCACGGTCGTGGTGCCGAGCGCGAGGTCGGAGCCGTCCGCGTCGATCGCGGTGCCGCCGAGGGTGGCGTGGGTCACGTCTTCCTGCCGCAGGACCGTCACGGCGCCTGCGAGGCGCACGGCATCGGCGAGGGTGCCTTCGCCGTCCGCCTCGCCCGAAGCGCCGTTCGTGCCATCGTCCGCCTCGGTCTCGGCGTCTTCGTTCACGTCGTCGCCGAGCGCTGCGAGCCGGGCACCGATGCCGTCGCTGCCGCCCTTGTCGGTCTCGCCCTCGGGGGCCGCCGTGGTGCGCCCGCCCGCCGCACGTGTCTGCACGTCGAGCGTCGTAGTGGCCGTGGCGTCGACAACCACGCCATCGGCTGCCGTCCCGTCGGAGCGGGAGACGATGCCGCCGAGACCGGCGGAGGTCAGCCCCTCGCCGAAGCCGATATTGCCCGCCATCGCGAGGAACGTGTCGTCGCCCGCCACCGCGTCCGCGTCGAAGGTCAGGGTGCGGTCGGTGGCGGCCTCGACCGTCACGACGTCGCCGAAGAGGCCCGAATTCTGTGCGGCATTGTCGACCAGCGCGGTCGCGCGGGAGCGGCGGATGCTGACCACCGCCGCGGCGTCCACGGCGCTGGCATCGGCTGCGCCGACGCGGGCGGTCAGGGTGTGATCCTCGACCGCGCGTGCACCGATCGAGAGGTTGCCAATCGCGCCGATGGCGCTGTCGGTAACGCGGGTGTCGGCGCTGACCTCGCTGACGGCGATGGTCGCCGAGATCGGCGCGTCGGTGGCGCCGAGCGTGATATCGGTCGTGGCCTGCGAGGCGATATCGGCATCGCCGACTGTCGCACCGACGATGCCGTTGACGATGTCCACTCTCGCGGCGGAGGTTGCGGATTCCGGCGAGATGGAGGCGGAGAAGGCGGTGCGCTCCGCCTCGTCGCCGCGCGCCGCGGACCCGGCCTCGTCCACCAGGTCGGCATTGGCCTGTTCCTCGGAACGGGCATCGGTGCCGTAATTCGTCTCCCCCACCGTGCCGTCGACACGGACGGCGGAGCGGGAGGTCGCGTCGATGTCGATCTCGGGTCCGAGGATCAACGCGTTCTCGCGGATCTCGACCAGTGCGGATGTGTCGACGAGGCCAGCGGTGGAGCTTGTCACGTCGCTCGCCGCCTGGATCGACACGCGGTCGGCCACATCCTGGCTCGACGTCTGGATGTCGGTGGCGCGGACGGAGACGGTCGCGTCAAGGTCGATATCGGAGAGGCTGGCCGCGATGCCGAGGTTGAAGCCGCTGTCGGCCTCGCCTTCGCCTTCGCCCTCGGCTTCGTTGGTCGCGAAATCGAGGCGCAGGTTGTCCGCGCCCAGCGAGCTTGCGGACACGGTCGGGGTGGCGTCGGCGCGGATCTCGACCGAGCCGGTCGCCCTGATATCGCCGCCGCCCAGCGCGACGTCTGCGCCGCCGTCGATGCCGAAGCCCGCGAGACCGACATTCACGCTGGCGCTGCCGTCGTCGCCCACGGGGGCGGCGGAACTGGCAGTCGCGACATGCGCGTTGGCCACTTCGGCCCGGATGGTCACGTCGTCGCCTTGCAGAAGGTCGCCATCGTCCGGCTGGGCGGAGAGATCGCCGAAGGAGATGGATGCATCGGCGGCGGTGGTACCGCCCGCGACGTTGACGCCGACATTGACGAAGCCCTGCTCGGAGCCGTTCACGGCGCGCGCGTCCAGCATGCCGTCCGTGCGGGCCGTCACGCCGATATCGCCGGCCGCGTCGATGCGCAGGCTGCGCAGCGCGATGGTGGCGGCGCTGTCGGTAACGAGCAGCGCGGAGCCGAGACCGGCGCCGATCCCCTCGCCCGCCTGGGTCAGGCCGCCCGCCGTCGCCACCATGTCCGCCCCGGCGATGGCGTCGAGCGAAACGGAAGATGCCGCGATGCGCGAGGCGCCGTAGCCGACGCCCTCGGCCCGGATCGCGGCGCTGTCTGATGCGGTGACCAAGGCGACGGAGCCGTTGAAGGCGACCGCGCCGCCTGCATCTTCACCCTCTTCGGCCGGGGCGGACTGGGTGTCGGGAGCGGCTGCCCCGGCGATGGCTTGCGCGCGCATCCGGCCAGAGGTCGTGGCGTCGAGTGCGACGGAGCCCGCGAAGCCCTCGACGTCGGTCGTGGCCCCCGCCCCGCCGATCGTGGCGGTGTCGAGCGTGATGAGAGACGCGCGATCCTCGGCCTGCAGGGCGAAGGCGACGCCGACACCGACCGTAGCGCCCGAGGCGGTGCTGCCCGCCTCCACCACGCTGTCGCCCGACACACGCGCGGCGATGACCGTGTCCGCGGCGAGCGCCATGTCCGCGCCGAGCAAAATGTCGGCCACGCTGCTGCCGGTGCGGATGGCGACGGCGCCGGACCCGGCGAGGCCGGTGGCGGCGCCGGAGGAGCGGGCGAGCACCGTGCGGGTGCCGGTCGCGTGCGCGTCCACGCTCAGCGATGCGGCCGCGACGAGGAGCGTGCCGCGCGGGGTCTTGGTAAACTCTCCCGCGTCGGTCCCCGGCTGGACGTAGTCGCGGATCTCGATGGCGACGGCTTGTGTGGACCGGTCGAGTGCGACGGCAGCCCCGATGCCGACCGAGGCGTCGGCGGTGTCCTGCGCGGCCCCCGCGACGGTTGTGATCTCTCCGCCATCAGTGGCCTCGAGCGCCGCCGTGCCCTGCGACAGGCGCAGTTCCATCGCGCCGATGTCGAGCGTGGCCGTACGGCTGCCGGACTGGAGCGCCAAGGCGCCCGCGACGCCGAGCGCGCCGCCGCCCTCGCCACCCGCACCGCCCGCGATGGTCAGCGACCGTCCGGTCAGGAGTGCGCGACCGGCGAAGCCTTCCGCCGTCCAGCCGCCGCCGACCAGGCTGGTCGCGACAGAGCGGGCGAGCGCGTCATGCGCCATGCCGCCCGCGATGCCGACCGTGACGTCGCCGGGCACGCTCGCGCCCGTCAGGGTCACGGTGTCGGATGCGTCCTCCGCCGTGACCGTCAGGTCGCCGTCCAACGTGCCGTCGCCCGCGTGGCCGAGATAGGCCAGCGTATCGACCGTGCCGAAGGTGCCCGCATAGGCGCCCGACAGCGAGAACCCGGCGCGCGCACCTTCGGCCGGATTGCCATCCTCGCCGGTCTGGACCGTCTCCTCCGACAGATCGGCATCCGAGAGGGAGACGTCGCCGACCGAGGCGGGGGTGCTGCGCGTGTCGCCCTGCGCGGCGGCTTGCGGCCGCGTTCCGGCGGAGGCGGCGGAAATGACGATGCCGTCGGTGCGGGCGGCGACGCTGAGCCCGTCGGAGAATATGCCGTAATCGTATTCGCGCGCGAAGATGGGGCTGCTCTGCGCGTAGGGGCCGGTGCCGACATAGGCGAGATCGTCGGGCTGGCCCAGCGCGGCTCGGGTGTGGCGGTCGAGGATGGTGAGCGCGGCGGAGGCGCCCACGCCGACGGTGGCCGTATCGGTCAGCGCGCCTGCCAGCGTGATCACATCCGTCGCATCGGTGGCGCGGATGCGCAGCGCACCGCCTTCGGGGCGGTCGGCCTCGGCCAGCTCGGGGGCGAAGCGGGTCTCGCTGCTGCCGGGTATCAGCCACGCATCGGTCTGCGCGGTATAGCGTGTCAGCGCAAAGGCCCCGGCAAGATCGACGGTCGTGCCACCTGCGCCCGCGGAGGCGAGGGTGGAGACCTCCAAGGCCTGCTCCGCCGCGAGCTCGAGGCCGAAGGTGGTAATGTTGCCGCGGCTCGTGGCCCTCGCCCCCGCGGTAACGTCGCTGACCGCGACACCGGCCCCGATGCCGGTGGTCGCGCCCGCGGCCAGCCGCGCGGGATCGTTGGCGCGGGTGCTGACCGCGCCGGCATTGCGTGCGGTCAGGGAGAAGCCGGACAGCGCCTCGAGCGGGGGCGTCCAGTTGCCGTAACCGTCATCGTAGCCATATCCGTCGCCGTAGCCGTAATCACCGTATCCGTAGTCCTCGTAATTGTAGGGACCTTTCAGGTAGGCATCGCCCCCCACATCGGCGGAAGTGGCGATGTCGAGCGTCGTCACGGCTGCCGTGATCGACCCGGACACGGTGCCGCCCGATCCGGTCGCGTTGGCGGAGAAGGTCATCGCGTCGGTCGCCACGAGGGTATCGGCATCCGGCAGCCCGGCGGCGGAGGACACGGTGCCCGACGCAGCCCCTGCGCCGATACCGCTGCGCGCAGCATCCAGTGCGCTGGTCGACATCTCGGGCGCGAGCAGCGTCTCCGCCAGAACAGTCACGGCGCCGCTGGTCTCCAGGTCGATATCGTCGATCTGGGCGATCGTATCCACGCCCCAGTCAGCCACGGTTCCCGCCAGCGCGATGCCGACGGCGCCGTAGCTCTCGCTGATGGCGGAGACGTCGACATCCTCCATCCGCGTGCGGGCGGTAATGGTGACGTCGGGCGCGCCATTGAAGTCGTAGAGGGAGCTGTAGAGGCCGCCCTCGGTTCCGAAGGTACGGAAATCGGGGCCGGGCAGTTCGACCCCGCCCAGGCCCGCGGCGGTGATGTCGTCATGCAGGGTCAGCACGAAACCGCCGGTCAGGTTGGCCGCGCCGCCGACCGTGTCGCTCGCCGTGCCATCCTGATCGCCAAGCGTCTCGACCGCCGAGGCACCCTCGGCGATATCGGCCTGTTCCTCCGTGGAGGAATCGCGCGCCTGCGCGTCGCCGGTCACCTCGCTCGCATCGCCCGAGACGCCGCGCGCGTCCACGTCGTAGCGCGACCAGACGGTCTCCGCCCGCAGGTCCAGACCGCCGGTCGTGTAGAAATTGCCCGCGGCGATCGCCTCACCGTCGCCGAGCGAGACCACGCCCGCCAGTGCGAGGCCGGAGGCGCCGCCATTGGCCGCCTCCGCATCGAAATCGAGGTCGTGCCGGGTTTCGGCCGCAACCGCCCCGCCGCCGCTCAGCTCGACCCACGGATCGACCTGACCGGCGAAGGGGGACGGGGTGGCTTCGGTCGTGACCCGCGCCACGGCGTCGCGCTGGGACACGATGGCAGCCGTCGCGGCCGCGCCCTCGGCACGGGCGGAAAGGCTCTGCGTCTCCTGTGCGATGGCCCGGATGTTGAGGTCGCGGTTCGCACGCAGTTCCTGCCGGTTGGCGTAGGAAGTGCCGTAGTCGAAATTGTTGACCACGTTCGCGCCGAAGGTGATCGTGGCTTGCGTATCGGTGCTGACACCGATGATCGCCAGCATGTTCGCGTCGGGCGTGATGTCGACATCGGTGGTCGCCAGCGCCTCGATGGTGACATCGCCGAAATCGGACTCGATGGTATCGGCATTGGAGTGGATGGTCGCCGTCGCCTCGGCCCGCGCGGGCAGGACGGTCGCGCCGATCGAGGCGAGCTCCCCGGTCAGGAATGCTGCGGCGTCGTTCACGAGATCGGTGACGGAGGCGTTGAGCGGGTCGGTCGCGAAGGCATCCACCTGCGCCACGTCGTCGATGGCGAAGCCCGCGGTCGCGACCGCGCGGATGGTCACGTCGCCGCCCTTGATCTGGACGTCGTTGCCCAGCGTGATGGCGGTCGACGCGCGCGCGATGCCCGCGGTATCGAGAGTCTGGTCGGCGACCGCCTCGAGCAGGACGGAGCCGCCGCTGTAGAAGGTGGAGAAGCCGAAGCCGCGCCCGCCCTCGGCGATGATCTTGGACCCCTCGGCCATGTCGATGATCGGTGCGCGCAGGGTCAGGTCGCCGGAATCGCCCAGCAGTGTCGGGTAGTAGGCGTCAATCTCCGCCTCGTCATAGAGCCGCTGCGTCGAGAGGATCACGCCGCTCCGCACGTAGATGGCGTCCGACGCCTCCAGCACCGTGTCCTGCCCTGCATAGAGCTGGTTCTCGGAGATCGTCAGCGTCTCGGGGTCGATGTAGAGGTGGCCCAGCGCGCCGGTTCCCTGCGCCGCGGCGCTCAGCTCACCGATCACGGTGACCGTCTTGAGGCCGGAGAAATGCACCTCCCCACCAGCGCCGGCGCCGATGGAGGTCGCGGTGACGGAGGCTTCCTGCGCGATGGTTGCGTGGCGCTGCGCGAGAACGTCGATCCGGCCCGCATCGGCACCGTCCACGCCGTCCGCGTCGATCCGACCGGAAACGGTGATGTCGCGTCCGGCAGTCAGCGCGACCTCGGCCCCGGCCTGGCCGTCGCGGGCCGTGACACGGCCATCCACGACGATGTCGCCGCCCGCCTCGGCCACCAGTCCGCCGGTGCCGGTATTGGCGAAGGCGCCGACCAGCGCTTCGCGCGCACCGACATCGATCGTGCCGCCGACCAGGATGTCGCCGCCCGCTCGCAGGGCCACGTCACGCGCGGTGACGGCGCCGTCGACCACGATGTCGCCGGGCGCGAGGTCCGCCGTGCCGTCGATCAGCGCGTCGCGCGCGCCGGTGTCGATGCTGCCGTCCGGGCGCACGAAATCCTCGACGAACTCCCGGCTGGGGGTGGAGACGGAGAGCCCGCCGGCATTGATCTGCCCGCCCGCTCCGACGATCACGCCGTTGGGGTTGGCGACGATCATCGTGCCGCCGACGGAGCCGTTCATCACCGAGTTGAGCGTGCCGTCGATCCGGCTCGCCCGATCGCTGACGAGGTTGACGGTCGTATCGGTGCCCTGCGGCACATGGATGTTGACCGTCCGGCCGGAACTGGCGTTGAGCTGGCGCAACGTGTTGACGCCCACTCCGCCCGAGATCGTTCCGGTCCGCACGTCGGACACCAGCCCGTTGACGGTCACGGAGGTATTGGTGCGTCCGTCGGGGATGACATCCTGCGCCGCGGCGGGGCCAGCCATGCCGAACAGGGCCGCGAGGCCGATCCCCCGATAGGCGGTGCTTCCCATCAAGCGTGCGCGCGCGCGACCCGTGCCGATCATCGATCCACTCTCCAAAACATGTCCCGCCTGCGTCGGTACGCGCAGGTCGGCCCGACCCCGACGGGATCCGGCCAGCTTTACCGAAAGGATTAATTCCCCGGTGAAACCGCGCCAGTACCATCTGGTATAAGAGCGGCCGCAACACGCCCTTCGGTTGTAAGTCTACCGTCCCGCAATCGCGTGGGTCCGTGCGCAGGCGCACAGAAGCAGACCGGGATTGGTCACCGGGAGGGTGTGGCCCGCCTCCTCGACCAGCTCGATTCTGCTGAGTGGGTTCTGCGAGAAAGCCAGCAAATCGACCACGCCGCGATGCGACACGGTCTGGGATCTCGCCCCGTGAAACAGCGTCACCGGCGCGGTCACGCGGCAGGCCAGATCGCTCCAGTCCGTGTTTGTCAGCATCATGTCGTTGCGGAACCCGCGGCCGTCCTGAGCCTGAGCCATCAGCCAGGCCTGGCGCGACACGCCGGCCTGCTCCCATTGGCGACGATCCCAGCCGCTGTCCGCGAAGACGAAGCCCGGAATGCTGTCAGCGCCCTTGCGTGCGATCTGGCGCATGCCCAGCACGACGATCCTGTCCATCAGACGGGGAAATCGCTGTGCGGCGAAGGCATTGACCCGGTGCATCGGCGGCATCTGGGCGGTTTGCTCCCAGCTGCGCATGGGGGGCGTGGTCGGACCAGCCACGAGGCCGTGCACCCGGTCGGCCCGTTCGGCGGCATAGGCATAGGCGAAAAGCGTGCCGATATCGTGCGCCATCACGACGACTTTGCCGAGACCTAGCTGGTCGAGAAGAGCGTCCGCACACTCGATCGCCTCGCGGATCGCCGCGTCGCCCGTGTCGGGGAACGGTGTCCTGCCGTAGCCCGGCCGCACGGGAGCCACGATGTCGAGACCGACATGCGGTGCGGCCTCACGCTCCGTCGCGGTGCCCGCGATGCCGAACAGCGCCCCGTGGAAGAACAGGACCGGCATCCCGCCTTCCCGTCCGAAGCGGAGCCAGTCGCATCCGGCGCGTGCGTCCCAGAGCGGCGTCGGCACGTCGGTCCGGTGGACGGCGGCGTCGTCCAGCGCGGCCAGCTGTCCGATCAGGGCGACGGCGCGTGCCTGCGAGCGCACGCCGAGCTTGCCCAGGATCGACTTGATCTGCTGCCGAACGGTCCCCTCGGACCGGGCGGCCTCCACCGCGATCTCGGCGGCACCCAGTCCCGCCGTCAGTCCCGCCAGCACGTCCCGCTCCCGCTGGGTGAGGCCGAAGAGGCTCTCGGTCAGCCGGTCGAGCTGCGGGGACCAGATCGGCTCCGCACGCGTGAGGCGGATGCCGTTCTCCACATGCGGACGGCCGACGAGCAGCAACATCTCCTCGCCCGATGTCACGAGAAGCGGGGCATGCCGCGCGCCGTCGCGCAAACGTTCCCGCAGGTAGGCGAACCCGTGCAGCGCGCCGAGGTCGTCGCCGAGCTCCAAGGGGACCGGCGCGTCCGCCTCGATCCGCTGCACGACGCCCGCGGCGTCGACGATGATCGAAAGAGTGCTTCCCCGCTCGCGCGGGACCGTCATCTCCGGCGCGCGCCCAAGCGGCAGGTGCGCCTGCCCGTCCATTCGGCGGATCAGCTCCCGCTGCACGCGCTCCAGTGCTTCGAGGTCGGTCTCTGCAAGCGATCGGCTCATGCACGAAGCATGGCGACACACCGCTTTCGGCGCAAGCGCGTGCATCGGCTGAAAATGTGCGGAAAGTGGTGCCCGGGGGCGGATTTGAACCACCGACACGCGGATTTTCAATCCGCTGCTCTACCCCTGAGCTACCCGGGCACGGGCGAGGTTTCCCTCGGGTGCCGCGTATCTAGACGAGGGGCCGGGGGGTGTCCAGAGGGTTTTTGCGTGCGCGATCGCGCTCAGACGTCGTCTCCGCGAAAGACCGGCTGCGGTGGAGTTTGCTCCGCCTCCTCGGCGCTTTCGTCGGGGATGGCGTAGCTGCCGTCGAACCAGCGGGAGAGGTCGACATCCGCGCAGTGCTTCGAGCAGAAGGGGCGGTAATCGGGCTGCTTGGGCCGACCGCAGATCGGGCAACTCATCGCAGGACCTCCCGTAGCGGCAGGCGCTCACGCTTGCGGATCAGCTCGATATGGCCGAGCGGCGTCCAGCCGACGAACTGCGTATCGACCGCGTCGCGTTTGAAGGCGCGGCGGGCGGCGGCCTCGACCTCGATGCGCTGCTTCTTGGTGATCGGCGCGCAGTCGATGACGATCTGCCCGCCGAGCCCGCGCAGGCGCAGGGCGCGCGGCAGGGCACCGATGGCAGCGAGCGTCGCCTTCAGCCCCGCGGCGGGCGAGGTGTCGCCGCCGGTATTGACGTCGACCGCCGTGAGTGCGGAGGTCGGCTCGACGCTCATCCATGCGCCGCTCGACAGCCTTTCGCGCGGGGCGCGCAGGGCGTCGATCTGGTCGTTCACGCCGTGGCGGTCGAAGGCGCCGGGCACGTCGTCGACCGTGTCGGGCGCGGGCCAGTCGCGCCAGGCCCGCTCCGCCGCGTCGGGACCGGCGACCAGCAATTCCGGGCTGCGGCCATCTTCGGCCAAGATCGCCTCGGCCAGCGCGCGCATGTCGGCGATGTCGGCGGCGACCTCCTCCTCGGACGCGGCCTCGGCGGCGGAGCGGATGACGAGGCCGAGGCCCTCGGTCCCGTCCATGCCGTCGCGAGCCAGGAGGTCGAGCCGGTCGCGCAGCTCCTCGTCACGGATCGCGCGGGCGACGTTGAGACCCGGCGCGCCAGGAGTGACGATGGCAAAGCGGGACTTGAACGTGAGGCGCGTCGTGACGGGAATGGCCTTGCCCGGCTCAGCATGGGTAGAAATCTGCACGGTCAGCGGCGTGCCGGGGGCAATCCCCTTCGCCTCGCGCAGCCAGCCGGTCGCGCCGTCGGGCAAGCGCACGGTGGCCGCCCCCTGTCCCTTCATCGGGCGATTCATCACCGCGCGCACGATGGCACCGGGAACCAGCGCCTCGCCACCCGGCGGGTCGATCAAGAGATCGTCGAGCTGGCCGTCGACGATCAGCGCCGCGCGGCGGCCCTGCCCGTCCGGATTGTCCTCTATGGCGATCGTTGTGCCCCTCATGCCGCCGGTCCCGCGTAGTCCAGCGGATAGCCCGCGGCGGCGAGCATTCCCGCAACCTCGGTCAGTGGCAGACCCACGACATTGGTATAGCTGCCGGAGATCCACGGCACGAAGGCCGCGCCGATCCCCTGGATGGCGTAGCCGCCCGCCTTGCCACGCCACTCGCCACTGTCGAGATAGGCGTCGAGTTCGTCCTGCGACAGACGCTTCAGCTTCACCGCCGTCTCCACCGTCCGGTCGCGCACGGTGCCGTCGGGAAGACGCAGGGCGATACCGGTGGTCACGCGGTGCCGCCGCCCGCCCAGCAGGGTAAGGAATCTGGCTGCCTCCCGCGCATCAGCAGGCTTGCCCATGATGCGGCGACCCGCGCTGACGACGGTGTCGGCGGCGAGGATCAGGCCATCCGCCTCGATGGCGGCAGCCTTTTCGCGTGCAAGCCGTCCGGCATAGGGGCGCGGCAGCTCTCCGCGCGCGGGCGTCTCGTCGATGTCGGCGGGAACGATCGCGTCGGGCACCACCCCGATCTGCGCGAGCAGGTCGCGCCGCCGGGGGCTGGCCGAAGCGAGGGTCAGGTGCGGGCGTGCCTCCACGCGCGCGGCCTCACTTGAAGCGGTAATTGATCCGACCCTTCGTCAGATCGTAGGGGGTCATCTCGACCTGTACCTTGTCACCGGCCAGCACGCGGATGCGGTTCTTGCGCATCTTGCCCGCGGTGTGGGCGATGATCTCATGGCCGTTTTCGAGCTTCACCCGGAACGTCGCGTTCGGCAGAAGCTCGGTCACGACTCCGGGAAATTCAAGCAGCTCTTCCTTGGCCATGCTCTCTCCAGAATTGAAAAACCGTGCACGCGGCATCGTCGCCGACCCCGCGCGTGACCGGATATGGGCCGAAACGTGCGGGGAATCAAGCCTTACGCCGCGCGGCGGGTCAGCGCGGTCACGGCGCCTGCCAGGATCAGGAAACTACCGCCGACGCGCGCGATGATCGCTTGCGCGCGCAGGCCCGCCAGTCGGTCGCGCATCGTGCCCGCCGCGACCGCCCAGATCGCTGCGTTGAGCGCGCCGAGCGTCACGAAGGTCGCCACCAGGATTGCCATCTGCGGCAGGACGGGCCGCGCGGCGTCGATGAATTGCGGCACGAAGGCGATGAAGAACACGATGCCCTTCGGATTGAGAACGGTGACGGTGAAACTGTCGCGGAACAAGCGGCGGCCGGTGGCGGGACGGGCCTCTATCGCTTTGGGACGGGCGCGCCAGAGTCCGATACCGAGCCAGACCAGATAGGCGGCACCCGCGAGCTTGAGCACGGTGAAAGCCGTGGCTGACGCGGCGAGGATCGCGCCTGCGCCCGCGAGGCTGACGACCATCGCCACCAGATCGCCCAGTGCCACACCCGGCACGGTCGCGAAGGCGGATCGCCGCCCCTGCCCCAGAGCGAGGCTGACGACGAGCACAACCGTTGGGCCGGGGATCGCGACAAGCACGGCGGAGGCGACAGCGAAGGCCAGCCATATCTCGAAACTCATGCCGCGAAGATCGGCTCGAAGCCGCCCCACATCATGCGTTCGCCATCGAAGGGCATCTCCACACCCTCAAGTTCGGGATCCTGCATCATCGCGGCGAAGGCCTTTTCATAGCTTTCGCGGTCGGGCCAGAGGATCCACGAGAAGACGACCTTTTCTGCCGGCCGCCGCTTGACCGCCATCGGGAAGGAGGTGTGCTGCCCGTCCTCGACGGCATCCTCCCAGCATTCGGTGGTGGAGATGGCACCGTGCTTCTGGAAGTAAGGCCAGAACTCTTCGGCCATCTTGCGATAGTCCTCCTTGCGATCCTCCGGGACGGCGAGCGGGAAGGCCTGGACATAGGGCATGGGGTGATCCTCCGCGTTCGAGGATAGTGAACGCAGGGTCGGCGCGATCTGGCAAGGGTGTCCCACGGCAATTCCGCACCACTAATCCAACTCGCATTCGACGACAGTACCAGCATGGCTCGCCCGTGGGTCCGGTCGGGGTCGCCTTCAGCCGAAAGTCTCGTCGATCCTCGCCGCGATCTGGTCGCGCGCGGCGCGATAGTGGCCAAGCTTTTCCTCGCGCACCTCGGACAATCCGGTCGGGTCCATGATCGGCCAGTACAGCACCTCGACCGCGCGGGTGCGGGTGAATTCCTGCGCGTGCCGCAGGCTGGCGGGCGACAGCGCGACGATCAGGTCGAAGGCCCCCAGATCGTCGCCCCACTCTGCCATCTCCTCGAAGGACCGGGACCGGTGACGCGACAGCTCCAGCCCGATCTCGGCGCAGACGGCGATGGCGAAGCCGTCGATTTCCTGATCGTGGTGCACGCCCGCGGACTGCACGTAGATCTCCCGCCCGAAACGGTCCTTCATCAGCGCCTCGGCCATCGGTGAGCGCACGGCGTTGTAATCGCAGCAGAACAGCACCGATGAGGGGCGATCGGCCATCAGCCCTTGAAATGCAGTACGCAGATCAGCGTGAAGAGCCGCCGCGCCGTGGCGTGATCGGTCACGACCTTGCCCTCGAGCCGCTCGGCCAGGATACGGCTGCCTTCGTCGTGGATGCCGCGACGGCCCATGTCGATTGCCTCGATCTGCGCGGGCGGCAGGCGCTTGACCGCGTCGAAATAGGCCTCGCAGATCTGGAAGTAATCCTTGATGACCTGCCGGAAGGGGCTGAGGGACAAATGGAAGGCCCCGACCGGCTCCCCCCCTTCGGTGCGGACGTCGAACACCAGCCGCTTGTCCTGAATCGACAGGAACAGGTGAAACGGCCCGTCGCCGGCGCCCGCGGGAGCGAACTCGTTCTGCTCCATCAGGTCGAACAGGGCGACGCGCCGCTCCTGCTCGATCTCGGGCGTGGGAGGCGGCAGCCCGGCATCGTCGAGTTCGACATGGGTGAGATGGGTCATCGGTTCAGCCTTTCGAGGCGGGCGCGGACGCTGTGGCCGTGGGCCTCGAGGCTCTCGGACTTCGCCAAGGTTTCGGCCGCGGGGCCGATGGCGGCCAGCGCGTCGGGGGTCATGCGGGCGAGCGTCGTGCGCTTCATGAAATCGAGGACGGAGAGACCGGATGAGAAGCGGGCAGAGCGGGCGGTCGGCAGGACGTGGTTCGGCCCGCCCACATAGTCGCCGATCGCCTCTGGCGTCCACGATCCGATAAAGATCGCGCCTGCATGGCGGATCCTGTCGGCGACCGCGTCGGCGTCGGCGCAAGCGATCTCAAGGTGTTCGGGCGCGATTCGGTCGGACAGGCGGACGGCCTCGTCGAGGTCGCGGACGGTGACGATGGCGCCGAAATCCGCCCAGCTTTTGCCCGCGATGGCGCGGCGGTGGAGCGTTTCAAGCCGCTTGGCCACCGCCTGCGCCACGGACTGACCGAAAGCGGCGTCATCGGTGATCAGGATGGACTGGGCGCTCTCGTCATGTTCGGCTTGGCTCAGCAGGTCGACGGCGATCCAGTCGGGGTCATTGTCCGCATCGGCGATCACGAGGATCTCTGACGGCCCCGCGATCATGTCGATGCCGACCTGGCCAAACACCCGGCGCTTCGCCGCCGCGACGAAGGCATTGCCCGGCCCGGTGATCTTGTCCACCGGGGCGATGCTGTCTGTGCCGTAGGCCATCGCGGCCACGGCCTGCGCGCCGCCGATGCGGTAGATCTCGTCCACCCCTGCCAGGCGGGCGGCGAGCAGGACCAGCGGATTGACCGCTCCGTCCGGTGTCGGGCAGCAGATGCACAGACGCTCCACCCCAGCCACCTGAGCCGGGATCGCGTTCATCAACACGGAGGAGGGGTAGGAGGCGAGACCGCCCGGCACGTAGAGCCCCGCGGCGGAGACCGGCGTCCATCGCCAGCCAAGCTCCGCCCCACTCTCATCCGTCCAGCGCGCATCTTCGGGGCGCTGGCGTTCGTGATACGCACGGATACGTACGGCGGCGAGTTCGAGGGCCGCGCGCTCGTCGGCGGGCACGTCGGCGATGGCCGTCTCGATCTCGTCGCGCGTGAACGCGAGGCCCTCGGGGTCCAGTTCGAGCCGGTCGAAGCGGGCGGTGTAGTCCACGAGGGCGGCATCGCCGCGAGAGCGCACATCGGCGATGATGGCGGCCACGGCGTCGTCGACATCGGCGTCGGCCTCCCGCTTCATGCCGAGAAGGGCAGTGAAGCGGGTTTCGAAATCGGGATCGGTGGAGTCGAGGAACAGGGGCATCGGCGCTCTCGTCTGGCTACCCGCCGGGATTAGCGCGGCCCCGGCGCGGCCTCAAGTGTCGTGGTCGGGAACCTTGCGCGACGGAGCGAGATAGGGGCGGGTCACGTCGGTGAGCGTGATGTTCAGGCTTTCCACCTCCAGAGCGATCTCGCCATCGCCCGCCAGCAGCAGGGTCAGTGTCCCCTGCCCGTCCTCCGCCGGGGTCCAGCCCAGCGACAGGATCGACAGGACGAGTTCCTTGTCGGCGGGATCGACGCCGTTCGCACGCACGCGCGTCACGTCATCGACGACCAGCGTGGACTGCACCCGCTCGGCAGGTTGGCCCGGCCGGTCGGCATGGTATTCCCAGCGGAACCGGTTGAGCAGCAGCGCGAACTCGCGGCGCGACCGCTTCCACGACATCTCGGAGGTCTGGGCCACGGCGTCCTGGCAGAGCGCCGACACCACGCGCAGATCCTCCTCGTCGGCGGCGAGGATACGCAAGGGCGCCTCGCCGCCATCCTCAAATTTCGCGTCTTCGCTCATTCGTCGACCCGCTTGATGTCGGCGCCGCAGGCCGACAGCTTCTCGACCACGTTCTCGTAGCCGCGATCGAGGTGGTAGACGCGGCTGACGCTCGTCTCTCCCTCCGCCGCGAGACCGGCCAGGATCAGGGAGACCGAGGCGCGCAGGTCGGTCGCCATCACCTTCGCACCCTTCAGAGGCGTGCCGCCATGAACATGTGCGGTACCGCCGCGCACGACGATGTTGGCGCCCATGCGCTGCAGTTCGGGCGCGTGCATGAAGCGGTTCTCGAAGATTTTTTCCTCGAGCACGCTCTCCCCGTCCGCGAGCATCAGCATCGCCATCATCTGCGCCTGAAGGTCGGTAGGGAAGCCGGGATAGGGTTCGGTCACGACATGGAGCGGCTTGAGCCCCGCCCCGTTGCGGGTGACGCGCAGGCCGTCCTCGGTCTCCTCGACCTCGACCCCGGCTTCCTCGAGCTTGTCTGCGAACGCGCCCACGAGGTCGCGGCGTCCGCCGATCAATTCGACCGAGCCGCCGGTCATAACGGGGGCGAGCATGTAGGTGCCGAGCTCGATCCGGTCGGTGACGACGCGGTGCGTCGCACCGTGCAGTTTCTCGACGCCGTGGATGGTGATGGTGCCCGTCTCGGCGCCCTCGATCTTCGCGCCCATTGCAATAAGGCAATCGGCGAGATCAACGATCTCGGGCTCGCGCGCCGCGTTCTTGAGAACGGTCGTGCCCTCGGCCAGCGTGGCGGCCATGAGCGCGTTTTCGGTCGCGCCGACGGAGACGACGGGGAACTCGAACTCGGCGCCCTTGAGGCGGCCGTCGACCTTGGCGTGGACATAGCCGTCGCGCAGCTCGATCTCGGCCCCCATCGCCTCCAGCGCCTTGAGGTGCAGATCGACGGGACGCGCGCCGATCGCGCAGCCACCCGGCAGGCTGACCGTGGCATGGCCGTCGCGTGCGAGCATGGGGCCAAGCACGAGGATCGAGGCGCGCATCTTGCGCACGATATCGTATTCGGCGGTGTGGTTGGTGATCTGCTTGCAGCCCATCGCCAGAACCTGGCCGTCCTGCAGGCGCGCAACCTCGCAGCCGAGGGATTCGAGCAGTTCGGTCATGGTGCGGATATCGCTGAGGCGCGGCGCATTGGTCAGCGTCAGCGGCTCCGCCGTCAGCAGAGCCGCGGGCATCAGCGTCAGGCACGCGTTCTTCGCCCCCGCGATCGGGATGCGTCCCTGCAGCTTGTTGCCGCCCTTCACGATAATCTTGTCCATTCGGTTCTGCCCCTCAATCCTCGGTCTCGTCCGCCTCGGCGGACCTGTCCTTGCGCGCACGGCCCTGTGCCTTGCGCCGCTGGAGATTGGCGCGAAGCTGCGCCGCGAGCCGTTCGGCCCGCGCCTCGGCAGGCGTCTTGTCGCCCTTTTCGTCGCCATCTCTCCGCGTCATGGCGCTGACATAAGTCGGATGCTGCACATGGTCCAGATTGGGGTTGCGCCGGAAGGTGAATCAGCTAAAAGACGCGCCACGGGGCTGCCGTGGCTCAGGGGTAGAGCACTCCATTGGTAATGGAGAGGTCGTGAGTTCAAATCTCACCGGCAGCACCACCATCCCAACATACGATTATCTCGATCTGCAGGATCCGCATCGGCTGCATGTGCACCGCTGCTGATCATCGCATCGTCGTGCCGTTCGATAGCGGAACGCCCGCCCCTCTTTCCAAGGGACGGGCGTCGTATCGCATCATAGCCAATTCAGCGGATCAGTCGGCCCATTGCCAGGGGCGCGAGTAGCTGCCGAGCACCGCGTTCACACCGTCATCGGTGATCGAGGCATCGTCCGCGACGAGGATCGCGACGAGGCCGCGCTTCTTGTCCTCGACCACCTCGGTCACGTGGGCCTGGACACCCGCGTCGCGCAGGGCCTTGTCGTAGATCCGCGTGATGGCGGAGCGGCGCAGATCGGGCTTGAAGATCTTGCCGACCGCCGTCTTGGGCAGTTCGTCCATAATCTCCAGATATTTCGGGATCGCTGCCCGCTCGCCGATATGCTCCTCGGCATAGGACATGAGCGCGTCCTCGGTCACGCTCGCCCCGTCGACAAGTTCGACATAGGCGGCGGGAAGCTCGCCCGCATGCGCGTCGGGCTGACCGATCGCGCCGCAGAAGGCGACGTCCTTGTGGCCGGCCAACGCCTCCTCGATGATGGCGGGGTCGATGTTGTGGCCACCGCGGATGATCAGGTCCTTGGCCCGGCCCGTGATCCAGACGAATCCGTCCGCGTCGATGCGGCCCAGATCGCCGGTGCGCAGGTAATCGCCCGCGAAGAGCCCGTTGTTCTTGGCCGCTTCGGTATAGGTCGAGCCGATCGAGACGCCGGGGTTCGACACGCAGATCTCGCCCACCTCGTCGGTGCCGCATTCCTTGTTGATCGAGCCATCGGGGGCGCAGTCGAGGATCTTCACGTCCGTGTAGGGGAAGGGCAAGCCGACCGAGCCGATCTTGCGCTCGCCCGTCGCGGGGTTGCAGGAAATCAGGCAAGTCGCTTCGGTCATGCCGTAGCCTTCGAGGATACGCACGCCCGTTGCCTCCTCGAACCGGCGAAACAGCTCGACCGGCAGCGGGGCGGAACCGCAAAGCGCATAGGTCAGCGACGACACGTCCGCGTCCACCTTGCGCTGCATCAGCGCAGCGGCCGCGGTCGGCACGGTCACCATGAAGGTCGCCTTGTAGCGCTCCACCAGCTTCCAGAAATTGTCGAACACGCCGTCGCCGCGATAGCCCTGCGGCGTCGGCATGACCATGTGTGCGCCCGAGACCACGGCGGTCATCAGGATCGGATAGGCCGCGAAGACGTGGAACAGCGGCATCGGGGCCAGCAGGACATCCTTCTCGGTGAACAGGATCTCGTTGGAGACCCAGCCGTTGTAGATCATGCCCGAATGGCGGTGCTGGGCGATCTTGGGCATGCCTGTCGTGCCACCGGTGTGGAAATAGGCGCCGACCGGATCGTCGTCCCGCTCGGTGAAGTCGAGCGCGCCGGCGTTCATCTTGTCCATCTCGGTATTGAAGTTCAGCACCGTGGCGCGGTGCCCGCCGGTCTTCTTGGGCCGGATCATCTTGGCGATCCAGGAGGTCGGCGGCGTGAGGTAGCGGGTGAGGTCGACCTCGAGGATATGTTCGACATTCGGGGCCTGCGCCGCGGCGAGTGCGGCGAGCTCGGCCACGTTGGTCTTGGGCATCGGCGCGAGGGTAACGAGGACCTTCGCCTTCGTGTCGCGCAGGATCGAGGCGATCTTTTCCGGCTCCAGCAGTGGGTTGACCGGGTTCACGATTCCCGCGGTCGCACCGCCGAGCAGCGCGATGGCGGTCTCGTTGGCGTTGGGCAGCAGGTAGGCCACGACATCGTCATCGCCGACCCCGAGCTTGCGGAAGAGATTGGCCGCCTGGGTGACGCGGGCATGCATCTGCTTCCAGGTCAGGGTCTCGGCCTTGTCCTTCGGGCCGGACTTGATCTGGAAGGTCATCGCCGCGCGGTCGCCATGCTTGCGGGCGGTGTCCGAAAGCTGCTCGTAGACGGTCTTGGCCGTCCAACGCTCCGTCACCGGCATTTCCTGTTCGATCGCGATCTTGTCGGCGAGCGTCGCCATGTCGGCCATGAGCCGTCCCTCCCTGAAATCCGGCCCGCTTGTCCGTGCGGGCATCCGTCGTTGCGGTGCAGAATGCGCAGGGCCGACGGTGACACAAGCCAGACGCGGCGTCAAAATGCACGCTTGGCGGAAGGTTCGCTTCGCGCGGTGACGCGCCGTTCAGGCGCCCCCGGTGAATTGCAGGTTCGCAAGCTGCGCGTAGAGCCCGTCCTCGGTCATCAGTTCCTCGTGCGTACCGATGGCCGCGATGCGCCCGGCTTCCATGACGACGATGCGGTCGGCCTTCTTCACGGTGGCGAGCCGGTGCGCGATGACCAGGGTGGTGCGGCCTTCGGACAGGGTCTCTACCGCCTGCTGGACCGCCCTCTCCGACTGGGCATCGAGTGCCGAGGTCGCCTCGTCGAGCAGCAGCACCGGCGCGTCGCGCAGGATGGCGCGGGCTATTGCGATGCGCTGTTTCTGTCCGCCCGAGAGCATCACGCCACGCTCGCCTACATAGGTGTCGTAACCCTCGGGCAAGGCGGTCAGGAAATCATGCGCGGCGGCCGCGCGAGCGGCCTCCTCGACCTCGGCATCGGTGGCACCCGGTCGACCGAAACGGATGTTGTCGCGGGCCGAGGCTGCAAAGATCACCGGGTCCTGCGGAACGAGGGCGAAGCGCGCGCGCATCGCGGCTCGGTCGAGGGTCGAAATATCCGCGCCATCGAGCAGGACACGCCCCGCATCGGGATCGTAGAAACGCAGGAGAAGCTGGAAGATCGTGGTCTTGCCGGCCCCGGACGGCCCGACGATCGCGACCGTCTCTCCCGGTGCGATGCGCAAGGTGACATCGTCGAGCGCGGCCACGCTGGGGCGCGCGGGATAGCGGAAGGAGACGTTCTCGAACGCGACGGCTCCGTTCGGGGCCGGCAGGTCCGCGGGAGGACTGGCATCGACGATGGGGTCCTTCGTCTGCAGCAGTTCCACGAGGCGTTCCGTCGCCCCGGCGGCGCGCATCAGCTCGCCCCAGATCTCGCTGAGCGCGCCGACTGCCCCGGCGACGAGAATGGCGTAGATCAGGAACTGCACCAGCGTGCCGGGGGTCATCAGATCGGCCCGGACGTCGCGCGCGCCCAGCCACAGCACGCCGACCACGCCGCTGAAGATCAGGAAGATGACGATGGCCGTCATCGCCGCGCGCACCTTCACGCGCCGTCGGGCGGAATCGTAAGCGGCTTCGGTCAGGGCACCGAAGGCATTTCGGCTGACTGCCTCATGCGTGTAGGCCTGCACGGTCTGGGCCGCCATAAGAGTCTCGCTCGCCTGGGCGGAGCTGTCGGCGATGCGGTCCTGATTCTCGCGGCTGAGCCCGCGCAAGCGGCGCCCCAGCAGTACGATGGGAAGGATGACCAGGGGCACGACCACCAGCACGGCCAGCGTCAGCTTGGGCGAGGTCCAGAGCATCATTACCAGACCGCCCGCGAGCGTCAGCACGTTGCGCAGCGCGACGGAGACCGACGACGAGACGACGGACAGGATCAGCGTGGTGTCGGTCGTCAGGCGGCTCAGCACCTCCCCCGTCATCAGACGTTCGTAGAAGGTCGGCGACAGGCCGATGACCCGGTCGTAGACGGCACGGCGGATGTCCGCGACCACCCGCTCGCCGATCAGCGTCACGAGCATGTAGCGGATCGCCGTGCCGACCGCGAGCAAGGCCACGATGACGAGGGCCGCGCCGAAATACGCATCCATCGCACCGACATCGTCGCCGAGGAAATTGTCGATCACCCGCCGGACCGCCAGTGGCAGGATTAAAGTCAGGGTCGCGGTCGCGACCAGCGCCGCCGCGGCGCCCGCGATCCAGAGGCGGTAGGGTGCGAGGAAGGGAGCGAGCCCGCGGATCGGCGACAGCCGGGTCGCGGCGGCGCGATCTGAGGTGGTATCGGTCATCGGGCGGTCTGTCCTGCGGTTTGCAACCGCTCTATCAACCGCGCCCGCAGGCCGCAACCGCGCGCCGTGTCGCGCCCGTCAGTTCAGAAGGCCGAGCACCACGGCGGGATCCACATCCTCGTACATGCCGACCGCGCGGTTCATCTCGATCAGAACCGGCTCGGAAAGGGCCGACAGCTCCGCCAGATCCGTGTCCGACAGGACCTCGCCCCCGCGCGCCCGCAGCAGGAGATCCTGCATCGGCGTGTAGAGTTCGGCCACCAAGGCGAGTTGATCCGCGATAGCCTCGTTCGGTTCCGGCAAGACGCCCGCATCGGGGAAGCCTTGCTGCAGCGCCGCGAGGGATGCCTCGAAGATCGACATCGTCGTCGCGAGCGACTGCGCCTGAACCTGCGGATCGGAGGCGACACGCATGAGGCAGGCTTCCTTGACCGCTTTCTGGGTCAGCATCCGCTGGCGGCCCGCCACGTCGACGGTGATCGTCAGTGCGAGAGGCAATTGCGGACCGGCCGAGCCGTAGGCACGCGCCGTGGTGTTCACGGCGGCGTTCATGTCCCGCAGCAGTTCCAGCGACATCGCATCGAGATCGAGCAGGGCCATGCTGGGTGCATCGACTTCTTCGATCGAAGCAAGAGCGCGACGATACGCCGCCCATTCGGCGTCGATCTCCCGCAAAGCCCCAAGCACGACGTTATAGCGCTCGGCCGGAAGGCCCAGATCCTCGCTGCCCTCTCTCAGCGCGAGGTCCGAATGACCGAATAGCTCGTATGCCGCATTGCGTTGATCGGCATAGGTGGCGTCACCAAGGACAGCGCCCAAGCACGCCGCCTTCGTCATCCGCTGTGACAACATACGCTGGCGGCCGGCGATGTTGACGCGCAAGGTCGCCACCTCCACCGTCACCGGGTCCGCGGCTGGCGCCTCCCCCTGCGCGGCCGCTGCAGTTGCGAGTGCAATAATAGCGGTGAGGGTCGCGGCCAAACGCATGGAAGTCTCCTGTAGCGAGGATCGAATGGCGATCAAATTGTTGCTGCAAGTGCGATGTTGCACCGCAACAGCGCCATCGCCTAGCTCTAATTCCGCAAGGGGAGACGGTCTTGGACAGATCGACGCCTTCCGAAGCCACGTTCACGCTGCCTCAAGATGGAAAATCGGCCCCGGACGCAGCCAGACGGTGTCGATCAGTCGAACGGGTCCCAATCATTCTCGATCTCGTCCGGGTCGATCGGCACGATATCGGCATTCGCGTCGGTCTCGATCTCGGGCGGGATGACGCGCATCTGCGCACCGGGGAACATCGCGAGGGCCGCGTCGACGAGCGGATGACGGCGCGCCTGGGCCTCCATGTCGTTGGCCTGCTCCTGCCGCACCTCGTCGAGCGTTCGTGCGCCGCCTTCGGACACGATCGTCACCGCCCAGCGGCTGCCGGTCCAACTCGACAGGCGCTGCGCGAGCGTCGCGGCGAGCTTCGGGGGCGCGTCGGAGGTCGGCTCGAATTCGATACGACCGGGGGTGTAGCGCGCCAGCTTTACGTGTCGTTCGACATCGACGAGCAGTTGCATGTCGCGCCGCTTTCGGATCAGGGCGACCACATCGTCGAACGCGGCATAGCGGCCGAGCGGATCCTCGGCAGGCGCTTCGACCGGAACAGGGCGGGCGACCGCCTCGGCTCCGCCGGCCAGGCGCATGCGAGCCGTCGCACCGCCCGATCCGGCTTGCTGGGGTGCACCCGATCCCTGCGCCGAAAGGCCTTTCTGATCCTGCAGCTTGCGGACGAGTTCCTCGGGACTAGGCAGATCGGCCACGTGGGTCAGCCGGATGATCGCCATTTCGGCGGCCATCATGGCATTCGGTGCGGCGGCCACCTCCTCCAGCGCCTTGATCAGCATCTGCCAGGCGCGTGACAGGGCCCGCATCGGCAGCGCCTCCGCCATCTCCAGCCCGCGCGCACGCTCGTCGGGGGAGACCGTGGGATCCTCCGCCGCCTCCGCGCTGATCTTCACGACGCTGATCCAGTGCGTGACCTCGGCCAGGTCGCGGATGACCGCGAGCGGATCGACCCCGGCAGCATACTGAGAGGACAGTTCGGACAACGCGCCCGCCGCGTCGCCACGCATTATGCGCTCGAACAGATCGAGCACGCGCCCACGATCGGCAAGGCCGAGCATGGCACGCACTTGATCGGCTGTGGTCTCCCCCGCCCCGTGGGCGATCGCCTGGTCCAGAAGGGACAGCGCGTCACGCATCGAACCTTCGGCTGCGCGGGTGATGAGGGCGAGCGCATCCTGCGCGACCTCGGCCCCTTCCTTCGCCGCGATCTCGCCCAGGTAGCGGATGGTTTCCTCCGGCTCCATCCGGCGCAGGTCGAAGCGCTGGCAGCGGCTGAGCACCGTGACCGGAACCTTGCGGATCTCCGTCGTGGCGAAGATGAATTTCACATGCTCGGGCGGCTCCTCCAGCGTCTTCAGGAGCGCGTTGAAGGCCGAGGTGCTGAGCATGTGCACCTCGTCGATGATGTAGACCTTGTAGCGGGCCGAGGCTGCGCGGTAGCGGACGGAGTCGATGATTTCGCGGATGTCGCCCACCCCGGTGCGGGAAGCGGCGTCCATCTCCATCACGTCGACATAGCGCCCTTCGGAGATCGCCACGCACGGCTCGCACACGCCGCAGGGTTGGGTGGTCGGGCCACCCTGCCCGTCTGGTCCGATGCAGTTGAGGCCCTTCGCGATGATGCGCGCCGTCGTGGTCTTTCCGGTCCCGCGGATGCCGGTCATCAGGAAGGCATGGGCGATCCGGTCGGCCTCGAACGCATTACGCAGCGTGCGGACCATCGCGTCCTGCCCGATGAGGTCGGCGAAGGTCTCCGGGCGGTACTTGCGCGCCAGCACCTGATACGTGGATTCGCTCATCTCTCGCCCCCGGATGGTTCGGCGCGCAGGGTATGCGGCGGCGCCGCGCGGCGCAACGGCGGGTGGGTCAGCGCTTCGACGCGCCTCGGATACGGGCCCGGTGCGCGATATAGAGGGTCGAGCCGACGATGAGGACGGTTCCCGCCAGGGTCGGGCCGTCGATGACCTCGCCGAACAGGGCGTAGCCCGCAACACCGATGACGACGATCCGCAGGTAGGTGATCGGCGCCAACAGCGCGGCATCCGCATAGCGGTAGGCCTGTATGTCACCGACGTTGCGCATCGCGCCCGTCGTGACGAGCACTGCGACCGCGACCCACATCCCGACGCTCGCGGGCATTTCCCAGACCGGTGCCGCGATCGGCAGGGTGACGAGGGCCGTGACGAAGACGGAGGACACGAACGCGCTGAGCGGGCCGTCCGCCTGGGCGAGACCCCGGCTCATGCTGAGGGCGGCGGCGAAGAGCACGGAGGACCCCAGCGCCGCCAGCATGGCGGGATCGAGCGTGCCGAACCCCGGCCGCAAGATGATCGCGGCCCCGACGAATCCGGCCCCGACCGCCGACCAGCGCCGGGGGCCGACCTTCTCCCCCAACAAGACCGCCGCGATGATGACCGCGAAGATCGGCGCGGTGAAGAACAGCACCGTCGCCGTGGCGAGCGGCACATGCGCCAGGGTGTAGAACCCCAGATGCGTAGAGAAGGCGATCAGCAGGCCGCGGATGATGTGCTGACCCGGTCGCGAGAACCGCATCTGCCGCCAGAACAGCGGCACGATCAGCAACGGGAGCACGATCATGCAACTCACGCCGGCACGCAGCATCAGGATCATCCGGCTGTCGAGCCCATCGGCCAGCCAGCGCACCGAAACCGACATGGCCGAGGCCGCCAGCACGGAAAACAACATCCACGCGACACCGCGCAGGTTGTCGGAGACGGCCTGCGTCGTCGGCGTGGGGTTCAGGGACGGAGGCGCGACGGGCATGAGGAGATTTCTCGACGTGTCTGGTGATCCGCAATCGGTAGACGGGTGTTGCCGAGCGGTCCAGCGGGAAGCCGTCGGAGGGACTGCGAAAAGATTCGGAACTTGGTCGGCGATTGTGCGGATTATCACATAAGAGGCGATGCGCGTATGCGAATATCCATTTTGGGGCATGCACTTAATCCAGATAACGAAAGCCAGAAAATATGAACGTACGGATCATGGTCGGCGCCACCGCCATCATGTCATCACTCGTGGGCTGCGGTGGAGGTGGCTCCAGCTTCTCTTCCGCGCAGGCGCAGTTTGCCACATCAGCATCGCCGACGATCGACACAGCGCCGATCGGCACGCGCTTTGGCCTGTCGCAACGCAGTGCACGGCTCAGAAATGGTACTTTCAGCATCGATGGTGGCGACGGATCGCCCGTCAATATCGAAGTGCTCTCCCCTACGAGGCTGCAAGTCGAGTCCCGCGAATTCGGAACTGCCGAGCTGGTCAATCGCGGCAGTTCGATGGGCATCTCGGCCTACGCCACCGATAATAGCAGCGAACCCTTCGTGGTGGGTTTGTCGGTCATCGACGACTACTCCATCGCCGGCATCGCTGCGTTGGCATCCGATGAGCTCAGCGATGACGGCGTGGCCACGGTCTTCCATACCGGCTTTCAGACCCCCGCAAGTGCCGTCCCGACATCGAGCAGCAGTGTCGTCTTCTACGACGGGCAGTTCCTTGGCTTGCGTGCGGACGTATCTGCGGCTGAACTTTTCGAAATATCGGGATTGGTCGAAATGGACGTCGACTTCAATACCTCGTCCATGACGGGCGCCGTGTTTGCTGGGACGGAAACGTCGACCACGAGAGCGGACTTCAACACCATTCTGTTGAGCGGCAACATAGTCGGGTCCGCGGTGAATGGTACCGCCGAAATCGGGCTAGGCTTCGGCAACCCAAGCGACTTTACCGTCGGTCGGACAGGACCGCTGGAAATGCAATTCTATGGACCATCGGCGAATGAGCTGGCCGGCGTTTTGGAGATCGTGGACTCCAACGGAGATGTCCTGCTCGGCTCGATGAGCGGAGCACCCTGAACTAACGACGGGGGACGCTCAGCCGAGGCCGAGCGTCCCCAACGACATCACCGCCCTTTGAACCGTTCCTGCCAGTCCTCGCGCTGCTCGTCGGTGATCTTGGCGAACAGGTTGTCGGGCACAGTGAAGGCATGGCCCGGTTCGAGTGTATCGAGCGCCGCGCCCATGTCGGACGGCCAATCGAGATCCGTGGCGAGGGCGGCGCGCAGGGTTTCGGCAGCGGCCGGGATGAAGGGGCGTGACAGAACCGCATAGAGGCGCGCGAGGTTCAACGCGAAGCGGACGATCCCCGCGGCCCGTGCGGGATCCGTCTTGAACACGGCCCAGGGTGCGGTCTCCTGCAGGTACTCGTTGCCGGCCACCCAGATCGCGCGCAGTTCCGCCGTGGCCTTACGGAACTCCATCGCCTCCATATGCCCTTCGTAGAGGCGGACGCGACGGGCGAGTTCCTCGGTCAGGGCCTGCTCTTCCTCGCCATAGGCACCATCGGGCACTTCCTCGCCGAACTTCGAGCGGCAGAACTTGGTGACGCGGCTGACGAAGTTGCCGAGCACGTCCGCGAGATCCTTGTTCACGCCCTGCTGGAAGGCCTCCCAAGTGAACTGGCTGTCCGACGTCTCGGGCACGTTCGACATCAGCCACCACCGCCAGTAGTCCGACGGCAGCACGCTGAGCGCCTGATCCATGAACACGCCGCGCCCGCGCGAGGTGGAGAACTGGCCCCCCTCGTAATTCAGGTAGTTGAACGACTTGATGTAGTCTACGAGCTTCCACGGCTGGCCGGAACCGAGGATCGTGGCGGGGAAGCTCAGCGTGTGGAAGGGGACGTTGTCCTTACCCATGAACTGAACGTAAGTCACGTCCTCGGCCCCCTTGTCGGTGCGCCACCAGCGTTCCCAATCTTCGAATTTCTCAGCGGTAGAGGCGATATACGCGATGGGCGCGTCGAACCAGACATAGAAGACCTTGCCCTCCAGCCCCGGCACCGGCACGCCCCAGTCGAGATCGCGGGTGATGCCGCGATCCTGCAGCCCGTCGCCGTCGTTGAGCCATTTCTTCGCGATTGAGGTAGTCAGGACCGGCCAGTCATGCTTGCTTTCGATCCAGTCCGCGAGTTCGCCTTTCAGCTGGCTTTGCCGCAAGTGAAGGTGCACCGTTTCACGGACCTCCAGATCCGTGGCGCCGGAAATCGTGGACCGTGGCTCGATCAGGTCGGTGGGGTCGAGCTGCTTGGTGCAGTTGTCGCACTGGTCGCCGCGCGCGCTGTCGAAGCCGCAGTTCGGACAGGTCCCCTCGATATAGCGGTCGGGCAGGAAGCGGCCGTCGGTGACCGAGTAGACCTGCTCCTCGGTGACCTTCGCAATCAGCCCGTTCGCGTCGAGCGCCGCCGCGAAGGCTTGCGTCAACTCGTGGTTCTGAGGGCTGGAAGACCGGCCGAAATGGTCGAAGGCCATGTCGAAGCCGCGGGCGAGATCGGCCTGCACCTCGTGCATCTCGGCACAGTACTCCGCCACCGGCTTGCCGGCCTTTTGCGCAGCAAGTTCCGCGGGGGAGCCATGCTCGTCCGTCGCGCAGATATGCATGACTTCGTGACCGCGCCCGCGCAGGTAGCGTGCATAGACATCCGAGGGCAGCTGGGAGCCGACGAGGTTGCCGAGGTGCTTGATGCCGTTGATGTAGGGGATCGCGGAGGTGACGAGATAGCGGGCCATCGGAAATCCTCTTCGGGGTGTCGGGCGTCTCCTACCCCATGCGGGCGGTCTTGCCCAGAGGCGGGCCGATGTCCGGGATACACTCCGACCCCGATCGGCTCAAAGGCCGAGCACCTCGCGTGCGAAACCCGTATTGACGCGCCGGTGGGCCGCCAACGCGGCGCGGTCGAGCGCCTCGACCGCACGTGCGACAGTGTCGAGCGAGCGTTCCAGCCGATGCGCGAGGAAGTTCGGCACGTTGGGCGCGAGCGCGAGTTGGCGGTCGGCCGCGATCTTGACGATCACGGCCTGGATTAGCGCGTCGTCGGGAGAGCCCATCGGAGCATGACCGGCGGCGAGGACGCGCGAGGTGAGGTCGGCAGTCGCGAAGATCCAGGACGAGGGCGCGCCGCGTCCGGTCAGCAGCAGATGCCCGCCATCCGCGGCAAGCAGGTTGTGCAGGTGGAACAGCGCCGCCTCCACCGGCTGCGGATCGGGCAGTTCCGCGACCGCATCGAGACCTTCCACCGCGACGGCATGGTGGCGGGCGAGTTTCGGTACGGTGGCATCGGTCAAAGCGTCGATCGACACGATCCGCGCGCCCGATAGCTCGGCCCAGACATGAGCGAGATGCGTCTTGCCAGAGCCGGGAGGGCCGGAGAGGGCCAGCTTGCGTCCCGGCCAGGATTGCCAGTCCTCGACCATCGCGAGGGCGGTCGCGTTGCTCTCCGACACGAAGAACGCATCGCGGTCGAGCGCCGTGCGGCTCGGCAGGTCGAGGGGGAGTTGCCGGGCGGTCACGGCTCGCGGATCTCCGGCTCTTTCGACCCGCGGTAGAGACGGCCCTGCATGTACTTTTCCAACCCGAACCGGGCCAGCACGCCGATCACCGCGGCGACGGGCACGGCGATCAGGAGCCCGGTGAAGCCCATCAGCGCACCGAAGGCGGCGAGCGCGAACATCAGCCAGACCGGATGCAGGCCGACCGAGCCTCCCACGAGCTTCGGCGTCAGGACATTGCCCTCGACGGTCTGGCCACCGACGAAGACCGCCGCGACAGCGAGGATCCACAGCGGCTGGTCCCAGAACTGGAACAGCGCGACCCCGATCGAGAGCGCCCCCCCCACGATAGAGCCGATGAACGGGATGAAGGAGATCAGCCCTGCGAAGAGCCCGATGATCAGCCCGAATTGCAGGCCGATCAGCGTCAACGCGATGGCGTAGAACGTGCCGAGGATCAGGCAGACCGTCAGTTGCCCGCGCACGAATCCCGCGAGCACGTCGTCGACGCGCCTGGCGAGCGCGCGGATCGTGTCCTGATGCTCCCGCGGAAGCCAGCCGTCGATGCGGGCGATCATGTGGTCCCAATCCATCAGCATGTAGAAGGCGACAACGGGCGCGACCACCAGCAGCAGGAAGAAGTCGAATACTGCGAGGCCGGAGGCCAGAATCCTGTTGGCGATGTCGGGGATCCGGGCGCGGACCGTCTCAGACGTGCTGTCGATGGCGTCGCGCAGCATCGAGCCCTCCTCCAGCAGATCCGGGAACCGCTCGGATAGGGCCACGCGCAAGGTCTCGGCATATTCGGGCGCCGCCTCTATCAGCGCTTCGGTCTGGTCGATGACGACCGGGATCAACAGGACGAGGATCAGCACCGTGGTCATCAGAACGCCGGCGGTGATGACCACCGTCGCCCAGAGGCGCGACAGCCCTGCCCGCTCAAGCCGATCCGCCACGGGATCAAGGAAATACGCGATAGTCATGCCGACCAGGAAAGGCAGCAGCGTGTCGCCCAGCAGCCATAGCAGCAAAACGAAGATCGCCGCCGCGATCCCCCAGTAACGTAGCTGTTCGCCGCGGCTGAGCGCCATGTGCGGTTCCTTTCAGGTTGAAAGGCAGGTTTACCGCCACCGTCCTGCGGTGGAAAGGCGTGAGTTGGATCGCGCTACAACTCGATCGGCGTCATCACCTCCGCCTCGATGACGTTCACGCCCGGCAGACCCTTCTTCATCTCGTCGGCCGATTGCTCGAGCAGACCGAAGGTCTGGTAGTGGCACGGGATGACCGTGTCGAAGTTGAAGAACATCTTCGCGGCGAAGGTCGCGCGCGTCATGTCCATCGTGAAATGGCCGCCCGCGCACAGGATGCCGATCTGCGGCTGGTGCAGCGCTTCGAACACCTCCATGTCGGCCATCACGTCGGTGTCGCCGGAGAAGTAGATCGTCTTGCCCTCGCCAGCGATCATGAAGCCCGCGCAATCGCCCGCGTAGCGCGGGCCGTCATCGGTCGAGATGCTCGACGAATGGGTCGCATTCACCATCGTGACTTTTACGCCACCCAGTTCGATCGTGCCCCCTTTGTTGAAGCCGATCGTGTCGATGCCGTGGGTCGCCTCCCACCAATTCATCAGGTCGAAGATGCCGGCGACGGGAATGCCGAGTTCCTTGGCGATGCTCACCACGTCGGATGCGTGGTCGCCGTGCCCGTGGCTGAGCAGGATGGCGGTCGCGCCTTGGATCGCCCGCTCCCGTTCGGCCTCGGCGAAGGACGGGTTGTCCTCAAGCCAGGGGTCGACCAGCAGGACCTGGTCGGCGATCTCGATGCGGAAGGCGGAGTGTCCCAGCCAGGTGATTTTCATTGCGTCCTCTCCTCGTGTCCTCATGCTGCGGGTTTGGCAGCGTCGGGAGGAACAGATGGAGTGGACCGCGCAGGTCGACAACTATTGTGAGCGGACGGACCTGTCCTACTGGTCCGAGCCGGTGAATGCGCTGACGAATGCCGCCTTCCTGATCGCGGCGATGGTGGCGTGGTTCGTGCTGCGCGACAGACGCGATCCCGGTACACTCCTGCTGCTGGTCATCCTGACCGCCATCGGCATCGGATCCTTCCTGTTCCATACGCATGCGACACGCTGGGCGGGCGTGGCGGACGTGCTGCCGATCATGTTCTATATTCTCGTCTACCTCTATCTCGCGACGGTGCGGATGGTTGGGCTGCCATGGTGGGCCGGCGCCTTCGCCGTCATCCTGTTCTTTCCGTTCACGGCGATCGTCTCTGGTATCGTCAGCGTTCTGACCGGCGGGCTGAACGGGTCCGAGGGCTATGTTCCGACTCTGCTGTTGATCGCGGGCTATGGCCTATGGCTGCGCGGACGGGCGCCCTCGACCGGGCGGGGCCTCCTGATCGGTGCGGGGATACTTACGCTCTCACTGACCGCCCGCTCGGTGGATGCGGCGGTCTGCGAGGCCATCCCTCTCGGAACACATTGGCTGTGGCACTGTCTGAACGGGGTGATGCTGGGCTGGATGATCGTGGTGATGGACCGGCATCGCGCGGTCAGGTGACCTTGCCCTCGGCTCGCCGAAAGCGGATATTGCCCGGATGAGTCTGCCACCCTCATTCTTCGACGAATTGCGTGCCCGCACCTCGCTGTCGCAGGTCGTTGGGCGCAAGGTGACGTGGGACAATCGCAAATCGAACGCCGCCAAGGGCGACATGTGGGCGCCCTGCCCGTTCCACCAGGAAAAGACCGCGTCGTTCCATGTCGATGACCGGAAGGGCTTCTACTACTGCTTCGGCTGCCACGCGAAGGGCGACGCCATCGGTTTCGTGAAGGAGACCGAAAATGTCGGCTTCATGGAGGCGGTCGAGATCCTCGCTCGCGAGGCCGGGATGCAGATGCCCGCGCGCGATCCTGCGGCCGCGAAGAAGGCGGAGGAGCGGGCGAGCCTGGCCGATATCGTGGAGATCGCCGTCAAGTTCTACCGCGCACAGCTATCGGGCGGCCGTGCGGCGGAAGCGCGTGCCTATCTAGACCGCCGCGGGCTGAGCGCCGCGACGCTGGACCGCTTCGAGATCGGTTTCGCCCCGTCCGAGCGGACCGTCCTGTTCGATCATCTGCGCGGCAAGGGCATCTCCGCGGAAGATATCGTGGCGAGCGGCATGGCCGCGAAGTCGGATCGGGGCGAGGTTTACGACCGTTTCCGAGGCCGGATCGTCTTTCCCATCCGCGACCAGCGCGGGAGGGCGATCAGCCTGGGCGGGCGGGCGATGGATCCGAACGCACGGGCCAAGTACCTGAACGGGCCGGAAACACCCCTCTTCGACAAGGGGCGCGCGCTTTACAATCATGGCCCCGCGCGGGAGGCGGCGGGTAAGGTGCAGGCGTTGATCGTCGCCGAAGGCTACATGGACGTCATCGCGCTGGCGCAGGCGGGTCTGGGCCACGCGGTCGCCCCGCTGGGAACCGCGATCACCGAAGGACAGCTGCAATTGATGTGGCGTATCGCCGATGAGCCGGTCATCGCGCTCGACGGCGATGCGGCGGGTATTCGTGCGGCCCGGCGGTTGATCGACGTCGCGCTGCCGCTTTTGGTGCCGGGCAAGTCGCTGCGCTTTTGCATGATGCCGGAAGGACAGGACCCGGACGATCTGATCCGCGCGGGCGGGACGGCGGCGATGGAAGCGCAACTCGCCAAAGCGCGCCCGATGGTCGATCTGCTGTGGGAGAGGGAGACGGAAGGCAAGCAGTTCGACAGCCCCGAGCGGCGCGCAGCTCTGGATGCGGAACTGCGCAGGCTGCTCGGCACCATTCAGGACCCGTCGATCCGCAGCCACTACACCTCGGCTCTCCGGGAAAAGCGCCAGGATCTGTTCGGCGGCAATCGCGCCCGGCAGGGGTTTGCACCGCGTGGCGGCTGGCGCGCGAAAGGGGCGGCCGAACCAGCCAGTGCGGGGGCACGGGCGTCGTTCCTAGCCAAGGCGGGTGCGACAATGCAGGACGAGGCGCGTCTGCGAGAGAGCGCAATCCTTGCAGGGTGTCTCAACCACCCCGAAATTGCGCTGAGGCTCGAGGCCGCCCTGGAAGCACTCCCGTTGACATGTGCCGACCTCGCCGACATCCGGGACAAGCTCTTGCATCAGATCGGCTCGCCCCTACATGACCAGCCCGGCGACGCGGTGACGGCGATGATCGCGGAGCTAGGCTTCGACCCGCGGGATCGCTTGGGCGCGCTCGGGCCAGTTCGGGTGGTACCGCATCTTCAGCCCACTGCCGATCGCGCGCTCGCGGAGGCTGCAATCCGGGAGGAGATGGCGAAACAGGTAGCCGTCATGGGCATCTGGGAGGAGGTCCGCGATGCCGAGCAGGATCTCGGCGGGGTCGCCGATGAAGGCGTCACATGGCGCCTCAAGCAAGCGAGCATAGCCCGCGACAGGGCCTTGCGAGGTATTTCGGGCGAGGAAAGCACGTCACAGGGTGGCGAACAGGAATTGTCGGACCATCTTTCGCGTTTAATCGCTGAAGAGGTCTGGATAAAGAAACGGTAGAGCCGCGCGCCCGAATCGGTTTCGTTACGAAATTGTGACGGCAGCGCTGGGCAAGGGATATGGTCGGATGATCGCAATCATCGGACCACGCGGAGGGGCGGAAGACCTCTTTGCGGACAGTTGGACGGAGTGACGGAATGGCGGCGAACGACGTCGAGCAGCGCAAGGACGACGATCAGGACACCGGCGCGGGCAACATGCTCGACATGAGCCAGGCGGCCGTGAAGAAGATGATCGCGACCGCGAAATCGCGCGGCTACATCACCTATGACGAACTCAACACCGTCATGCCCCCCGATCAGGTCTCGTCCGAGCAGATCGAGGACGTGATGGCCATGCTTTCGGAGATGGGCATCAACGTCATCGAGCCCGAGGAGGCCGAGGACGAGGACGGCAAGAAGCCCGAGGAAGTCGAGACCTCGTCGAGCCGCGAGGTCGCCACCACCACCGCCAGCAACGAGACACTGGATCGCACCGACGATCCGGTGCGCATGTACCTGCGCGAGATGGGCTCGGTCGAACTTCTCAGCCGCGAGGGCGAAATCGCCATCGCCAAGCGGATCGAGGCTGGGCGCAACACCATGATTCTGGGGCTGTGCGAAAGCCCCCTGACCTTCCAGGCCATCACGATCTGGCGTGAAGAGCTGATGGAAGAGGACATCATGCTGCGCGACGTGATCGACCTCGAGACCACCTTCGGCGCCTCGATGGAGGATGACGAGGAGGAGGAGGTCGAGGCCGCGGGCGACGAGGCGGCCAAGACCCCCGAGGCCGAGGCCGGCGAGCAGGACGAGGACGAGGAGGACGAGCAGGCCAACCTGTCGCTCGCCGCGATGGAAGCGCAGCTCAAGCCGCAGGTGCTGGAGACGCTCGATCGGATCGCCGAGGATTACGCGCGACTGGCCGAGATGCAGGACGATCGCATGTCCGCCGCGATCAACGAGAGCGCGTCGTTCTCCTCGACGCAGGAACGCGACTACCAGCGCCTGCGCTCGGAAATCGTGGAGCTGGTCAATTCGCTTCACCTGCACAACAACCGCATCGAGGCGCTGGTCGACCAGATTTACGGCATCAACCGCAAGATCATGGCGCTCGACAGCGACATGGTGAAGCTCGCCGATCTCAGCCGGATCAACCGCAAGGATTTCATCGAGGAATATCGCGGCGCGGAGCTGGAGCCCGGATGGCTCGACCGCGTCGGCGAAAAGGACGCGCGCGGCTGGTCCACGCTGGCGGGCACTCATCGCGCGAAGGTCGAAGCGATCCGCGCCGAGATGGGCGAAGTCGGCACCTATATCGGCGTCGACATTCCCGAATTCCGCCGGATCGTCCAGCAGGTCCAGAAGGGCGAGAAGGAAGCCCGGCAGGCCAAGAAGGAAATGGTCGAGGCGAACCTGCGCCTCGTCATCTCCATCGCCAAGAAATACACGAACCGTGGTCTGCAGTTCCTCGACCTGATTCAAGAGGGCAACATCGGCCTGATGAAGGCTGTGGACAAGTTCGAGTATCGCCGCGGCTACAAGTTCTCGACCTATGCAACCTGGTGGATCCGGCAGGCGATCACGCGCTCGATCGCCGATCAGGCCCGCACGATCCGCATCCCGGTCCACATGATCGAGACGATCAACAAGCTGGTGCGGACCGGGCGCCAGATGCTGCACGAGATCGGCCGCGAGCCGACGCCGGAGGAACTGGCGGAAAAGCTGCAGATGCCGCTCGACAAGGTGCGCAAGGTCCAGAAGATCGCCAAGGAGCCGATCAGCCTCGAAACCCCGATCGGGGACGAGGAGGACAGCCAGCTCGGCGATTTCATCGAGGACAAGAACGCCATGCTGCCGCTGGATGCGGCAATCCAAGGCAATCTGAAGGAGACGACGACCCGCGTTCTGGCGAGCCTCACCCCTCGCGAGGAACGCGTCTTGCGGATGCGGTTCGGGATCGGGATGAACACCGACCACACGCTCGAGGAAGTCGGACAGCAGTTCAGTGTCACGCGCGAGCGGATCCGTCAGATCGAGGCGAAGGCGCTGCGCAAGCTCAAGCATCCGTCGCGCAGCCGCAAGCTGCGGTCGTTCCTCGATCAATAGAACGCGCGTGAGGTCCCTCGTCACCCTCAGCGCACGTCGTGGAGCCGTCTCGGCAGCGCGGACATGATCCGCCTGCCCTTCGTCCCAGTGGCTCGGGCGTCGGCTTTCGCATTCGCAGGACTGGCGGTGTTCTACATCTTCTCGCCGGATGTTCCGATGCGGTTTCTCGGCATCTCGCCGGAGGCCGGGTTGGCGATGGACCGGGCCGGGGCGATGTTCGGCGGGTTTGCGTTCCTGTTGTGGCGCGGTGCGCCCGTCAAGGCGCGTCGCGCGCAGATCGCGATGTTGGGAAGCGTGGCGATGGGCCTCATCCTGCTGGCGATGACGGGTCTGGCGGGATACTTGCGCCAGCCCGACATGCCGGGGCTCGCCATAGCATCGGGGGCCGAACTGGCCTGGGCGACGGCGTTGCTGCTGGCGCTGCGCCGTCCCCGAACCGGTTGAGGATCAGTTCACCGGCATCACGAAGACCTCGCCGACATTGACGTGCGCGGGCTGCTCCAGCGCGTAGACGACGGCCGATGCGATATCTTCGGGCTTGAGCTTGTCCGGTTTGCCCTCGTCGAAGAACGCGGTGTCGACCATGCCGGGCGCGATCACCGTGCAACGTCCGCCCCACTCCCGCATTTCCTGCGCGAGATTGCCGCCATAGCCGTGCACGAACCACTTGGAAGCACCGTAGATCGAACCGGAGATGTGGGTCCGTCCTGCGGCGGATCCGGTCATAACCATGTGACCACACGATCGCTTCAGGTGAGGCAATGCCGCTTTCGCCGTCCAGAGCACCCCGAGGACGTTGAGATGCACCAGATTGTGCCATTCGTCCGGGTCACCGTTCTCGGTGCCGGGCGTATTCAATCCGGTTCCGGCATTGGCGAAGGCTGCGTCGAGCCTGCCGAAATGGCGCACCGCACGGCCGACGGCATCCTCCTGCGCTGACAGATCGGTCGCGTCGCCCGGCAGCGCGACGGCGGCGTCACCCAGGTCGCTGACGATCCGGGCGAGCTTGTCCTCGCTGCGGGCCATGAGGCCGACGGACCAGCCCGCCTCGACCGCGGCACGGGCCGTCGCCTCTCCGATACCGCTCGATGCGCCGGTAATGAATAGGACCTTATCGCTCATCGCGCTTGTCTCCCTTGGATCGATGACAGTGTTCGACATAGCCTGCCTCGCGATGCCGTCAGGATGAGGAGCCATGATGTTGCAGATCGATACGAATGGCCGGGGTTTCTATGAGATCACGGAACGGGTCGCAAAGGCGCTGCCGGCGCGTTCGGGACTACTCCATCTTTTCGTGCGTCATACGTCCTGCTCGCTCCTGATCCAGGAGAACGCCGACCCGGACGTGCAACACGACCTCGCCGCTTTCTTCGCGCAGCTGATACCCGATGCCGACGATCCGCAGATGGCGTATCTGACACATCGCGACGAGGGGCCGGACGACATGCCAGCGCATATCAAGAGCGCGCTCCTGCCGGTTAGCTTGAGCATCCCCGTTTCGAACGGGCGTATGATGTTGGGCCGCTGGCAGGGCATCTATCTGGTCGAGCATCGCGACCGGCCTCACCGCCGCGAAATCCTGGTGACGATGGCTTAAACACGATTGTCCGTATCGACGCACACAAACCCGTCGCATAGCCGATGATAGCAAGCGGGCCACACCGCGCGGATTTGCGCGGTTGGATCGGTCCCGGCGTGGCATTGGCGCACAAGACGCGGCATTGTCATGCCGGGCAACCGAAACCGTGAACTTGGGAGACGATACAATGAAAAAGACCCTTCTCGCCGCGGCAGCCTTTCTATTGTCGGCCGGTGCCGCGCATGCCTGCCCCAACTGGCAACTCGACAGCCCTGCCGATATCAGCGGAACCGCCAGCTATTTCTACTCGCCGCGCACCTACAACGTGCTCGCAGGGGGTGACCGGAACCTCAACGCGTGCGGTATCCGTAATCGAACCGATGGGGTCCCCACGGGTTTCGTGGCCGCGACGCCGGATTTCGAGCTCTACTTCCAGAAAGATCGCAATTACGCGCTGGAGTTCCGCACGATCGGCAATTGCGATACCGTCCTCTTGATCAATACCGGTGGCGGCAACTGGTATTACGACGATGACGACAATGGCGGCGGCGGCGCGAAGATCCGGCTGACCAACCCGTCGGCGGGCGTCTACGACATCTGGATCGGGACCTACGGCTCGCAGCTCTGCGATGCGCAGCTTCAGATCGAGACTTTCTGAGCCGACAGACGCCGCGCAGGTCCCTTTCAGTCTGCGCGGCATCTTTAACGACACTCTATAGACCAAACGGCGAACTCGAGCGTCGGACGAGCATAAAGTCGCCACAATCGGCGGGCTAATTCGCCGAAAATATCAAGATGCCTTCTCGTTCGCTTCGGAAGCCTCCGGTCAAGGCCGGGCAAACCGGGCAAGGGTTGTGCAAACACCGATTCCGGAGACAGAAATGCTGAAATCTCTTCTTGTTGCCGCGGGCCTGATGCTCGCTGCGGGCGCAGCGCATGCGTGTCCGAACTATGCGCTGAACGGCGCTACGATCAATGCGAGCGGAAGCTATCTCTACCAGCCGCGGTCCTACGACGTGATTGCCGGTGGCGGCGCCAACCTCGCCGGGTGCTTGGGCTTTTCGGGGTTCGTGCAGTCGGCTCCAGATTTTACGCTCTACTACGATCGCAACGGCAATTACGATCTGGAGATCCGTGTCGTCTCGAATTGCGATGCCGTCCTGCTCGTCAACGGTCCGAACGGCCGCTATTTCTACGACGACGACAGCAACGCCAGCAGCTATCTCGATCCGCGCCTCTATTTCAGCGGTGGCGGAAGCGGGATCTACGACATCTGGGTGGGCACCATCGGCACCTCGACCTGCAGTGCCCGCCTGGAACTGGAAAGCTACTGATCGGCATGGGGGCAACACCCCCCGCGTGACCTCATTCCAGCCCTTGTCACCACAAGGGCTGGAATGCACACTGATGGCGACCACCACCACTGGCCGATTGGCCTGACCATTGAGGTCGATAGCGGAGTTCGCCCATGCGCTGTCCCTTCTGCGGCAATACCGATACGCAGGTGAAGGATTCCCGTCCCGCGGAGGACCATGTCGCGATCCGAAGGCGGCGCTACTGCCCGGCCTGCGCGGGTCGGTTCACCACCTACGAGCGAGTGCAGCTGCGCGACCTCGTCGTCGTCAAGAAGAACGGGCGTCGCGAAAGCTTCGATCGGGACAAGCTCGAGCGCTCGATCCGCATTGCCCTGCAGAAGCGACCGATCGAGGCGGAGCGGGTCGATCAGATGATCTCCGGCATCGTGCGGCGGCTCGAAAGCATGGGCGAGAGCGATATCCCCTCCGACACGATCGGTGCCATCGTCATGGAGACGCTCGCGCGGATCGATACGGTCGCCTATGTCCGTTTCGCCAGCGTCTACAAGAATTTCCAGGCGGCGGACGATTTCGAGGATTTCGTCCACGAGCTGCGGCCTCCCGCACCCAACGGCGATGGATGACAGGAACGCGCGGGGGCTGATCCACGCCCTGCGACTGGCCGAGCGGGGGTTGGGGCGGACCTGGCCCAACCCTGCGGTCGGCTGCGTCATCATGAACGAGGGACGCGTCGTCGGTCGGGGCTGGACGCAACCGGGCGGTCGCCCGCACGCGGAGACCGTCGCACTGGGTCAGGCGGGTGAAGCCGCGCGGGGTGCGACGGCCTATGTCAGCCTCGAACCTTGCGCTCATCACGGCAGGACACCGCCCTGCGCGGATGCTCTGGTCGATGCGGGTATCGCGCGCGTCGTCGTTCCGATGGAGGATCCCGATCCGCGTGTGTCCGGACGTGGGTTCGAGATCCTGCGGAGCGGGGGCGTTACCGTCGATCTGGCGCCGCAATTCGCTGCACGTGCAGTCGCCGTGAACCAAGGGTTTCTCAAAAGGCAGGCGACGGGCCGTCCACTGGTCGAACTGAAGCTCGCAGCGTCGCTCGATGGCCGGATCGCCACGGCGGGCGGGGAAAGCCGCTGGATCACCGGGCCCGAGGCCCGCGCAGAGGTCCACATGATGCGCGCCCGCGCGGATGCCCTGCTGATCGGGTGCGGTACGGCAGCCGCGGACGACCCCGCGCTCGACGTGCGCCTGCCGGGGCTGGCCGATGCGGCGCCGGTTCGCGTCGTGGCCGACAGTCGGCTTCGACTGCCGGTCGTGGGACGTCTGGCAGAGCCGGGAGCGCCACTTTGGCTTCTTCACGGTCCGGCTGCCCGAGAGGTCGACATGGAGGCGTGGCAGAAGGTCGGGGCGAAAACCTTGTCCTGTGAGGTCGACGAGGCTGGGCGGCTCGACCTCGGCTTCGCACTCGACGTTCTGGGTGCGCGAGGGATCACGCGCCTGATGTGTGAAGGCGGTGGTCAGCTTGCCGCCACGCTGCTGCGCCGAGGATTGGTCGATCGGTTGGTGATGTTCCATGCGGGCCTGACCTTGGGGGCGACCGGGTTGGCTTCGCTGGCCGATCTCGGCATCTCCGCGCTGAAGGATGCGCCCCGCTGGACTCTAGTCGAATCGCGCCTTGTCGGCGCGGATGTCATGTCGATCTGGCAGCCAGCCGCGCCCGCGTGATCAAACGACCGAGGGCGGAAAGCCGGACCGGCCGTTCTGCCCCCCCCTCTTTCAGCCAGTCGAGGATGTCCTCCGGCCCGCACCCCCGCCCCGTTCTCGGATCGAGGTACAGCGGATAGTCGATCAGCGCCGCATGGACCAAACCTGTGAGGGTCGGGCGCGTCGTCCGGCGTTGCGGCGCGCCGCCGAGATCTTCGGTCAGCCCCCATCCCGCATAAAAGGGCTGCCCCAGGCAGGTGACCGACACGTTGCGGAGCAAAGCCTCGAACCCGGCAAGTGAGGTCAGCGTCCAGACCCGTTCCGCCGATTCGAGAAGGTCCGGCAGATGTCCGGTGACGACCTCGATGTCCTGTGGAATCGAGCCGGTTCGCAGTCCGGCGACGACATCGGGATGTGGCTTGAAGATCAGCCTGCGATCCGGATGCGCCGCGCGGGCCGCCGCGATCAGGTCGATCTCCGTGCGCTCGTAGGCACCCGCTGTCACCGAGGCATCGTCCGACACCTGCCCGATCAACAGGATATATCCTGGCTCGGGACGCGGCTCCGGCATCAGGTTGTACTTCGCGACACGCTCGGCACGCAGACGTTCGATGAGCCTCTCGGCACGCGCGATCGCAGCCGGGGGCAGGTCCACGCTTCGCGAGATCACTCGCTCCAGCCGACTGGGCCGCGACGGATCGTAGTGGATGCCATCTTCGTCGAAACTGAGCGACACTGGCGGCACGAGGGCGGCGCCCAGGCCGCGGGAGCGCAGGAAACCATCCTCGATCCGGGCCTGCCCCGACGCGCGACTGGCCCAGGCGACGCGTGTCTTCGGCCCGTCATGGGGAAAGAACTGGGCGACCCGTCGCCGTTTCCACAGCGAGACCCCGTAGAGCCGGGGACGGATGGTCGTGCGCCGAAACGCTTCGACCTGACTGGCCAGCCTCCCGACTGCGCGTATCATGTCTTCCTCGCGTCCCGTCGCGGGATCGGTCCAGTGTGACGCGTCTCGCATGATCCCGGTGAAAAGCTGCTCGGCAGTCAGGCGTGCGTGCCGATCCGGGAAGTCTTGCCGGTCATCGCTCAACCCCCACCCGGCATAGATCGGGTGTCCGTGTATCGTTGGACGCAAACCGGCGAGGATTGCCTCGTAGCCGAGCGTTGAGGACCAGACATGCACGCCAGCACAGCGTGGCCACAGGTCCCAGGGGTTCACTCCGGCCGGCACGCGAGCGACGTCGATTGGGACAAGTCCTCGCCCGGCCGGATGGCCCCGCACGAGGACGGGGACGCCCAGAACGCGCGCATCTTCTCTCGCCGAAGCAAGCATCGCGGCGAACTCCGCACGGCCCGCCCCGCCGAGTGCCGCATCGCCCGCAAGCTGATCGATGACCAGTACGAAGCGCTCGGGCAAGTCGGTCTGCGCCGTCCAGTGATTGTATTTCGAGAGCCGGTGATGGCGAATGAGCCCGAGTGCAACCCGTGCATCCTCGTCCACGATTGGCCGGGATTCGAGGATCTGCTCCACACGGCTGCGGGGCGAGAAATGGACGCCGAGATCGTCGATCAGCAGGCCAGCCGAAGGCCCCCGCCCCGGATACACCGATCGCAGAAAGGAGTCCTCGATCGTCACCAGAGGAAGCCGACGCGCTGTGGCGATTGCCTGCCCGCGTTCGGCGACGCCCCCACGTCCCCAGACACCGATCGCGTCACAATCCGTCCAGAACGGCACGACCTGCCAGCCAGCGCTCGCCAAGGCGGTCCTGAGCCACGCCTGGCGCGCAAACCCGAGCGAAGCGACGCCGAGACGCCGCATCAGCCTCCCAGCGGATTCGTCGCCAGTGACAGCGTCGAGTTGATGCTGTTGATCGGCGGTGCGATAGACCCGATTATCTTCAGGAATTGCACGTAGGGCGCTTCGGAAACGAAGATGATATCGCCATCGCGCACGTCGAAATTCGATGCGATGAAGAACGCGGCGGGCTTGGTCAGGTCCATCACGTAGCCGATACGGACCGGCGCGGGTGCGAATTGTCCGGTGACCCGTTGGTAGATGTCGGGCCGCTCCTCCCGCAGGACGAAGACACCGCGCGGATCGGCCGTGTTGCCGTTCAAGCCACCGAGCAGCGCCAGCGCCTCCATCAGCGAGATGTCGCGGCCCGGAAACTCGACCTCCGCCTGCTGCCCCAGCTCGCCGAGCGCGATGAAGCTGCGGGCATCCCTCTCGATGTTGATGACGTCGCCACCACGCAAAGCGATATCGGCACTGGGATCATTGAAGATATCCGTCACCCAGACCCGCTCGACGAGATTGCCGCGACGGATCGAGAGCTGGGCGATATCGGGTTCGATCCCGGCGGCGGGCGCATTCGCGATCAATCCCGACAAGGTGCGCGTGCCCGGACCGATCGGAATTTCACCCAAGGCCCCTTCGGAGCCGAAGATGCGGACGGTATTGGTGCCCGCCGACTCCAATCGCACCTCGACCTGGGGTTCCGGGGTCATGGGCGCAAGGCGCGCGGTCAGTTCGCGCCGCAACTGCTCGACTGTCTTGCCGGCGGCCTGGATCGTCCCGACCTGCGGCATGAAGAAGGTGCCGTTCAGCCCGACACGCATATCGGCCAGCGTCGAAGGTCCGCCGAAACCGCCACCTCCGCCGAACAGGGGGAACTCGCCATTCTCCCACACGGTGATGTTGAGCACGTCGAGCGGCTGGATCACCTCGATATTGGCGACGGGCGCATTCAGGAAGGCGGAGCTGAAGCTGAGATCCTCGCTGATTTCGGTCAGGCGCGCGACGTCATCCGTGATCGGGATGATCCCGACCGCCGCGGAACCGTCGGCCGGCTGGGCGGTGATCTCCGCGATCGTAGGACCGGATCTGGGCAGGTTGTCGCACGCGCCGAGCGCAAGAAGTGCTGCGAGACAGATCCCGCCCCGGATGATCGCGTTCATAACTAGCGTCCTGTGCCCTATGGTTCTTCGCCGGATTTGTCCGATCTGCCCGAAGCCTAGCCGCACGCGGCGCCTTGGCCAACCGCTTACCTCAAGCCCCCGGCGCATTCAGCGGCAGAATTTCCGCCCCTGTGGCCCCGGTGTGGCACCCGATTGCCCCATAGGGGTCTTCGTCCGCCAAGATCATGTCGATCAGTCGGCGCAGGGCCTGCGCTCGCCCGGAAGCGGTGTAGAAGCCTCCCTTGACCTGCGAGCTCGCCAGGAGCAGGCGGCGAAACGCCAGATAGTCGACCCGATCCGGCGCAAAGGGGGCCGCGAAGAAATCCCCGAGCGACTGGTTCGAGACCAGCCCGGGCTTGGAATAGATCGCCTGCCCGGCCGCCCAGACGGGCAAGCCGCGCCAGAGCGCCTGTTGCGCGGCCGTCGAATTGATCGTGACGGCCGAACTCGCAGCATCGAGCAGCGTGGCGAGACGCTCGCCTTCGAGAATATGGGTCCGCGCTGCGAGACCCAGCTCCTGCGTGATTGCCCTGATGTGACGGGGAAGCGACTCGCGACCGTCCTCGAACGGGTGCAGCTTGAAGACAAGGTGATGGTGCATGGGCGCCGACCGCGCAAATGCCACGGCGACGTCGGTGACGAACCCGCGCATGTCGCGATATGGACTGTGGGCTTGCACCGAGGCATCGTGCCCTAGTTGCAGGAGGGCGACATGGTAAGGCACCCCGGCCCGTCGCAACCGGGCATCCGCGCGCGATCTGCGCAGGCGACGCAAGGGGAGATCGATCAGGCCTCTCAAGGCCAAAGCGCGCTCTCGCGCCGGATCGATCGGACGATGAGTGCGGTACGCCGGCCAGTGTCGTGCCCCGGATGCGACGCGCGCATGGTAGAGAAGCCCGTGCCACAGATGCCCGCCCATCGCACCCCATTGGTCGGGTGCGGCGCGATCGCGTTCCTGCAGATCCCGCGCGACGGCGCGGATACGCTCCATGCTCATGTTCATCAGCGGTGACCGGCCATTCACACCGTCACGCTCGTATGTGATCCAGTGCGGCCGGAGATAGCCTTCCTCCAGATAATGAAGGCGAAGCCCGGCATCGTGCGCCAAGCGTCCGGCGATGCGATGCACCTCCCGGTGATCGCCGTAGAGCACAAGGTCCGTCACACCGCGTGACGCCAGCCGCGGCTGCAACCATCCGCGAAGGTCCGCCGCGCCGACATCGCATCGCCAGAGACCATCGCCCCACCCGTGAGCATCACCGGCATTGAGCGCGACGCGCGACACCTCCTGCCCGGCGGCACGCAGCCGTGCAGCCAACTCTGCCCAAAACGGGCCGTGGGGACCTTGCATCAAGAGGAAATGTCGCGCCATCCGGTTCCGTCCTGCCCGCATCGCGCAAGTGTCGCATGCGCGCTTGCGCCTTGCCAAGCGAGGTGCGCTTGCATAGCTGTCGGCTCGGAACGGACAAGCGGAACGAGGGCGGTGCGATGTTTACCGGCATCATAACGGATATCGGTACGGTCAAACAGGTCGACCGGCGCGGCGACCTGCATGTGCGGATCGAAACCTCCTACCCCGCGGACGGCATCGCGCTCGGAGCATCCATCGCCTGCGACGGGTGCTGCCTGACCGTGACCGATCGCGGTGTCGATGCCGGGCAGGACTGGTTCGACGTGACGATCTCGGCCGAGAGCGTGGACAAGACGACGGCCGGGACCTGGCAGCCGGGTCGCCGCCTCAACCTGGAACGCGCCTTGAAGGTCGGCGATGAGCTGGGCGGGCATATCGTTTCGGGCCATGTCGACGGTCTCGCCGAAATCATCGCGATGGAAGACGAGGGCGAAAGCACGCGTGTGACCCTTCGCGCCCCCGACGCGCTGGCCCGGTTCATCGCGCCCAAGGGATCGGTGGCGCTCAACGGCACCTCGCTGACGGTGAATGACGTCGACGGGGCCGAGTTCGGCATCAACTTCATTCCGCACACCAAGCAAGAGACGACCTGGGGTGACGTTGCGGTCGGCGACCGGATCAATCTGGAGATCGATACGCTCGCACGGTATGTCGCGCGGCTCAACGAGATGCAGGACAGCGCATGACCGATTACGCCGACGCCATTTCCTCGGTTGAGGAGATCATCGAGGACGCCCGCGCGGGCCGCATGTTCATCCTCGTGGACCACGAGGATCGGGAGAACGAGGGGGATCTGGTCATCCCCGCCGTTCACGCGGACGCCGCGGCGATCAACTTCATGGCGAAGCATGGTCGTGGTCTCATCTGTCTGACCCTGTCGGGCGAGCGCCTGGATGCGTTGGGCTTGCCGATGATGGCGCAGAGCAATTCCAGCCGCCACGAAACGGCCTTCACCGTGTCGATCGAGGCGCGCGAAGGCGTGACCACAGGCATCTCGGCCGCGGATCGGGCGCGCACGATCGCCGTCGCGATCAATCCTGAAAGCGGTGCACAGGACATCGCCACACCCGGGCACGTCTTTCCGTTGCGCGCGCGCGAAGGTGGCGTCCTCGTTCGAGCCGGTCACACAGAGGCAGCCACGGATATCAGCCGTCTGGCAGGGCTCGATCCCTCGGGCGTCATCTGCGAGATCATGAAGGAAGACGGCGAAATGGCGCGCCTGCCCGATCTCGTGGAATTCGCGCAGTATCACGGGCTGAAGATCGGAACGATCTCCGACCTGATCGCCTATCGTCGCCGCCACGACAATCTGGTGAGGGAAGTCGCGACCCGGCAGGTCACATCCGAATATGGCGGCGACTGGACCCTGCGCGTATTCTCCGACACCACCGGTGGGGCCGAGCATCTGGCCCTGAGCAAGGGCGACCTGACCACGGGTCCCGTCATGGTCAGGATGCATCCGGCCAACCCGCTGGAGGACATGCTGGCCCTCGTTCCGGGGCGGTCGCATCAGCTCGAGCAGGCCATGCGGATGATCGCCGATGAGGGTCGCGGCGTCGTCGTCCTGCTGCGCGACATGAGTGCGAAGATGGCGATGGATGGCGAGGTCTCCCCCCAAACCCTGCGCAACTACGGCACGGGAGCCGAGATCCTGAGCGCGCTAGGCGTTCACGAGATGACGCTGTTGACGAACTCGGCCGCGCCGAAGGTCGTCGGGCTGGAGGGTTACGGCCTGACCATCGCGGGGACGCGCCCCATTCCGGACAAGGAGGCCTGAAATGGCGAGCAACGAAGACCATTTCGAGATGCCGTCGCCGGACATCTCGCCTGCGCCACACCTGTTATTGGTGACGGCACCCTTCTATCGCGGCATCGCCGACTGGCTGATCGAGGGCGCACAGGCCGCCATCGCCGAAGTCGGTGGAACCGCCGATGCCATCGAGGTGCCGGGCGCGCTCGAGATCCCCACTGCGATCCGGCTGGCGGCCCGCGCACAGCGATATGACGGGTTCGTCGCGCTTGGCTGCGTGATCCGCGGGGCCACGACCCACTACGAGACGGTCTGCAACGATAGCTCGCGTGCGATCACCTTGCTCGGGCTGGAGGGGCTGTGCATCGGCAACGGCATCCTGACGGTCGAGAACCGGGCCCAGGCCGAGGAGCGCGCAGACCCGGCGCAGATGAACAAGGGCGCAGGCGCGGCGCGGGCCGCCTTGCATCTGATCGCGCTCGACCGACAGTACCGCGCACCGGCCCCTGTTGCCGATCCGCGGGATACAATCCAAATGGCGGGCGATCTGTCCGCGAAGGGACTTGCCTGACATGCCACGCCCCCTGCCGACCCCGAGCCGCGAAGAGAAACGCCGCATGCGCTCCGCCTCGCGTCTCTTCGCCGTACAGGCCCTTTTCCAGATGGAGCAATCCGGGCAGCCGATGCCGGATGTCCGCGAGCAGTTCGAAAGCCACCGCTTCGGTGCCGAGCTGGATGGCGATACCTATTCCGAAGGCGACGTCGACCTGTTCCGCAAGACATTGTCGGATGCGCTCGACCGGCAGGGCGAGATCGACCGCGCAACCGACAAGGCACTGGTCGAGCGCTGGCCGCTGGGCAAGATCGATCCGACCTTGCGCGCCCTGTTCCGCGCGGCGGGCGCGGAACTCGCCGCATCGACGACCCCGCCCAAGGTTGTCATCACGGAATATGTTGACGTGGCCAAGGCATTCTTTACCGATGGGAAAGAAGCGAAGTTCGTCAATGCCGTGCTCGACCATATGGCACGGCAGTTCAAGCCGGAGGCCTTCGACGGGTGAATATCGGGACCATCTTCTCGAATACGTTCGGCTTGCTGAGCCGCAATTTCCTGCTGTTCTTCACATTGTCCTTCGTCGGCACGCTGCTGGTCGCGTTCCTGCAGATCGCTCTCCTCGGCATGGACAGCTTCGCGCCCGCGCCGCCGCCCGAGATCAGCGACGACATGACCCCCGAAGAGGTCAGCGCCGCGATGATGGCGGGTTTCGACGGTGGTCTGCTGCTGTGGAACTTCTTTTCCCAAATCCTCTATTCCGTGCTTTCCGCGGTTCTGCATCTTGCGGCCTGGGATCGCATCCAGAACCGCGCACCACGGATTGCGGACTATGTCGGCCTGTCCGCGCACATGGTGTTGCCCCTCTTCTTCTTGTCGGTCGCCATGGGCATCCTGATGGTGATCGGTTTCTTCTTCCTGATCGTGCCGGGTCTTTACGTCTTCGCGATGTTCGCCGTTCTCGTCCCGGTCATCGTGGTCGAACGGCGCGGTTGGGGGGCGTTCCAGCCCACCATCGCGCTGACCCACGGGCATCGCTGGAAGATCCTGCTGGCCTATCTCGCGCTCGGAATACCACTCTTCCTCGTTCTCGCCATCGTGGGTGGGGCATTCTCGGCAGCGGGGGGTGACGCGCTCGGTGCGATGATCGCCGTCAATGTGGTGGTTTCGGCGCTGTTTCTGGCGATCTTCGCGATCTTCACGACGGAGATATACGCTCAGTTGCGCGCTGCCGAGTAAACAGGCGACACGGTTCAGTCGATAGGCGCGGTTTCGGAGCAGATCGCGCGCAGTGCCAGCCATTGCGCCTCCGTCAATGCCGGGCGCGCTTCTGCCGGAGATAGCGCCGCCGCCTCCGCACGCTCCGCCCTCTCGATCAGGTCGGGATGAGTCTCGAAATGGGTGAACACCGTATCGGCGCTGGCAACCTCGGGCACCAGCCGACGGAAGAAATCGCCCAGCGGTGCCGACGAGATCGCCGCCGCTTCCAACCGATCGAAGGCGAACTGATCCGCGGCGGCCTCGGCCTCCCGCGTGTAGGAAGCGTTCAGCAGCTGCTGTGCGACGAGAACCGAGCCCGCGCCGCCCGCGAAGTCGCCGAGCACGACACTGATCAGCCCAGCCGACCCCGCCGCGCGCAAGGTCAGCCGAAGACCATCACGCGCAGCCACGTGACCGATTTCATGCGCGAGCACCCCCGCCACCTCGTCGGGATGCTCGGCATCGAGGATCAATGCGTCGAGGAACAGGACGCGCCCGCCTGGCAGCGCCAGCGCATTGGCAATCTCCGACTTCCAGACCTCGACTTCCAGATCGTATGGCAGATCGAGATCGCCCTGCACCCTCTCGGTCAGGACGTCGAGTGCCCGAACACCCTTGGGCTCGATACAAACCTCGGGCGCCTCGCCCATCAGCATCGTGCCGAAATTCGCGAGGCTGCCGCGGACCCTGTCGCCCAGCTTCGCCTCGGCCGAAACCGGTACGCGCGGGGCGAGGAAGTCCGCGGACATGGGAACAAGGACGAACAGGATGCCCGCCGTCGCGGCGATCGCTCCAGCCATCCACAGCGCGGTCCGCCGCAATCTGCGCGGACCGGGCAAGGGTCGCTCGAACCTGCGCACGCGGCGGCGCAGTTCCTTGATCAAGCTCGGTGCGACGATGTCGAGCCGCTCGTCACCCGTCGATCTGGCCAGCGTAGCGTGCTCTGCATCGCCACCTGGCAATCCGCGCAGTTCGAACAATGGCCAGCGGGCGAGAGGTCGACCGGTGACGGCTTCGGAGATCTCGAGTTCCTCTCCGACGATCTCTGCCGTAGCGATCCACGAGCGGGGACTTTCGCCATCGAAATATCGTGCCGAAGCCGCCATCAGAACGCCCCCCCTACATCGAGCGCATCGGCGAATCCTTCGGCCTCGATCATCTCGTCCCGCTCCCGCTGTCGGATCGCGTTGAGCGCTTCGGGCGCGCGCAGGCTCAGCGTGGTCACGTAGTGCCGCAGCAGTGGCTGGGTGATGAAAACCTCGGACAACGCCGTCGTGAAAACGATGAACCCGACATATCCCGCCACCAGCCCCAGCAGGGGCCCCGTGGCCGAAAGGAGTGACGGGTCCAGGTCCGTCAGGACGCCGGTTCCAGACAGCACCAGCCCCGCGACGATGCCGAGGATCGCGAAGAACACGCTTCCGATCAGTGCCACCAGAAGCCAGCCGAGGATATAGATCCCGATCACGGTTCCCGTTCGGGCGTGCGACTCGAAAGTGACACCACCGAGTGTCTTCCGGCTCGCCAATCTACGGAACGAAGCGACCTGGTAATGCACCCAGGCAATCAGGATGAGCGGCATCAGCAGCACGAACCCGAGGAGATAGAGCGGCTCTCCTGCCGTCTGCGCGGTACCCAGCAGTCCGAGCGACATCAGGATTGGCAGCATCACCAGCATCCACGGCCCCAGCAGCATCGTCCAGCGGCCGCCTTGAGCGAAAGAGGTATCGCCGTAGAAGCTGCGATCGGTCCGGAACCGTTCGAGATGAAAATGCGCGCGCGGGTAAAGAAGGCCCAAGGTCAGGACCACGCTGATTCCATGCAGGATCGCGAGGCCGACATAGCGCCACGCACCAGGACTTTGCCCGAACCGGATGCCCCGCAATCTCGTCCGCGCGAGGATATAGCGTCTTGCGCGATACTGGGCATAGAACAACAGCGGGACGAGCGGCAGGGTCGTCAGCGCGCTGCCGATCTCGGTACTGCCGAACAGCGCGATCCCCAGATAGGTCAAAGCAACGTAAGCGAAGGTCAGGTAGACCGCGAGGAAGACCATCGCGATCAGGAAGCCCAAGAGCTTCTCCAATCCCGTACCGGTATATTCGAGCGGGCTGCCATCGACGCGGGTTGCGTTCCAATAGTGACGCCGCAGTTTCGTCCGCAGCCAGAACCGATAGATGCCGAGCGTCAGGACCGTCAGCAGGTTCAGCCGCAGAGCCAGCCGGAACAACCGGCCACCCGAACCGGTGAAGCCGAGCGGCAGACGCGCCTGAACTGGATCGCCGAACGTTGACACGGCTCAGAACCTGTTGTCGCGCGGGAAGCCCCGCGGCGCCATGCGGCCGGTACCGGCCCGCTTGCCAAGCCAGTCGGCGAGATCGGATTGGGTCCGCGTGCGGCCGCCGCTTTCCTTCCACTGGAGGCCATCGGCAAGGGCGAAGGTAATGGCGTCGCTGAGGCCGCCATCCTTGTATTTCTGCAAGCGCACGCCCTTGCCTCGCGTCATTTCGGGCAGTTCGTCGAGAGGGAAGACCAACACCTTCCGGTTTTCTCCCACGACGGCGACGTGGTCGCCGGTGACGGGCGTGCAGACCTGTGCGCGTGCCTCCCGCAGGTTCAGCGCCTGCTTGCCGCTGCGGGTCTGCGCGACGATCTCCGCCTCCGGCACCACGAATCCGTCCCCCGCATTCGAGGCGACGAGCAACCGTCGCGACGGATCGTGGGTGAAGAAGGCGAGCACTTCCGCCTCGTTCGGCAGATCGACCATCAAGCGAACCGGCTCTCCCATCCCGCGACCGCCGGGCAGGTTCGCAGCACTGAGCGTATAGAAGCGTCCATTGGTGCCGAACACGATCAAACGGTCGGTCGTTTCCGCATGGAAGATGAACTTTGGCCCGTCGCCATCCTTGAACTTCAACTCACTGTCGAGTGCGATGTGCCCCTTCATCGCGCGGACCCAGCCCATCTGCGAACAGACGACGGTGATCGGCTCCCGCTCGATCATCGCCTCGAGCGGTACTTCCTCGGTCTCGCCCGCATCGGCGAACCCGGTCCGACGGGCTCCGACCGGATAGTCGGCACCATCCGCCGCCTTGAGATCGGCGAGGCTTTCGGCCGCCGTTATGCCCTTGTATTTCGCCGGGGGACCGAAGGCCTTGCGCGTCTCGCGCAGTTGATCCGCGATGCGCCCCCACTGCATCTCGTCAGAGGCGAGCAGCGCCGTCAGGTCCTCACGCTCGGCCAGCAAGGCCTCGCGCTCACGCCGCAACTCCATTTCCTCCAATTTCCGCAAGGAGCGCAGGCGCATGTTGAGGATGGCTTCGGCCTGGGTTTCCGTCAGCCCGAATTCGCCCATCATGACGGGCTTGGGCTCATCTTCGGTCCGGATGATCTCGATCACGCGGTCGAGATTGAGAAAGGCGACGATGTAGCCCTCGAGAACCTCGAGCCGCGCCGCGATCTTGTCCAGCCGGTGACGGGACCGTCGTCCCAGCACGTCGCGCTGATGGTCTAGCCAGGCGCGCAGCACGTCCCGCAGGGAACAGACCTGCGGGGTGCGACCGTCGATCAGCACATTCATGTTGAGCGAGAAGCGCGTCTCGAGATCGGTCTGCCGGTAAAGTGCGCTCATCAGCGTGGCTGGATCGACCGTGCGGGACTTCGGCTCCAAGACGATGCGAATATCCTCGGCGCTTTCGTCGCGGATGTCGGCGAGGATCGGCAGCTTCTTGGAATTTATCAGTTCGGCGATGCGCTCGATGAGCTTCGATTTCTGAACTTGGTAAGGAATCTCGGTGACGACGATCTGCCACTGGCCACGGCCCAGATCCTCACGCGTCCAGGTCGCGCGCAGGCGGAAGGCGCCCCGCCCCGTCGCATAGGCCGCGCGGATCGCCGCGGGTGGCTCCACGATCGTGCCGCCGGTCGGAAAGTCGGGACCGGGCACGAACTCCACCAGCTTCTCGATCCCGGCATTGGGCGTCTTGATGAGGTAGAGCGCAGCATCGATGACCTCCCCCACATTGTGGGGCGGGATATTGGTCGCCATGCCGACAGCGATGCCGCTGGCGCCGTTGGCCAAGAGGTTCGGAAAGGCGCCGGGCAGCACTTCCGGCTCGCTCTCCGATCCATCGTAATTGGGACGGAAATCGACGGCGTTCTCGGCGAGCCCTTCCATCATCGCGGTCGCCACGGCCGTCATCCGCGCCTCGGTGTAGCGCTGCGCCGCCGGGTTGTCCCCGTCGATATTGCCGAAGTTTCCCTGCCCGTCGACCAGCGGGTAGCGCACCGCGAAATCCTGCGCCAACCGCGCCAGCGCGTCGTAGATCGCCTGATCGCCATGCGGGTGATAGTTGCCCATCACCTCGCCCACGATCTTGGCGCATTTGCGGAACGCGCCGTTCGGGTCGAGCCGCAGACCGCGCATGGCGTAGAGTATGCGGCGATGCACCGGCTTCAGGCCGTCCCGCGCGTCTGGCAACGCACGGTGCATGATCGTCGACAACGCGTATTGCAGATAGCGATCCCCGATCGCGCGGCCGAGCGGCTCCTGCGTTACGTGGCCTTCGGTATCGGCGGTCGGATCGGTCATGTCGGTCATGGGTTCACGTTTAGGTCGCACCGTGGAGACGGTAAAGTGCCAAAGGTCACCCCCGCGACCGCGTGGCCCCTTTGCACCGGAGAAGCGGCGCGCTAGGTCTGGCGCATGGTTACAGGACTCCCCCTCTACATCATCGGCATCGCCTGCATCGCCGTGCTGGTCGTGCTCCTCATCGGCGTCGGTGGCTTTGCCAAGGGCGGCGATTTCAACAAGAAACACGCGAACAGGATCATGCGCCTGCGCATCCTGCTGCAGTTCATCGCCGTCATCGTGATCGTCGGCGCGGTCTGGTTCGCCCGGAACGGAGGCTGAGATGGTCGTCCTCAACAAGATCTACACCAAGACCGGCGATCACGGGGAGACCGCGCTGGGCAACGGATCGCGCGTGGCCAAGCATTCCACTCGCGTCAGCGCCTATGGCACCGTGGACGAGGTCAATGCGACCGTGGGCCTCGCCCGGCAGGTGGCCGAAGGCGATATGGATGCCCGCCTCGCCGCGATCCAGAACGATCTTTTCGATCTCGGCGCCGATCTGTGCACGCCGGACATGGAAAAGGACGCGGAGCGCGAGTATCCGCCCCTGCGCGTCGCCGACAGCCAGGTCTTGCGGCTGGAGTCGGAGATCGACGCGATGAACAAGGGGCTCGAGCCTCTGCGCAGCTTCATCCTGCCCGGTGGAACCGCGCTCGCCGCGCAGATGCACCTTTGCCGCACAGTCGCGAGGCGCGCCGAGCGGCTGGTGGTGGAACTGGCGACCATGGAGACCGTGAACCCCGCCGCGGTGAAGTATCTCAACCGCCTCAGCGACTGGTTCTTCGTCGCGGGCCGTGTCGCGAACGACGGCGGCTCGGGCGACGTCCTGTGGGTGCCCGGAGCGAACCGTTGAAGCGGATGGATGACGCGACGGCTTGCTAGGCGTCCCGCTACCGCCTGACGTGACGTTGGATTTGACGTGCACGTCACTTGGTCGGAGAAATCCGGCGTCGAACGGCGCGAAGCCGTCGCATTCATGACTTGGTCCCGCGACGCACGGGTCTACATGGATGGTCGAGAGAAAACCGCCGGCCATGTCCGGCAAAACAGTGGAGAGACGCCAATGAAGGTGCTGGTGCCCGTCAAGCGCGTGATCGACTACAACGTGAAGGTCCGTGTGAAGGCGGACGGAAGCGGTGTCGATCTCGCCAACGTCAAGATGTCGATGAACCCGTTCGACGAGATCGCCGTCGAGGAGGCGATCCGCCTGAAGGAGGCCGGCAAGGCCGAGGAAGTCATCGCCGTTTCCATCGGCGTGAAGCAGAGCCAGGAGACCCTGCGCACCGCGCTCGCGATGGGGGCCGACCGCGCGATCCTGATCGTGGCCGCCGATGACGTCCACAAGGATATCGAGCCACTCGCCGTCGCGAAGCTGCTGGCCAAGGTGATCGAGGAAGAGCAGCCCGGTCTGGTCATCGCGGGCAAGCAGGCGATCGACAACGACCTGAACGCCACCGGCCAGATGCTCGGCGCGCTGACCGGCTGGGCGCAGGCGACCAACGCCAACGAGGTGTCGATCGACGGCGACCATGCCACCGTGACGCGCGAGGTCGATGGCGGCCTGCAGACGATCAAGGTGAACATGCCCGCGATCATCACGACCGATCTGCGACTGAACGAGCCGCGCTACGCGTCGCTGCCCAACATCATGAAGGCGAAGAAGAAGCCGCTGGAGGAGAAGACGCCCGAGGATTACGGCGTCGACGTCTCGCCGCGCCTCGAGATCGTCAAGACGTCCGAGCCTGCGGAACGCTCCGCCGGCGTGATGGTCGGCTCGGTCGAGGAACTGGTGTCGAAACTCAAAAACGAAGCGGGGGTGCTCTGATGGCCGTCCTTCTGGTTGCCGAAATCAACGGGGGAGAGCTGCAACTCGACCCGACCGCGAAGGCGCTGACGGCTGCGAAGCAGCTGGGCGATGTCGATGTGCTGGTCGCATCGGGTGACGCGGGCGCAGGTGCGTCCGAGGTCGCCAAGCTCGACGGCGTGGCGAAGGTACTCTCCGTCTCCGACGCGAGCCTCGCGCATGGGCTGGCCGAGCCGCTGGCCGCGCTGGTGGCGAAGCTGGGCGAGGGTTACGACCACATCGTCGCACCGGCCACCGTGCAGGGCAAGAACGTGATGCCGCGCGTCGCGGCCCTGCTCGATGTCATGGTAATCACCGACATCTCCGCCGTCGTGGACGGGGACACGTTCGAGCGCCCGATCTACGCGGGCAATGCCGTGCAGACGGTCAAGTCCTCCGACGCCAAGAAGGTGCTGACGGTCCGCACCTCGACCTTCGATGCGGCGGGCGAAGGCGGCTCGGCTTCGGTCGAGGATGCGGCGATGGTCGAGGGGCCCGGCCTCTCCGAATGGGTCGAGGACAAGGTCATGGAGAGCGATCGCCCCGACCTGACCTCCGCGAAGGTCGTGGTTTCCGGTGGTCGCGGCGTGGGTTCGGAAGAAAACTTCGCGATGATCGAGAAGCTGGCCGACACGATGGGTGCCGCGGTGGGCGCATCGCGTGCCGCGGTCGACTCGGGCTATGCGCCGAACGATTGGCAGGTCGGGCAGACCGGCAAGGTCGTGGCACCCGAGCTTTACATCGCGGTCGGCATCTCCGGCGCAATCCAGCACCTCGCGGGGATGAAGGACTCCAAGGTGATCGTCGCGATCAACAAGGATGAGGAGGCTCCGATCTTCCAGGTCGCCGATTACGGCCTGGTGGCGGATCTCTTCGACGCGGTTCCCGAGCTCGAGAAACAGCTCGGCTGAGCGGACCGGTCAAACGACAGACGCCCCGTCCGGATGAGCTCCGGGCGGGGCGTTCGTTTTTCAGGCGTCCCGGTCGCTCACCGCTATCAATCTGCGGCAGAGCGGCCAGCTCGCGATGGCCGCGGCGATCCCTCCCAGACACAGAATGATATTCGAGGCTGGTGCCGCGATTCCAGCGAGGCTTTCCGCAGCCCAGAGCGGCAGCAGCACGAGCAACGAAAACTCGATGCCGACAAGCACGGCCATCAAGACGCCCGAGAGGCGATCGGATTGCATTCAGGCAAACTCCGGGTGGCACGCAGTTACCCGTGGTCCCGGCTGTCCGGGCACGTCGCGCGCGACCCGAGATGGAATGTGCGCTTGCCGATCTGACCCGGCAAGCCTCGTCACAAATCGTGAAAGAGGGTCGGTCGACCCGCGAGCTGCCGCACGAATGGAACGCTCGCCTAGTCCTTGCGGCGGACCACGACGCGATTGCCCGCATCACGGCTCACATCGAACGCTCCGGTCTTCTCCACCAGTTTCGACAGGCTGGCGCAGCCATATGTCCGAGCGTCGAAATCGGGGCGTGCATTGCTGATCCGCTGGCCCAGGACGCCGAGAGAAACCCAGTCATCCTCCTCCTCCAGCTCCGCAATGGCACCGCGCAGGATCGGAAGGGCGGCCGATGGCGGTTCGGTACGGCGCTTCTCCGGCATGTCGGAGCCGTTCTGACCGCTCATCAGGTTCTCGTTGTAGATGAACCGGGTGCAGGCCGCGCGAAAGGCCTCCGGCGTCTTCTGCTCGCCGAAGCCGTAGACGACGGCGCCCTCTTCCTTGATCCGCTGGGCGAGCCGCGTGAAATCGCTGTCCGAGGAGACGAGGCAGAAGCCATCTACCGAGCCTCGGTGCAGCAGATCCATGGCGTCGATCACCATCGTTATGTCGGATGCATTCTTGCCTTTGACATAGGCAGGCTGATGCGTCGGGATCAGCGCATGGGTTGCCAGCTTCTTGTCCCAACCGCTCATCTCGGAACGTGTATAGTCGCCATAGATCCGGCGCACGTTCGCCTCACCAAGCCGCGCGATCTCGTCGAACAGGGCGTGAGCGACGTTGTGGTTGGTGTTGTCCGCATCAATCAGCACGGCGAGCTTGCGCGAGGTTTCGGCCATCGGACGTCCTTTTCTGTTTGAGGACAGGACGTAGCGCGTCAGCCTCCCCGCGCAAAGTCATAACATGCGGTGACCCAGCAGTTGTTCGACCGGTTGGGCCAGCAGGTCCGCCGCCTCGGCATGCATGGCATGGGACGGGAGCCGACGCGCGACCTCCGGCGGTTTGCGGCCCGGCATCCGTTCGCCTTCGGCCGCTTCCGTACTGGCGACATACTCCACATAGAAGTCGGCATGTGGCCGCAGACGCTCCACCATCTGCCGATCCACGAAAGACGGTGTCAGATCGCGCGCGGGCAACGGGATCATCCGTCCATCCTCGTCCGGCGAACTGTCGGAGCACCAGAACAGGATCGTCGGTGTCTCGATATCCGTCAGCAACTCCTTCATCCGGGCATGCCACGCCTCTCGCAACTCGACCTCGACCACCTTGAACCGATCCGCGCTGACCCTGTGCAGCGTCGCCAGCATGTTGAGCACGAAACGGAACTGGTCGAAATCCACTTCGGGATAGAGCGCGCGCAGCATGTCGCTGACCGACCTCAACCTTGCATTGCGTCTGGTGAAGACAGAGTAGAGGCGGTTCGACACCACATGGGCCGACATGACGGAGACGATGCACGCGCGCGCATTCGAACACGCCTCCAGCAAGACGGGATCCTTCAGGAAGAAGCTCGCGCCCGCGCCTGGCGTTCCCCAGTTCGCACACGTCGTTCCGACGTTCTGCTGCAGTCGGGAAGGCCAGGGGTCGCTTGCGAACCGTCCGTAGGTTTCCGACCCGCCGATGCAGGCGACATAAGGTCGGCGAAGGTCCGGCTTCGGTCCGCGAAAGACCTGTCGCGAGCGTCCCCAGCGGTACTCTCGATAATCGACCCCTTGCGTCATCACGGACAGAAAGCTCATCTCGGTTTCCTTACGCTGCGCCCATGCCCCCTCTTAAGGCACGAGATCTGAACAAATCCTGAACGGCTTGCGCAGCGGAACCGGGACGCCATATGGTGCGGCGCAACGGTGAGAGGTGCGGACATGGAAATCAGGACGGTGGGCGTGGTCGGCGCCGGTCAGATGGGCAACGGTATCGCCCATGTGTTCGCGCAGGCGGGTTTCGACGTCAAAATGACGGATATCTCCGCGGCGGCGCTTGAGGCATCGGTCGAGCGGATCGGCACGAATCTCGACCGCCAGGTCGCGCGCGACCGCCTGACCAAGGCCGACCGGGACGCGGCCATGTCGCGCATAACGACGACGGATCAGCTTTCCGAATTGGGATCCTGTGATCTGATCATTGAGGCGGCCACGGAGAATGAGACGATCAAGCACCAGATCTTCGCCGATCTCGCTCCGCATTTAGGTCCTGACACGATCCTGACATCGAACACGTCCTCGATTTCCATCACCCGGCTGGCTTCCAAGACCGATCGGCCCGAACGGTTCATGGGTTTCCATTTCATGAACCCGGTTCCGATCATGAGCCTCGTCGAGCTTATCCGCGGGATCGCCACGGATGAGGCCACGTTCGATCTGCTCAAGGGTGTCGTGGCCAAGCTGGGCAAGACGGCGGCGAGTGCCGAGGACTTCCCGGCCTTCATCGTGAACCGGATCCTCATGCCGATGATCAACGAGGCGATATATACGCTCTACGAAGGGGTCGGCTCGGTCGAGAGCATCGATACGTCGTTGAAGCTGGGGGCCAACCACCCGATGGGCCCGCTCGAACTGGCCGATTTCATCGGGCTCGACACCTGCCTCGCCATCATGAACGTGCTCCATGACGGGCTCGCCGATACGAAGTATCGCCCCTGCCCGCTCCTGACCAAATATGTCGAGGCGGGCTGGCTGGGCCGCAAGACCGATCGCGGCTTCTACGATTATCGCGGAGATGTTCCGGTTCCGACCCGGTGAGTGGTTGGCGGCGGATCGAGAGCCGATCCGACTACCTTGCCGCATGCTCCGGGCGGCTCTTGACCGGCAACGGGCTGCAATTCAGGGTTCATGCCGACGGCACCCTACATGGGTGCGCCCGGGGCAGGCCTTTCCATGCGACATGGACTTGGCGCGGCCCCCACTTCGTTAGGCTGTCACTGAATGGCGAGACCGGAACGCCGAAGATCGAGCAAATCGAGATCCGGGATGACAGATTGCGGTATCGCGAAATCGATGGGCACTGGCGCGAGGTCCATATCGGGCCTGCCTGATCGTGACTGCCGAGCCCCTGCAATGAGGTCACATGGCCCCATCTGTCGCAATATCGTGAACAATTTGTGGCGTGCTTACCACGTGACAACGGGACCGGTGCGCGCCACCTTCCACACCATCGAAACGCAAAGGAGCCTCGTCATGGGCATTCGCACGATCCTTCTCGCCTCCACGCTCGCATTCGCCCCGCTCGCCGCACATGCGGATTGGGAGGTCGACTCGGCCCACCAGCACATTCAGTTCGAGGTCAGCCACCTCGGCTTCTCGAACACACAGGGCCGCTTTGACAGCTTCTCGATCGCGGTCGAGGATTTCGATCCCGAGAACATCGAAGCTGTGAAGGTCTCCGCCGTGATCGACGCCTCCTCGGTCGCCACGGGCCACGAGCCGCGCGATGCGCACCTGAACCGCGCCGACTTCCTCGACACCGAGGAGTTTCCCGAGATCAGGTTCGTGTCCACCGGGGTCACGCAGACCGGCGATAATACCGCCGACGTGACGGGCGACCTGACGATGCTGGGGCAGACGCATGAGGTCACCTTCGAGGCGATGATGCACAATATCGGCCCCAACCCCTTCAACCCCGAACAGCAGATCGCAGGCTTCACTGTCACTGGTGAGATCGATCGCACCGAGTTCGGAATGGGCTTCGGCGCGCCGGCCATTCCGGCGATGATCCCGGTCGAGATCAACGTCGATCTGATCAACAACGGCTGATCCGGGCGGGCGGCCTTCGGGCCGCCCCTTGCCTCGGGAGGATGACATGCAGATCCGCAATTCGACGCGACGCTGGGGCATTCCTTCCCGCATTATCCATTGGCTGACGGCCGGGATCCTCCTGTGGACACTCGGGCTCGGTGTCTACATGACGAATTTCGTCGCTGACCCGCTGGACCAGTTCGCGCTGACGCAGGTTCACAAGAGCTGGGGTTTCCTCGTGTTCGCGCTCGCCGTGATCCGGGTCGTCTGGCTCATGCTGTCGCCGAAACGCCCTGCCCTCCCGGCCGACACGCCGCGCTGGCAGATCGGTGCGGCGCATGCCAGCCACGCCGTTCTCTATCTGATGATCTTCCTCATGCCGCTTAGTGGCTGGGTCATGTCGGCCGCCGCGCCGATCCAGGACCTTCTGAACATCGACAACAAGGTCTTCGACTGGTTCGTGCTGCCCGATCCCTGGGTGCCCGGCGTGGAGTGGATCGAGAATGTCGCAGCTTGGGTGCACTACTGGTCCGGCATCCTGCTGGGGCTGACCCTGCTCGCCCATATCGGTGCCGCGCTGAAGCACCACTTCGTCGAAAAGGACGATGTCCTGAAGCGGATGACGACCGGCTAGATCACTCGCCTTCGCCGAACCGATCCGCGATCAGGGTTCGCAGCGCGTCGGCCAGTTCGGCCGCTCGAGGACCGTGGGTGACGACCTCGATGGTTGTGCCCTGTGCTGCCTCGAGCATCAGCAGACCCATGATCGAGTCGCCCGACACCGTCTCGCCATTGCGACTGACCGACGCCGTCGCATCGTGGGCCTCCACCACCTCGACGAACCGTGCCGACGCACGCGCGTGCAGGCCCTTCCTGTTCAGGATTTCGAGCGTCTGTTTCATGCCCTACTGCGCCGCCACCTGGCGACCCTCGCGCGCGTCGAGATATCGGCGGCCCGCGTGAAGCGCCGCATTCAAAGCATCGTGGCGCGACAGATGGCGGGATTTGGCGAGTTGGACGAGCATCGGCATGTTCGCTCCCCACAGCACGTCCATCCCGGACCTGTCACAGGCCTTCATGGCCAGATTGGATGGGGTCGATCCGAAGAGGTCCGTCACCATCACGACGCCATCCCCGCGATCCACCTGCGCTACCGCATCGCGTATCTGGGCCTGGCACAGATCGAGCTTGTCTTCGGGGCCGACCGAAACCGCTCGCACGCCTTCGAGCGGCCCGACCACATGTTCGAGCGCTGCCAGGTATTCCCGCGCCAGCCCGCCATGAGCCACGATCACGATACCGATCAATCCGGTGCCACCTCTCGCTTCCCGTCGCGCAGCCCCAATCCGCGCCGGGTCAGTTCCCTGTGCCGAATAGACACGCGCGCACCATCCTCCGCAAGCCTCTTGCCGAGCGTCTCGGCCATGTAGACCGAGCGGTGTTGCCCTCCGGTACATCCGAACCCGAGCGAGAAATAGGATTTGCCCTCGTCGCGATATGCCGGGATCAGGAGCTCGAGAAGGTCGTTCACACGTTCGATGAAGGCATCGTGCCGCGGATCGGCCGCGACATGCGCGGCCACGGCTTCGTTCAGCCCCGTCAGATCTCGCAGCTCAGGAACCCAGTGGGGATTTTGCAGGAAGCGGCAATCGAGCACCATGTCGAGCCCTTGCGGAACACCGCGCTTGTAGCTGAAGGACTGGACGCTGACGGACAAACCGTCCTGTCCCTGCGGCCCGAACCACCGGGCGATCTCCGCCTTCAGATCGTGGGGGGTCAGATCGGTGGTGTCGATGACCACATCCGCGCGATCCCGCAGTCCGCGGAGCAGGTCGATCTCCTGCTCGATCGCGACGGCCGGCGCCTCGGCTTCGAGCGGATGCCGGCGCCGGGTCTCCGAGAACCGACGCAGCAGCACGTCCGGCGCGCAGTCGAGATAGAGCAGACGGCCTGCGATGTCGGGCTCGGTCTGCATCCACTCGGTCAGCCAGATCATGTTGCTGGCCGAGAAACCCCGTGTGCGGACGTCCACCCCGATAGCCAAGGGCCCTGTCGCGGCCCCGCCCTGCGCGACCTGCCGGATCAGCGACAGCGGCAGGTTGTCGATGGTTTCGTAGCGCAGATCCTGCAGCGCCCGGATCGCCGTCGTCCGTCCCGCCCCCGACGGCCCGGTCACGATCACGATGGGATTGCGGTTGGCGACTGCGGTCATGTCTGCTCCTCGAAATCGAGCGATCCGTCCAGCCATAGATGGAGGGTGGCGGCCAGCCCGACAACGCCCCGTGCGGGCAATCGTCGCAACGTGATGCCGCAGGCCGTCCAATCGCTTTGCGGCGGTTGGCGTCCGTCCGGGATCTCATCGAGGTCGACGCAGAGGTGAATACCCGTGGTCACAGCCCCTACCCTCCCGATGCCGATGCCGCGCAGTTCGATCCGCCCGCGGAGGGTCGATGGCGGCGAGGCGACGAGCCGCCCTGCCTCGGCTTCGAGAATGACCCTGTCATCCGCGATCAGACGGCAGCCGCGCGACACGAGATCGAGCGCCAGGCTCGACTTGCCGCTGCCCGCCGCGCCAACGATGATCAGGCCCCGCTTCCGACCGGCGACGGCGGTTGCATGGAGGCTCACTTGGGAAGGCGCACGGTGAACCGCGCGCCCAGAATGGATCCGGCCTCATCCATGCGGTTGGCTGCACGGATGGTGCCGCCATGCGCTTCGACGATCTGCTTGGAGATGGCTAGTCCCAGGCCGCTATGATTCCCGAACTCCTGTCCGGGACGTTCCGAATAAAAGCGGCTGAAGACATCCTCGAGATTTTCCGGCGGGATGCCCGGACCCGTATCCTCGACCCGGATCACCGCGACTTCGTCATCCTCGGACACCTCGACGGACACGGTACCGTCCGGAGGCGTGAAGCTGATCGCGTTCGTGATCAAATTGACGATGACCTGAGCCAGGCGGCCTTCGAGGCCAGGCACCATGACCGGCCGATCGGGCGATTTCGCCTGCAGCGTAACCCCGCCATCGGCGGCGAGGTCCTGATTGTACGAGACCAGCGAACTCGCCAGCGCGGCGAGATCGAACGGCTCCATCTCCTCGCGCACGAGTTCGCTGTCGAGCCGAGAAGCGTTCGAAATATCCGTCACCAGCCTGTCGAGGCGCTGGACATCCTTCGCGATGACACCGAGCAACCTCGCGCGTTGCTCATCCGTCTTCGCGTACTCCATCGTTTCCACCGCCGATCTCAGCGATGTGAGCGGATTCTTGATCTCATGGGCGACATCCGCTGCAAAGACCTCATTGGCCTCGATCCGCTCGTACAAGGCCTGCGTCATCAGGATCAGCGCCCTGCTCAGGTTGCCGATCTCGTCGGGACGGCCGGTCAGGTCGGGAAAACTGATCCGTTCGGGTGCCATGTCCCGAGTCGAGCGGCTGGCCGCCTGCGCCGCGTTGGCGAGGACCCTGAGCGGGCGCGCGATCGAGTTCGCCAGCACGACCGAGAGGCCGATGGACACGGTCAAGGCCAGCAGGAAGACCGTCATCAGCTGTCTACGCTCGCGGCTGACGAGCTCGGGAATATCGCCCGCGCGCGTCGACAGGACCAACGCCCCGACGGGCGCCCCTCGCACGGCCAAGGGAAGGGCGAGGGTCAGTCGGTAGTTCCCGGACGCGTCTCCGCTCACGACCTGCGAGGTGACGCCCGACAGGGCATCCGCCACCGCCTTGTCCAGCTGTGCGCGGGACAGAACGGCTTCCTGCGCGACGTCGCCGCGCCGGGTGAGGGCTGCCAGCCGATCGATGACCTGGTCGTAGATATAGGTGGGACGCGGTGCTTCGGATGGAACGGGCACCCCGTCGCCGTCGGGGCGCGCTTCACGCGTGTCCGCGATGGTGCGCGCATCCGTATCGAAGAGACGTACCCGCGACGCGGACACCCGGCCGATTCGCGTGACGATGGCGCGGGCTTGCCCGATATTGATCGAACCGCTTTCTGTATCGAGCGCGAATTGGTCGATGGTCTCAGCGATCAGCGCGGCATCGCGGGCGAGGGCCTCGGCCCTCATATCCACCAGTGAGCTTTCGAAACGGCTGAGGAAGAGGATCCCGATGACGAGAAATGCCTGGGCCAAGAGGTTGAACAGCACGATGCGACGGGCGATCGGCGAACTGGAATAGAGATGATCCTCCTCGGCGGCTGCCCGTGCACGCGCGGCATGGTCCTTCGACAGCACGCGCCCGTGATCGAGCCCCTGCAAATTGCCCGCCGACACCGTCAGACCTCGGTGTACCGATAGCCGACACCGTAGAGCGTTTCGATGGATGCGAAGCTGTCGTCGACCTTCTTGAACTTCTTGCGCACGCGCTTGATGTGACTGTCGATGGTCCGGTCGTCGACATAGACCTGATCATCGTAGGCCGCATCCATCAGCTGATCCCGGTTCTTGACGAAACCCGGACGCTGGGCCAGCGCCTCGAGGATCAGGAACTCGGTCACGGTCAGCGAGATCGGATTGCCATCCCAGGTCACGGTATGGCGCAGGCTGTTCATCATCAGCTTGCCCCGCTGCATGGTCGTGTCGGCCTCCTCCTCGCTCTCCGGTTCGGCACGTGCCGCCCGGCGCCTGAGCACCGCGCGGATCCGCTCCAGAAGCAGTCGTTGAGAAAACGGCTTGCGCACGTAATCGTCCGCACCCATGCGCAAACCCAGCACCTCGTCGATTTCCTCGTCCTTCGAGGTCAGGAAGATGACGGGGAGGTCGTTCTTCTGGCGCAGCCTGCGGAGCAATTCCATGCCGTCCATCCGCGGCATCTTGATGTCGAGCACCGCGAGGTCGGTATCTCCTTCGGACAGGGCCGGTAGAGCCGCCGCGCCGTCGCTGAAGGTCCGGACCTCGAATCCCTCCGCCTCCAACACCATCGAGACGGATGTCAGGATGTTGCGGTCATCGTCCACCAAGGTGATGCGTTGCATAGGTAAGCCCCCACTGACCGGCCTGTTGCCTTGCTGCAATAGTGCTACCGCGCGCGACATTCCAACGCAACTGAACGCAGCCGATGATACGATTCAAACCGCTTGCGGAATAAAATACCAAAATATGCGGACTGGATTTGCGAAAATTGTCTCGGTAAGGAGTGCGTGTCACCGCCCCTCGCAAGGCGCCATCGCCCGTGGAACTGGCCCTTCCACAGCATAGGGGGCACGATAAGACACAGGCGCGCGCCGCCACAGTATCCCGCGCGCCTCATTCGGGAGCTCAGTCCAGATGGAGACGGGCAAGGTCAACCCTGCACAAACCCTCGACAAAACCGGCATCGAAGGGGTCGCACGCGTTCATTACAACCTGCTGGAGCCCGCGCTGATCGAAGAGGCGCTGGAGCGCGACGAAGGCTCGCTGGGTCAAGGGGGCGCGTTCCTCGTCTCCACCGGCAAGCACACCGGACGCTCGCCCAAGGACAAGTTCGTCGTCGACGAGCCGTCGGTGAAGGACTCGATCTGGTGGGAGAACAACCCTCCGATGGCGCGCGACGCGTTCGACCGGCTGCACTCCGACATGCTCGCTCATGTCCGGGAGGGCGAGCTGTTCGTGCAGGATCTCTATGCCGGTGCCGACCCCGAGCATCGGCTCAATGTCCGGGTCATCACCGAGCTCGCGTGGCACAACCTGTTCATCCGGCACCTGCTGCGCCGCCCCGAACTGGATGAGCTCGAAGCCTTCGCCCCCGAATACACGATTCTCAACTGCCCCAGCTTCAAGGCCGATCCCGAACGGCATGGCTGCCGGTCCGAAACGGTGATCGCGCTGAGCTTCGAGAAGAAGCTGATCCTGATCGGCGGCACCTCCTATGCGGGCGAGAACAAGAAGAGCGTCTTCACGCTTCTGAACTACCTCCTGCCGGAGAAAGGCGTGATGCCGATGCACTGCTCGGCCAACCATGCCCAGAAGGACGCGCATGACGTCGCCGTCTTCTTCGGCCTGTCCGGCACCGGCAAGACCACGCTTAGCGCCGATCCGGGCCGCGTGCTGATCGGCGATGACGAGCACGGATGGTCGGACACCGGCACCTTCAACTTCGAGGGTGGCTGCTATGCCAAGACAATTGGTCTCAGCGCCGAGGCCGAGCCCGAGATCTACAACACCACCTCGATGTTCGGGACGGTGATCGAGAACATGGTGTTCGATCCGCACACCAAGGAGCTCGACTTCAAGGATGACAGCCTGACGCCGAACATGCGCTGCGCCTACCCGCTCGACTACATCCCGAACGCCTCCGAGACGGCCCGCGGCGGAATGCCCCGGCACGTCGTCATGCTGACCTGCGACGCGTTCGGCGTGCTGCCGCCGATCGCGCGGCTGACGCCTGCGCAGGCCATGTACCACTTCCTGTCGGGCTTCACGTCCAAGGTGGCCGGCACGGAGAAGGGCGTAACCGAGCCGTCGCCGACCTTCTCCACCTGCTTCGGCGCACCCTTCATGCCGCGTCGCCCGGAGGTCTACGGCGCACTGCTGCGCGACAAGATCGCCCAGCACGGCGCGACGTGCTGGCTGGTGAACACCGGCTGGACGGGTGGCGCCTACGGCACGGGCTCGCGCATGCCGATCCGGGCCACACGCTCGCTGCTGACCGCGGCGCTGAGCGGGCGGCTCGACGATGCGGAGTACCGCACGGACGAGAATTTCGGCTTCGAGGTCCCCGTTTCGGTCGATGGGGTGTCGGACATCCTCCTTCACCCGCGCCGGACCTGGGACGACAAGGATGCCTATGACGCGCAGGCGGCCAAGCTGGCCGGCATGTTCGCCGACAATTTCGCGCAATACGAAGCGCATGTCGGTGACGACGTGATGCAGATCGCCGTCACGGCTGCCTGATCGACACGGCGGAGGGCGCGTCCTGCGACGATGCGCCCTCCTCTCCTTGGCGGTTCGTGCCGGATGGCAACTCGTTCCCGCCCACTCCTGTCCTATCTGCTGCCCAGACGGCCCCAAGCGGCCAACGGCAGATGACAGGAGTACGCCCCATGACCGAACATGCAGCCACGAAGGGCACCTGCCCGTTCCGCGGAACCCGTATCGGGGGCGCGCAAGGGTCCGAGCCGCAGCTTGATCACTGGTGGCCGAACCGGCTGAAGGTCGAACTTCTCAATCAGGATGCGCCGCAGTCCAATCCGCTGGGCCGTGATTTCGACTATGCCGAAGCGATCGAGAGCCTCGACTACGAGGCGCTGAAGGAGGATATCCGCCAGTTCCTGCACAGCTCGGTCGACTGGTGGCCGTCGGACTACGGCCATTACGGCCCGCAGATGAACCGGATGACCTGGCACTCCGCGGGCACCTACCGGATTGCCGACGGGCGCGGCGGCTCTGCGGAAGGCATGCAGCGTTTCGCCCCCATCAACTCTTGGTGGGACAACGGCAATACCGACAAGTCGCGCCGCCTGCTGCTGCCGATCAAGCTGAAATACGGCTCCAAGGTCTCCTGGGCCGATCTGATGATGCTCGCGGGCACCGTCGCGCTGGAGGATATGGGCCTGCCGCTGCAGGGCTTCGCCTTCGGCCGCGAGGATGCGTGGGAGGCGGATCGCGGAACCTATTGGGGCCCCGAAGGCTGGGACGGCAAGGCCCCGACCGAGGTGCCCGCCGACCCCAAGCTCGGCCATCCCGGCGACATGGTCCACCGCGGCATCCGCTGGGAGGGTGACGTCAAGGAGGACTATTACGACCTCGAAAACCCGCTCGCGGCCTCCCACCAGTCGCTGATCTATGTCGATCCCGAAGGCCCGAACGGCAATGGCGATCCGATGGATGCTGCCCGCGACATCCGTGAGACGTTCGCCCGCATGGCAATGAACGACGAGGAGACGGTCGCCCTCGTCGCCGGGGGCCATGCGTTCGGCAAGTCGCACGGCGCCGTACCCGCCGACAAGATCGGCGGCGCGCCCGAGATCGCGAGGATGAGCGAAGCCGGCATGGGGTGGAGCAACCCCGTCGGCACCGGCAACGCGGAATACACGATGACCAATGGGATCGAGGGGTCCTGGACCCCGAACCCGACCCGCTGGGACAACGATTACCTCACCAACCTCTTCAAGTTCGAGTGGGAGCAGACGAAGAGCCCGGCAGGCTCGCTCCAGTGGACGCCGAAGGACCCCGATGCGCCCAAGACCCCCGACGCGCATATCGAGGGCAAGATGAACCCGCTGATGATGATGACCACGGACATCGCCTTCAAGGTCGACCCCGAGTACCGCAAGGTCTGCGAGAAGTTCCTGGCCGATTTCGACTACTTCACCGAAGCCTTCTCGAAAGCCTGGCACAAGCTAATCCACCGCGACCTCGGCCCGACCTCGCGCTGGCTCGGCCCGGATCAGGGCGGCAAGTTCATCTGGCAGGATCCGACCCCCGAGGTCGATCACCCGCTCGTCGATGCCGACCAGATCGCGCGGCTGAAACGGGACGTGCTCGCCTCCGGCCTGAGCGTCCGCGATCTGGTGGGCGCTGCCTGGGCCTCCGCCTCGACCTATCGCGACAGCGACAAGCGCGGCGGTGCCAACGGCGCGCGTGTCCAACTCGCTCCGCAACGCGGCTGGGCGGTCAACGATCCCGAACGCCTGGAACGCGTGCTGGGCAAGCTTGAGGAACTTAAGTCGAGCTTCGACGGTGAAGGGGCCACCAAGATCTCGATGGCCGACCTCATCGTTCTCGGCGGCTGTGCCGCAGTGGAAAAGGCAGCGGCCGATGGCGGCCACGAGGTCGAGGTCCCCTTCGTCCCCGGCCGCACCGACGCCACGCCCGAATGGACCGACGAGGAGAGCTTCGAATGGCTGCGCCCCGTTGTCGACGGTTTCCGCAACTACGTGGACGAGGCGCCAGGCTACAAGGTCTCTCCGGAACGGCTGTTCCTCGACAGGGCGGCGCTCATGAAGCTCACGGCTCCCGAATGGGCCGTCCTGACCGCCGGACTGCGCGTGCTCGACCAGAACTGGGACGGCTCCGACCTCGGCGTCTTCACCGAGCGCAAGGGCGTGCTCAGCAACGACTTCTTCGCCGAGCTCGTCTCGCCCGACCTTGACTGGCGTCCGCATGACGAGGCCGAGACGCGCTTCGACCTCGTCGAGCGCAAGACCGGCCAGACGAAATGGACAGCGACCCGCTGCGATCTGATCTTCGGCTCCAACACCGAACTGCGCCAGATCGCCGAGTTCTACGCGGGCGCGGATGGCGAAAGCCGCCTGATCGCCGATTTCGTGAAGGCCTGGCACAAGGTGATGATGCTCGACCGCTTCGACGTGAAGGCCGAGCGCAAGGCTGCGGTCGAATTCTGTTGAGCTGCCGGCCCGCCCCTGCAACCGGGGCGGGCCGCTTCAATCGTAGGACGCGATCTCGATCAGGTTTCCGTCCGGGTCGTTGAAATAGACCGACGAGATCGGCCCGCGCGCTCCGGTCTTGGCCACCGGCCCTTCCACGACCTCGACGCTCTCCCGGTGCAGCCGGGACACCACCGCATCAGATGACAGGCTGGTGAGAAGACACACGTCGCCGCAGCCGATCGCGGCATGATTGCGCGTCTCCTGCCCGAGCGTCTGCAGGTTGATCTTCTGGCTCCCGATCTTGAGCGCCTTGCGCCCACCGCCGAAGGTCTCGACCTCGGCACCGAGCACCCGTTCGTAGAACGCCACGGCAGCCTCGATGTCCCGCACCGTCAGGACGACATGATCGATTCCGGTCAGTTGCATCTTCTCACCCCATGATACCGCGCCGCAGCAGGTTCAGCCCCGCCAGAACCAGCACAACGAGCGTTGCACGCCGGAACGCCTCCTGCGCCATCCGGTCTTGCACCCACAGCCCCAGCCCCATCCCGGCGAAGGCCGGCAGGATCAGCAGAACCGACAACGGCAGTGTCACCTCGTCGAGCACGCCGGTCGCTCCGTGCACCAGCGTCACCACGCATAGCCCAAGCAGGAAGATCACGCCCTGAATGCGCACCTGCTCCACCTTGGGAACACCCCGCGCCAACATGTAGAGCACGACCGGAGGGCCGGTGACGGCGGCCAGACCGCCGAAGATACCGGCAAGGATGCCCGATCCGACCATCGCGCTCCGCCGTCGTGCAAGCGCCGCCGACGGACGCCAGCCTGCCAACTGGATCGCCGCAAAGCCCGTGACGCCTGCCCCCAGGACCAGGAACAGCACGCGCGCAGGCAGCACGCTGACCAGGGGCGCGACCAAACCCATGACGACCACGATCAGAATCACGTAGCCGCGAAAGGCCTGGAAGCTGGCCCAGGCATTGCGCGGTCCGTCCCGCAGCGCCTGCCAGACATTGGTCAGCAGCGCCGGCAGCATGAGCGCGGCCACGGCCACGGCGCCCGGCACCAACGATCCGATCCCGCTGACCGCGACCATGGGCAGCGCGAATCCGACGGCGCCCTTGACGAAGCCCGCGACGAACATGATGAGCGCGGCGAGGATCAGCAATTCGACTGGAAAGGTGGCGAGCAGGGGCGCAAAGAAATCCATGAGCCTTGCTGGCATGCGCCTGACCGGGTTGCAAACGTATCCTCGGCCCTCACCGGTCAGACTAATTTCCGATCCATGCGGCGTGACGTCGCGAACGATTGTTGCGCGGTGAACTTGACCCTCTCCGCCTGCCCATCTAGGGTCCCTCGCAGTTGCACACTACGCGTGGCCGAAACGCGAAACGCTCGTGGAGAGACCGATGAAAGACCTCGCCCAGACGCCCGACGCCCTTCTTTCAAAGGGCCGCGCCGCCGTTCCCGCGCTGCGTGAACTTCGCGCCGACGCCGTGGCCAAGCTCGCCGAAATGAGCGCCGAGGCCGGTGTGGATGCGGTGCAATACGCCGCACACGGTACCGGTTGGGTCGCGACCTATTGCGAGGCGCTCGAACAGATGGTCGCCTGGGCCGAGCGGCTGGAGCGGGCCGGTGCGTTCGGTGAGATCGAGAATCTGATCCTCGCGATCGCGCTGGGAGAGTATGCCGCGCAGCTGCAGGGCGGCATTCCCATGAGCCAAGGCGAGATCTTCCGGATCGCCGAGCTCGACCTGACCTTGCCTGAACCGATCGCCACTCTCATCGGCAGCAATACCGATGCGGCACGCCAGCGGCTCGTCACCCTGATGATCGAGCGGCAGGGCGTCGCGAGCTACGGCGCGACGGGTCTCGACGAGGAATTCGAGATGATCCGCGAGCAGTTCCGCCGCTTCGCCGAGAATCGCGTCCTGCCCGATGCGCATGAATGGCACCTAAAGGACGCGCTGATCCCGATGGAGATCATCGAGGAAATGTCCGAGATGGGTGTCTTCGGCCTGACCATCCCGGAGGAGCATGGCGGATTCGGCCTCGGTAAGACGGCGATGTGCGTCGTCTCCGAGGAATTGAGCCGCGGCTATATCGGGGTCGGCTCGCTGGGCACCCGGTCGGAGATAGCCGCCGAGCTGATCCTGTGCGGCGGCACCGATGCGCAAAAGGCCGAGTGGCTGCCGAAGATCGCGAGCGGCGAAACCCTGCCCACCGCCGTCTTCACCGAGCCCAATACCGGCTCCGACCTCGGCGCGCTCAAGACCCGCGCGGTGCGCGATGGCGACGACTGGGTCCTGCGCGGCAACAAGACCTGGATCACGCATGGCGGTCGCACCGATCTGATGACGGTACTGGCCCGCACCGATCCCGCGACGGACAATTATGCGGGCCTGTCCATGTTCCTCGCGCCCAAGACCCGCGGCACGGATGCTGAACCCTTCCCCGACGCCACCATCGCGGGCGGGGAGATCGAGGTTCTGGGTTATCGCGGGATGAAGGAATACACCCTCGCGCTCGACGATCACCGCGTCGGCGGCGATGCGTTGCTCGGCGGCAAGGAAGGTCAGGGCTTTCGGCAGCTTATGCGCACCTTCGAGAGTGCGCGCATCCAGACCGCGGCCCGTGCCATCGGCGTGGCGCAGAACGCGCTCGACCTCTCCTTGCAATACGCGCTCGACCGGATCGCCTTCGGGGCTCCGCTGGCCGAAAAGCCGCGTGTCTACGCCAAGCTCGCGATGATGGCGGTCGAGATCATGGTCGCCCGTCAGCTGACCTATTTCTCCGCACGCGAAAAGGATGCCGAGCGCCGCTGCGATCTGGAGGCGGGAATGGCCAAGCTGCTGGGCGCGCGCGTCGCCTGGGCCGCCGCCGACAACGGCGTGCAGATCCACGGCGGCAACGGCTTCGCGATGGAATATCCGATCAGCCGCGTGCTGTGCGATGCGCGCATCCTCAACATCTTCGAGGGCGCGGCGGAGATCCAGGCGCACGTCATCGCACGCCGCCTGATCGACACACATCAGAAGTGAGCCGTTGCGACGAAGGGTTCGGCAGGCTAGTCCTGTCGGCACCTGACACGCACCCGGACAGACATTCTTCATGCGGCTGACCCTCCTGCCCCTTCTCGTGGTCCTGAGCGCCTGCGCCTCCGGCCCGCCCGACGAAATCGTGCCAGCCATCCCAGCAGGCCGCCCCGCCCCGCCGCGCGCCGCCCAGGACGCGGCGGAAGCCGAAGCCGCCCGCGCCGCCGAGCTGGCGCGCCGTGCCGCGATCCCGGATGAGATCAGTGACACCGACTGGACGCTGACCACGCTGAACGGGCAGTTGGTCGGACGTGTGATGGAGGTCGACCTGTCCGGCGGCCAGATCGACGGCATGGGACCGTGCCATTCGATTCGCGGAAACTACTACGGCACCGGCCCGATCTTCGTGGTCGAGACGATCATCGTTCCGCGCCTGCCCGATTGCGAACGGGCCGCTCTGCAGGAACAGATCGCCATCGCGATGATCGACGCCCGCTCCGCCCTGATCGAGGATGGCCGACTGGTCGTGCGCGATGCCGAGGGCAACGTCAGGCTGGAGTTCCTGCCCCTCGGCTGAGCGCGGCGACGATCGCCCTCGCAGCCGCGTCTCGAGCGTCGATCGCGGCCGGTCGCGGCAGTAAGGGGGCCAGCCGCTGGTGCAGGAAATGCCCTGTCAGCGCGAGCCCCGCCTCCACATCCGCAGCCGATGCGTCTTCGCCACCGTTGAGGAAGCTCGGCAGCACCAGCAGGCGGTCCGCCCACTCCCCCGCCCCATCCCTGCTGACCCCGCGACCCGTGCGCGGCGAGACGAAAGCGAGTGGCCCCTGCCCCCCGTTCGCGCAGCGGCGCAGATCCAGTCCAAAGCCCAGATCGGCCAGCAGCATGGCTTCCCAAGCGACATAGGTGGCAGGCCAGTCGCCACTGGCGAGCATACGCTCGAACAGAGCGATCGTCCGATCATAGAGCGGGACCATCGGCTGCCGTTCTGGCGCGGCGGCGGCGATGAGTGAGGTGACCGATTTCAACGTCGCAAGCGCCGCGCGATCGCTCATCAGCGCACCGGCCCGCCCGCGGATCGGCTCCGCGACGAAGGAGCCGATATGCGTCTCGATCCGGGCGCGCCATTTCAGATCGAGCTGTGCGCCGGGCTGCAGATGCGCGGCCCGTTTGCGCGACTGACCACCCCGGATCACCCCCGCATGACGGCCCCGGTCCCGCGTCAGGACCTCGGCGATGGTGTCCGCCTCGCCATGCGGTCGGTTTGACAGGAGGATGCCCTCGGCGCGCCACTCGATCATGCGCGCGCGCCCGTCACCGCAACCCGTCCTCGTCGAGCAGGTGCCGCCCTTCGCGATCCTCGACTTCGACTATCCAAAGGTCCGGGTCGTAAGCGCGTTGGCGTACAAGTTCCGCCTCGACCTCCGCGTCCGGTCCAGTGATCAGTTCCGCCCAGACCCTGTTGAAGTCCGTGTCGTAGCTGCGGTGCCAAGCCCGCGCGTAACCGTCGAGCGTCGCGACCTTGACGATGACCGCGCCCGCCGTCGGATCGCCCTTCGCCGTCAGGAAGGCCGGGATCGCCGCCAGCCGCAGTCGCGCCAGATAGGCGCGCACCCAGAAGTCCGAGGTCAGGCGCGCCTCAGCGGCCATCCTTGAAATCCAGTCCCATCTGGTCGTAGCGCTCGGATTCCTCCAGCCAGCCCGGCCGGACCTTGATCTGCAGGAACAGGTGGACCTTTCGACCCAGAAACTCGGCAAGCTCCTCGCGCGCGGCCATCGAGACCGCCTTGATCGTCTCGCCCTTCGGTCCCAGCGCGATGCCCTTGTGGCCGTCGCGGGCAACGTAGATCATCTGATCGATCTTGACCGAACCGTCCTTGCGCTCCTCCCAGCCCTCGGTCTCGACGGTCAGCTGGTAGGGCAGTTCCTGATGCAGGCGCAGCGTCAGCTTCTCGCGCGTGATTTCAGCCGCGATCATGCGCATCGGCAGATCGGCGATCTGATCCTCGGGATAGAGCCACGGGCTCTCGGGCATCCTGGCGGCAAGCCAGGCCTTGAGGTCGGCGACGCCATAGCCCTTCTCGGCAGAGATCATGAAGATCTGCGCGAACTCGAACTCCTTGGACATCTCCGCCGTCAGGGCGAGCAGCTTGTCGCGCGGGATACGATCTATCTTGTTGATGGCGAGTGCGACGCGCGCGGGCGGCACCTCCCGCTCCCGCAATGCCTTCAGGATCGCGTCCACGCCATCGGTGCGCCCGCGATGGGCCTCGATCAGCAGGACGACCACATCGGCATCGGCCACGCCCGACCACGCGGCGGCGACCATCGCCCGGTCGAGATGACGGCGCGGGCGGAACAGGCCCGGTGTGTCGACCAGCACCAGCTGGCTCTGCCCTTCCATCGCGACGCCGCGGATGCGGGCGCGGGTCGTCTGCACCTTGTGCGTGACGATCGAGATCTTCGCGCCCACCAGCGCGTTGGTCAGCGTCGACTTGCCGGCATTGGGTTCACCGATCAGGGCGACGAAGCCCGCGCGGGTCGGTTGCTCGGTCGTCGGTTGCTCAGTCATCGCCTACCTCGCTCAGCAGTTTCTTGGCCGCGCGCTGTTCTGCATCGCGCTTGCTCGACGCCTCGGCACTGGCGCTCGCCCCGTCCTCCAGCCGCACCTCCACCGTGAAGACGGGCTTGTGGTCCGGGCCGCGCCGGTCGACGACGCGGTAATCGGGCAGCGCCTGCCCGCGTGCCTGCGCCAGTTCCTGAAGTCGCGTCTTGGCGTCGCGCGCGTCCTCGGCCGCGCCTTCGATGCGGTCGGCCCAGAGCGTCAGGATGATTTCGCGCGTCCGGTCCATGCCCGCGTCGCGATAGAGCGCCGCAATCACCGCTTCCATCGCATCGCCCAGCAGCGCCGTCTTGCGCCGCCCGCCGGTCTGCGCCTCGGACCGGCCGAGGATCAGCGCCTCGCCGATGCCGATGGCCGTCGCGATCTCGGCGCAAGTCTCCTTGCGCACGAGCGCGTTGAAACGCGGCGCGATGGTCCCCTCCGCCGCGTCCTTGTCCTCGTCTAGCAGCGCCTCGGCGATCACCAGTCCTAGCACCCGGTCGCCCAGAAATTCGAGCCGCTGATTGTCCGGGCGGCTCTTGCTCGCGATAGACGAGTGGGTCAGTGCCCGCTCCAGCAGTTCAGGCTTCGCGAACTCGTGACCCAGCGCGCGCATCAGAGCGGCGCGCGCGGCTTTTCCGCTCACTCCACCCATTCGAGAAGGCGATCGAACCGCCAGTTCCACAGCAGGAAGAGCGAGGGACCCTCGGCCGAGAACACCACCAGATTGGTCTTGCCCAGCAGGAAGTCCCGATGCACGAACCCGACCCCGCCGGGGTGGAACGGGATCGACCCTTCGAGGTTGTCGCGATTGTCGTTGAGCTGCGCCCGGCTGAAGAACCGGCTGTCGACCGAGTTGTCGCGGTTGTCGCCCATGAAGAAATAGTGATCCTCGGGCACGGTGTAGATGCCGGTCTCGTCCTGCCGTCCGTCCTGGAAGTTCAGCACGTAATGCTCGGTGCCATCGGGCAGCGTCTCGACGAACCGTTCCTTTTGGCAGTTGGCCCCATCGGCCACGACGCCCATGCAGCGCGGCTCCGCCCCGCGTTGCGCGATATTGGGCTCGTCGAAGGTGCCCGCGGGCTCCAGCGGCAGCATCTCGCCGTTTATGACCAGTCGGCCGCCGGTCACCTGGATCGTATCGCCCGGCAGACCGACCAGACGCTTGATGTAGTCCTGCCGCAGGACCGGGTGGCGGAACACGGCGATGTCGCCGCGCTCGGGCTCGGAGAACAGGATGCGCCCGTCGAACGGGCACAGGCTGAATGGGCAGGAATGGCGCGAGTAGCCATAAGCGAACTTGTTGACGAACAGGAAGTCGCCGATCAGCAGCGTCGGCTTCATCGAGCCGGTGGGGATGTAGAACGGCTGGAAGAACAGTGTGCGGATGATTCCGGCCAGCAGCAGGGCGTAGACGACGGTCTTGATGGTGTCGAGGACGCCGCCTTCGGAGGACTTGCTGGCCATGTCGGAGTTCCTGTCGGCAGGGAAGAATGCTGTCCCGCTTGTTGCCCTAGGCCTCGGAATTGTCAACGGGAACCGGGCGGGCCTCGATGACGACGAAGGCGCTGGCCCAGGGGTGATCGTCGGTGAGCGTGACGTGGATGATCGCTTCGTGACCCGGCGGCGTCATGGAGGCCAGCCGGTCGGCGGCCCAGCCCGTGACGTGCATGACCGGCTGGCCCGTGCGCAGGTTCGAGACGGCCATGTCGCGCCAGGCGATGCCCATCCGCAGGCCGGTTCCGAGCGCCTTGGAGCAAGCCTCCTTGGCTGCCCAGCGCTTTGCGTAGCTCTCGACACGGTTGGCGACGCGGTCGGATCTGCGGCGTTCGGTCTCGGTGTAGACACGGGTCAGGAACCGCTCTCCGAACCGGTCGATCGTGCCTGAGATCCGCTCGATATTGGCGAGGTCGGTACCGATGCCGAGGATCATGGAAACTCCGAAAAACGGTGTATGCGATGCGTATGGAAAGCGTATGGCATGCGTATGGCAGATTTTGCCAGCCTCCGCGCCCTCCGCCCGCTCACAATCCGGCCGATCCGGTGCGCAGGATGCGCAGCGCAGCCCCCGCGAAGAGGATCGCGACCGCCCCCTCGATCCAGCGTCGCGCCCGTAGATAGACCGCCTGTGCGCGCGGCGTGGAAAAGAGCAGCGCGTAACCGAAGAAGATCGTCGCACTGAGCGAGGCCATCAGGACCACGACCGACACCAGCTCGGGCCCCGAGGTGCCGACCGGCAAGCCGACAGTGTAGAGCGCGCCAAAGAAGAAGATCGCCTTGGGATTGGTCAGGTGCAAAGCGAGGCCGCGCAGGTAGCTGCCTTTCAAGGCGCGGGCGTCGGACGCCCGCACCGGCGGATTGCCGCGGCGCAGCGCCGACTTCGCGGATTTCCAGGCGAGCCATCCGAGATAGAGCGCCGCCAGGATGCGCAGCCAGCCGACGAGAGCGGGGTTCGCGGCCATCAGCCCCGCGAGACCGAGCGCGGCGGCGCTCGACCACATGACCCCGCCCGTCAGCACCCCGGCGGCGAGTGCGACGCCGTGCGCACGCCCCCGCTGCATCGCCGTTCCCGAAATGGCGAGGGTCGCGGGCCCCGGTGTCGCCGCCGCGACGAAGGCCGCGCCCAGCACGAAGGTATAATCGGCCGGTGTCATGGCTGGGCTCCTCTCATGTTGGTCGCCAGACTGCGAGCCGTATCGCCGCCGCACCGAAGAAGACGGCGCAGGCTCCGTCGATCCAGCGGCGCGCGGCGGCATAACTGGCCATCACGGACGCGCGCGAGAAGAGGATCGCGTAGGCGAGATAAAGGACGAGCCCGAGCAGCGCACATGCGACGACGGTCGTCCAGGTTGCGGCAGTGGTCCCTCCCTGCCCCAGCGCGAGAGCGGCGACCCAGGCGAGCGCGGCTTTCGGGTTCAGCAGGTTGAGCAGCAGACCGGATCGGAACGCGCCGCCGGGTCGCCGCGCTGGCGTCGGGGACGTCCGCCGCGCACTGCGGAGGGCTGCCAAGGCGAGCCAGCCGAGATAGGCCGCGCCGACCAGCTTGACGACCATCAGCACCGGCGGCGAACCGAGGACGAGCGTGGCGAAGCCCGCCCCGGCGGCGGCGCCCCAGAGCCCCAGCCCGATGGCGAGGCCTATGGCCTGTCGGATCGCGCGGCGGCGCCCCGAGGCCATCGCGGTCGCGGCGACGCCCAGCGTCGCGGGCCCCGGCGATCCGGCGGCGATCAGGAAGGTGCAGAGCGCGACGGCGATGCTCACCGCGCCGCGTCCATCAGGCGGCGCATGTGGCCGATCGCGGCATCGAGACCGATGAAGATCGACTCACCGATCAGGAAGTGGCCGATGTTGAGTTCGCGCATTTCCGGGATCGCGGCGATGGGGCCGACCGTGTCGAAGGCGAGGCCGTGCCCGGCGTGTACTTCGAGCCCTAGGCCGTGCGCCTGCTCGGCGGCGGACTGGATGCGCGCCAGTTCGAGGTCGCGATCCTCGAACCGGCCTTCCATATGGGCGTCGCAATAGGCTCCGGTGTGGATCTCGACCACCGCCGCCCCGACCTGAGAGGCCGCCACGATCTGCGTGGGATCGGCGGCGATGAAGAGCGAGACGCGCGCGCCTGCTTCGGCCAGCGGCGCGATGAAGTCGGTGAGGCGCGCCTTGTCGCCCGCGACCTCCAGCCCGCCTTCGGTCGTGCGTTCCTCCCGCCGTTCGGGGACGATGCAGACGGCGTGCGGCCTGTGCCGCAGGGCGATGGCCTGCATCTCCTCGGTCGCGGCCATCTCGAAGTTGAGCGGGATCTCCAGCGCCTGCATCAGCGCATCGATATCGGCGTCGCGGATGTGGCGGCGATCCTCGCGCAGATGGGCGGTGATGCCGTCCGCCCCGGCCTTGGCGGCCAGCATCGCGGCGCGCACCGGGTCGGGCACATGTCCGCCGCGCGCGTTGCGCACGGTCGCCACGTGGTCGATGTTCACGCCGAGGCGCAGTTTGGTGTCGTGCTCGCTCATCGGGTCCTCCGCCGTTCCGGGGGACAACCTAACGCGGTGCGTGCGGATTTGGAGCGCGGGATTGTAACCGCTACGCGGAACCGCCCCGCCGGGCGGCCTTGCCGACCTTGGCGTCGCGCGCCTCGGTCGCCTTGGCGATGCGCGCGAGGTTCTGTGCACGGCGGCGGGCCTGGTAGGCCCGCACGAAGGGGCGACTGACGTAATAGGTCAGGACGGCCCCGAGCAGGCCGGGGATCAGCCCGCCGACGAGATAGGGCCAGAAGAAGTAGTCCCAGAACCCCAGCAGCCGGTCATAGGGGGCGGGACCGAAGCCGAACAGGCTCTTGAAAGAGAACCACAGACCCTGCCACGCGTCGACGACCGCCTGCTTGAGCAGTTCGAATTCCGACGTGCCCCGCGTGCCGGTGATCCAGCGGCCCAGTCGCAGCGAGACGTAGACGATGAAGGGGAAGGTCAGCGGGTTGCCGAAGAAGGTGCCGGTGACCGCGGCCAGGATGTTGGCGCGCATGACCCAGGCCAACCCCGCCGCGATGAGGATATGCAGCCCGAAGAGCGGCGAGAAGGACATGAACACGCCGATGGCGAGGCCGAGGCTGATCTTGTGCGGACTGTCGGGCAGGCGCCGCACCCGGTGGGCGAGATATTCGACCACGCGCCGCCAGCCCGCGCGCGGAGCGACGCCCTCGCGCATCCATTCCAGGTAGCCCAGCGGTTTACGGCGCTTGAACATGGCTGCACTCGCGGCGGATCACGCCGCCGCCGTTTCCGAGTTTCGTTTCCGCATCACATCTGTCACGGCGCTGTCGGCCTGTATAGCCGTCTCGATGCGCGACAGATGCTGCAGGTCACGGACCTCGATGCGGACCTCGATGACGTAGAAATCGGGCTTTGGATCGAGGATGCGGATATCGGAGATGTTGGCGTTGTGCTCCCCGATCAGGGAGCACAGCCGCCCCAGCACGCCCGCATCGTTGGCCATCGTCACGGCGAGGCGGGCGGAATGGGTGCCGAGGCTCTCGCCAATGCCCCATTTGAGGTCGATCCAGCGCTCGGGCTGGTCCTCGAAGGCGCCGAGGCGGGGGCAGTCGATCGAGTGCACCTCCACCCCGCGGCCGCGATAGCTGATGCCGACGATGCGTTCGCCCGGCAGGGGCTCGCAGCAGAGCGCCGCGCGGGCGGCCTGGCCGGGATCGAGGCCGATGACCCCGTCGGGGCGGCCCTGCGGCTCGGGCACGTCGCCGGTCAGTTCGGGGTAGAGCGTGGTGACGATCTGGTCGCCCGACAGCTCGGTCGCGCCGAGCGCGCGCAGCACCTCGTCCGCCCCGCCTTCCACGCCGAGACGCTCGGCCACGGTCGCGAGCGCCTTGTCCGTCGGTTTCTTGCCGACCTTGGCGAAGGCGACGCGAGCGAATTCGCGGCCAAGGCGCACCTGTGCCTCCCGCTCCGCCTCGCGCGCGTGGCGGCGGATCGCGGTCTTGGCGCGCCCGGTGACGACAAGTTCGGCCCAGCTGGCCTGCGGTGTCTGGCCGGGGGCGGAGATGATGGTGACGGACTGGCCGTTGCGTAGCCGGGTGAAGAGCGGCACGCGGCGGTTGTCGACCTTCGCGCCGACACAGGAATTGCCCAGATTGGTGTGGATCGCATAGGCGAAGTCGAGCGGCGTCGCCCCGCGCGGCAGCTTCACCACCTTGCCCTTGGGCGTGAAGCAGAAGACCTGGTCCTGGAACATCTCCAGCTTGGCATGTTCGAGGAATTCGGCCGGGTCGACGGCGCCCGACAGCCCTTCGCTGAGATCCTTGAGCCAGGCCAGCGGATCGGCGGCGAAGGGATTTTCGAAACGCACGCCGTCGCGATAGGACCAATGCGCGGCGATGCCGGTCTCGTTCACCTCGTGCATCTGCTGGGTGCGGATCTGGATCTCCACCCGCCGCGCCGAACGGCCCGAGACGGTGGTGTGGATCGAGCGGTAGCCGTTGGACTTGGGCTGGCTGATGTAATCCTTGAACCGGCCCGGCACCGCGTTCCAGCGCCGGTGCACGACGCCGAGCGCGCGGTAGCAATCCTCGACCGAGGTGGTGACGATGCGGAAGCCGAAGATGTCCGACAGCCGGTGGAAATCGCCCTCGGGGTCGTTCTTGTCGTTGAGCTTGCGCCAGATCGAATAGGGCCGCTTTTCCCGCCCCGTCACCTCGGCCGCGATCCCGGCGTCGAACAGGGCGCGGTCGAGATCGTCGGTGATGCGGGGAATGACGTCGCCCGTCTCGTTCTTGAGCGTGATGAAACGGCGGATGATCGAGGAGCGCGCCTCGGGCTGGAGGACGCGGAAGGCGTGATCCTCCAACTCCTCGCGCATCCACTGCATGCCCATGCGCCCGGCGAGCGGCGCGTAGATGTCCATCGTCTCCTGCGCCTTCACGATCTGCTTCTCGGGGCGCATGTGGCGGATGGTGCGCATGTTGTGCAGACGGTCGGCGAGCTTGACCAGAAGGACGCGCATGTCCTTGGCCACGGCCATCAGGAGCTTGTGGAAGTTCTCGGCCTGCTTCGTCTCCTTGGACGACAGCTCCAGATTGGTCAGCTTGGTCACGCCGTTGACCAGCTCGGCGATCTCCTTGCCGAAGAGGCGCGTGACCTCCATCAGCGTGGAGCCGGTATCCTCGACCGTGTCGTGCAGGAGAGCCGTGACGATGGTGGCGTCGTCGAGCCGCTGTTCCACCAGCATCTCCGCCACGGCGAGCGGATGGGTGAAATAGGGCTCGCCCGAGCGGCGGCGCTGGTCGGCATGGGCGGCCTGCGCATAGGCGTAGGCCCCCTCGATCAGGGCGGCGTTGGAATTGGGATTGTAGCTGCGGGCCAGCGCGGCGAGTTCCGCCGCGGCTGGCGCAAAGAGGGTGCCGGCGCTGGACGATCCGTCAGGCATCGCGCGCCGCCCCCATCACTTCTCGCCCTGGGCGTCCATCAGCGCGCGCAGGAGCGATTCCTCGGACATGTCGTCCTCGGCCGGCTTGTCGGCCGAGCCGCCATCGCCCATCAGCAGGGCCATCTGGTCGTCCTCGGGCTCGTCCACCTCGATCTGACGCTGGTTGCTCTCGATCGCGGCTTCGCGCAGCTGCGCGGCGGTCAGCGTCTCGTCCGCGATCTCGCGCAGGGCGACGACCGGGTTCTTGTCGTTGTCACGGTCCACGGTCAGCGGCGCGCCAGTCGCCAGTTCGCGCGCGCGGTGCGCGGCGAGCATCACCAGCTCGAACCGGTTGGGAACCTTGTCTACGCAATCTTCGACGGTCACACGTGCCATGTCCGGCCTCCGCTTCATCAGCCATACGGATAGGAGAAGTTCCGCATGTAGCGCCTGCGCGCGCCGGATGCAAGCGAATGGCCCGGTCGCTCCTCAGGATGTGAGGAGCAGGTAGCGCGCGATGCCGTAGAGGTAGAGGCCGCTGAAGACGATGTTGATGTATTTGAGCTGAGGCTCGGTACGGAGCCAGCCGCAGAACACCCATATCAGGCAGAAGGGCAGACCCAGCAGCATGGCGGAAAGCTGCCAGCCCTGGACGATCGAGATGGTGCTGAGAAGTCCGAGCGCGAACGCCGCCCATTTGAGCGGCTGCTCGAGCGCCGCAAGTCGGTGAAGTATCATTCGGTCATGTCCGGTGCCCAGCGCCGTTGACCCGGCGATCTGGTGGACTCCGGTTAGCATGGGGACGGACCCTCGGACAAGACGTGTGCGCGACCGGTCACCGCAGGATCGGCACGATCTCGGCCTTGGCGGCCTCGGGCAGTGCGCCGTGCATCTGCCGGACGGTGAGGTCCAGCAGCGGATGGCGCCAGTCGGGCGCGACCTCCATCAGCGGAACGAGGACGAAGGCGCGTTCGTGCAGGCGCGGATGCGGCAGCAGCAGCGTGGCCGGCGGCGTTTCCGACGGCCCCGCATCGATCGCCGCCCGGACCGTTTCGGCATCGGGGGACACGAGGTCGTCCCCGCCCAGAAGGTCGAGATCGCTGGCCCGCGCCGCCCAGCGCCTGCCGCGCACGCGACCGAGATCGGCCTCGATGGCGTGCAGGGCCGCGAGCAGCGCCTCGGCGCCCATTTGCGACGTGATCGATGCGGCGGCGTTCACGTAGTCCGGGCCTGACCCGGCAGGCCAGGCCGGGCTGGAATGGTAGCGGCTGGCGCGAAGCCCGGTGCCGAGTTCGGCGATCCGGTCGAGCGCCGCGTCGAGGGTCGCGTCGGGCGCACCGGCGGGTCCCGAAAGGTTGGCGCCGAGCGCCAGGAGGTATCGCATCCGTCCGCCGTCCTTGCCCTCTTCCCACGACAATCGCTTTTCCATACTGTGTGCATATTGCACAAGACGTTCGCGCGGATTTGGAAGCGAACCTACCGACAGATTGGAGATATTGTGTTCTATCGCGACGAGAAGCTCGCCCTGTTCATCGACGGGTCGAACCTTTACGCGGCAGCGAAGGCATTGGGATTCGACATCGATTACAAGCTGTTGCGCACCGAGTTCATGCGCCGAGGCAAATTGCTGCGCGCCTTCTACTACACCGCGCTGCTGGAGAACGAGGAATACTCGCCCATCCGGCCGCTGGTGGACTGGCTCAACTACAACGGCTTCAGCATGGTCACCAAGCCCGCCAAGGAGTTCACCGACTCGCTGGGTCGGCGCAAGGTGAAGGGCAACATGGATATCGAGCTGGCCGTCGACGCGATGGAGATGGCGCCGCATATCGACCATATGGTCCTGTTCTCGGGCGACGGGGATTTCAAGCCGCTGGTCGCGGGCATCCAGCGGCAGGGGGTGCGGGTCTCGGTCGTCTCCACGATCCGCTCGCAGCCGCCGATGATCGCCGACGACCTGCGGCGCCAGGCGGACAACTTCATCGAGCTCGAGGAACTGCGCGACGTGATCGGCCGCCCGCCGCGGGAGCAGTGACGAAGCGTTAATCTTTGCGCGCTACGCCTCGTCTGCATGACGGACGCTTCTCTCACCAGCAGGCTCACCGCGTTGCGCAAGCTGTGCCAACGGGTCGTCGTGGCCGTGGCACCGGCACGCAATGCCGCGGGTGTCCTCGTCGCCGCGCAGAAATGCCGGGGCGGGCTGCCGCGGCCCGCCCTCGTCCGGGCGTTGGAGCGGATCGTCGAGGCCCGCGAGCTTGCCGCCCTCGCGCAGGAGATGAGGGACGAGGCGAAGGCGCTCGACTGCGACCCGTGCCTGCGCCCGATGCGAGAGCATGTGCAGGCGGTTCTCGAGCAGCTCCATCGCCACACGGGGGAGGATCCCGAACGGTTGGAGGAGCGGCTCGCCGCGGCGCCCGACCTGACGGAGCTGTGCCTGTTCGAGCTCGACGACGCCGTCTCGGACTATGTCGACGCGCTGATTCGCGAGATCGGTCGCCTGACCCGCCGCATCGATCAGGGGAAACGCGAAACGCTCGACGGGACGCTTGCCAGACTGAAACGGGTGGGGACGTCGATGGAACTGCTGTCGATCAATGCCGGGATCGAAGCGGCGCGCAGCGGCAGCGCGGGTGCGGGCTTCCTCGTCATCGCACAGGAGATGCAGCGCCTGTCGGGGGAGGTGGGACACTTCGTCGGGGATGTGCGGGCCGACCTGAAACAGGCCTGACGACGGGTGGCATCGCGGCGCGCGGCGGCTTATGTCAGGGCGAGGACGGGAGAGTGCCATGACCAAGCCACCGCTGAAGATCCTTCTGGCCGCGCCGCGCGGCTTCTGCGCGGGTGTCGACCGGGCGATCAAGATCGTGGAGATGGCCATCGAGAAATACGGCGCGCCGGTCTATGTGCGGCACGAGATCGTGCACAACCGCTACGTCGTCGACGAGCTGCGCGAGAAGGGCGCGGTCTTCGTCGAGGAGTTGGACGAGTGCCCCGACGACCGGCCGGTGATCTTCTCGGCGCACGGCGTGCCCAAATCGGTACCCGAGGCGGCACAGGCGCGCCAGATGCTCTATGTCGATGCGACCTGCCCGCTGGTCAGCAAGGTGCATATCGAGGCGGAGCGGCACCACGAGAACGGGCTGCAGATCGTGATGATCGGCCATGCCGGACATCCCGAGACCGTGGGCACGATGGGTCAGTTGCCGCCCGGCGAGGTGCTGCTGGTGGAGACGCCCGCCGATGTGGCGACGCTGTCCCCCCGCCGGCCGGAGGAGCTGGCCTATATTACGCAGACGACGTTGAGCGTCGACGACACGGCGGAGATCGTGGCCGCGCTGACCGCGCGCTTTCCCGCGATCGTCGGTCCGCACAAGGAGGACATCTGCTACGCCACCACCAACCGGCAGGAAGCGGTCAAGGAGGTCGCGCCGAAGGTCGATGCCCTGCTGGTGATCGGGGCGCCCAACTCCTCGAACTCCAAGCGGCTGGTCGAGGTCGGGGCGCGCGCGGGATGCGGTTATTCCCAACTGGTGCAACGGGCGACCGATATCGACTGGCGGGCGATCGAAGGGATCTCGGCGCTGGGCATCACCGCGGGCGCGAGCGCGCCGGAGGTCCTGATCGACGAGGTGATCGACGCCTTTCGCGACCGCTACGACGTGACCGTCGAGATCGTCGAGACGGCAAAGGAGCGGGTGGAATTCAAGGTGCCGCGCATCCTGCGCGAAAGCGCGGCCTGACCCCTTTAGTTGCGGCAACTCACGTGGCACGGTGCCGCGACGCCAGCCGAAGGACACCCGCATGATCAGTCTCGCCTTTCTCGCGACGGCGCTCGTCGTCGTGCTCGCCCCCGGAACCGGGGTGATCTACGTGCTATCGGTGGCGCTGACGCGGGGGCTGCGCCCCGCACTGGCGGCCGTCGTCGGCTGCACCTTCGGGATCGTGCCACATCTTCTGGCGGCGACGCTGGGACTGGCGGCGGTGCTGCATGCCAGCGCGCTCGCCTTCCAGATCGTGAAATTCGCGGGCGTCGCGTTCCTGATCTGGATGGCGTGGAAGACCTGGGCCGAACGCGGTGCGCTCGAAACCGGCGGCACGAGCCCGGCGGGCCCATTCGCGATCGCGGCGCGCGGCGCGCTGATCAACGTCCTGAACCCGAAACTGTCGCTGTTCTTCCTCGCCTTCCTGCCGCAGTTCCTGGTGCCGGAGGCGGGCGGCGTGACGGCGCAGATGCTGCTGCTCGGCGGGATCTTCTCCGCCATGACGGCGGCGGTCTTCGCCCTCTATGCCGTCTTCGCGGCGGCGGCCCGGTCGCACGTGCTGGGCTCGGCCCGCGCGATGCGCGTGTTGCGGGGCACCTTCGCCGCGGCCTTCGCCGTGCTGGCAGGGCGGCTCGCGGTCGAAAGCCGCGGCTGACCCGACGCCGCGCTTGCTGGCGTGCAGGATGCCTTTCGACGACGGGCAGACGGTACCGGTCAGGTAGGTCTTTGCCTTGGTCGGCGCCCGTCGTCGCGGCCCGAGCGCGCCTCTTGCCGACCAGTCGCCGCGAGAAATGTGGTATCGCGATGCAACCGGACCCGCTCCGTCCGGGTTTCCTTCCCATCGGACATGTGGGGTTCGATGGCCTGAGGCGCGGCGACAGCCAAACCGATGGCACCGCAGACATGTGCTGCGACCAGGCGGAGATCCCGTGGGGGTTGGATCTCCGCCGCCGCGCGTCTTGGCTTCGCCACTCGGGGCGTGTAGCCAAAGCGAACACGAGCGGAGCCCCGATGCCATGTCTGACATTCCCAAGCCAGCGCTGATCCTTGCCTGGGCCGGGCTGCTGCCGTTCCTCTACGGCGCGGCGTCGGTGCTGTTGCCTTCGGGCAGCCTGCCCGGCTTCGGGCCGTTCGAGCCGTCGCCTGCGGGGGGGCGCGCGCTGCTGATGTTCTACGGCACGATCATCCTGAGCTTCATGGCCGGGTGTTCCTGGGGGTTCGCGAGCCGCCACGGGCGGCGGCCCGGCTGGATCGAGCTGGGGCTGAGCGTCGTGCCGCCGCTCTTCATCTTCTTTTTCCTGACGGACGATCCGGCCGCGTCCTGCACCGTGCTGATCTATGCCTTCGCGGGCCTTCTGGCCATCGAGAGCTGGTTCGCACGGCAGACGGTCGTGGTCTGGTGGTGGCTGTCGCTGCGCATCCCGCTGACGATCGCCGTCTGTATCTGCCTTATGATCGGAGCCTTCGCATGAGTCTGACCGGCGGCTGTCAATGCGGTGCCGTCCGCTACGCCATCGAGGGGGAGCCGCTGGGCTTCGCCCGCTGTCATTGCACCGACTGCCAGCGGCAGAGCGGCTCGGCCTTCGGGCTGTCGCTCTACTGCGTGGCCGAAGAGGTGAGCTGGCAGGGCGACCTCGCGACGTTCGAGAGCGTCGCCGAAAGCGGCAATCGCGTGCAGCGGCGCTTCTGCTCAAAATGCGGCGTGCGGATGTATCACGATGGCGGGGGCGACTACATCTCGATCAAGGCGGGGACGCTCGATCCGGGGCACGAACTGGAGCCGAGGGCCGAGATCTGGACCGACAGCGCCCTGCCTTGGGTGCCGCTGATCGAGGGGGTGCCGCGCTACGAGCGCCAGCCGCCCGACCAGATGGAACTCCGCACCGCCTGGACCGCGTGGCGGCGCGGGCAGACGCTGGCCTTCTACGACGAGAACGCGGCGGATTACGCGGCCTATTCGGACGCGACCGAGGCGCATCCACGGCTGGCCCGCTGGATCGACACCCTGCCCGAGGGGGCGCGGGTGCTCGATCTGGGCTGCGGCACGGGCTGGGCGGCGGCGCAGATCGGCCGCGCGGGCTTCGACGTGCGGGCGATGGATGGCAGCCGCGGACTGGCCGAGGAGGCGCTGCAGCGCCACGGCATCGAGGTCGAGATCGTGGATTTCGCGGAGCTGTCGGAAAAGGCGGCGTTCGAGGCGGTCTGGGCCTTCTTCAGCTTGCAGCACGCGCCGCGCGACCGGATGCCCGATCACCTGCGCCGGATCTGGGAGGCGACGACGCCGGGCGCGCGGCTGTTCCTGGGCCTCAAGGAGGGCACGGGCAGCCTGCGCGACGAGAACGGGCGGCTCTACACCTTCTACGGCGAGGCGGAGATCGCGCGGCGGCTGGAGCATGGCGGCTTCGAGATCGTGAAGGTCGATCGCGGCACGGGGCGCGGCTTCGACGGGCAGCCGTCCGACAATCTCTACGTGGAGGCGGTCCGTGGCTGAATTCTTCGCCTACACGGACGGCGCATGTTCGGGCAATCCCGGCCCCGGCGGCTGGGGCGTGCTGATGCAGGCCAAGCGCGATGGCGCGGTCGTGAAGGAGCGGGAGCTGAAAGGTGGCGAGACGCAGACCACCAACAACCGCATGGAGCTGATGGCCGCGATCACGGCGCTGGAGACGCTGGGTCGCCCGACCGCCGTGACCATCGTCACCGACTCGGCTTACGTGAAGGACGGTCTGACCAAGTGGATCCACGGCTGGAAGCGCAATGGCTGGAAGACGGCCGCGAAGAAGCCGGTGAAGAACGAGGACCTGTGGAAGCGGCTGGACGCCGCGCAGGCCGCGCATGACGTGACCTGGGAATGGGTCAAGGGCCATGCAGGCCACCCGGAGAACGAGCGCGCGGACGAACTGGCGCGCGCGGGCATGGCGCCGTTCAAGTGAGGCGCGCGGCGTGAGCCTCGTCGGTCTGCTCGATTTGCTGGCGGTCTTCGTCTTTGCGCTGACCGGCGCGCTGACGGCGAGCCGGGCGCAGCTGGACATCGTGGGCTTCGTTTTCGTCGCCTGCCTCACGGCGATGGGCGGCGGCACGGCGCGCGACGTCATCCTGGGCCGCGAGGCGGTGTTCTGGGTGGCCGATCCGGCCTATGTCGCGGTCGCGGGCGGGGCGGCGATCCTCGTCTTCTTCACCGCGCACCTGATCGAGAGCCGGATCCGGGCGGTCATCTGGCTCGACGCGCTGGCGGTGGCCGTGGCCGTGCCGGTCGGGGTCGCGGTGGCCCGCGGCATGGGGTTCGACTGGCCGGTCCTGCTGATCATGGGAATGGTGACGGCGTGCATCGGCGGGCTCGCGCGCGACGTCGTCTGTAACGAGGTGCCGCTGGTGCTGAAGGCGCGCGACCTCTACGCGACGGCGGCCCTGGCCGGGGCGGTCGCCAACGTGCTGGTCTTCGCCGCGGGGGGCGGGGCGATCCTGTCGGCGCTGGCCTGTGCCCTGCTGACCTTCGGCATCCGGGCGGGCTCGATCGCGTTGGGATGGCGCGCACCGGTCTACCGGGCGCGCCCGCCGCGACCGTAGCATTCACGTATTTGAAGGAAGATGAAGGGACTAGCGCCGCCGGGAGCGAGAGCGGTAGCGCGTGCGCGTCCGGGCCGCCGCCTCTGTCGGGATCAGGATCAGCGCGCCCGCGGCGGAGATGATCGCGTTCAATCCGGGGCTGCCGAAGCTGATGCCGAACATCACCCGTATCATGAAGAACAGCACCACCCCGCCCAGCGCGATCACGATGGACGGGACGTAGCCGTTATGGGTGAAGCCCAGTCGCTCGGCCGCGTATCCGACGATCCCACCCAGCATCATCGAGCCGAAGAAGGCGAAGAAACCCATCCTAATCTCCCAACATGTCTCCCATCGATATGGGGTGTCCGCGCAGGAATTCATCCGCCTGCGCGGCCTTGCCCCCCGCGCGCTGCAGCCGCAGCAGCTGGACCGAGCCATCTGCACAGGCGACGGAGAGGTCGTGGTCGAGCACCTGGCCCGGCTCGCCGCCGCCCGGTCTGCCGGGACGGGACAGGAGGAGCTTGATCCGGGCGCCGTCATGGGTCGTCCATGCACCCGGGAACGGGGAGAGGCCGCGGATCTGGCGGTCGATCTCGGTGGCGGGGCGGGTCCAGTCGACCCTGGCCTCGGACTTGTCGATCTTGGACGCGTAGGTGACGCCCTCCTCGGGCTGGATTTCGGGCGTGCGGTCGTCGAGCGCGGCCAGCGTCTCGACGATCTGCCGGGCGCCGATGAGGGCGAGCCGGTCGTGGACGGTCTGATAGATGTCCTGCGGCCCGATCGGGGTCGCCTCGCGGCTCAGCACCGGGCCGGTGTCGAGCCCGGCCTCCATCTGCATGATGCACACGCCGGTTTCCGCGTCGCCCGCCATGATGGCACGCTGGATCGGGGCCGCACCGCGCCAGCGCGGCAGCAGCGAGGCGTGGATGTTGAGGCACCCGTGCGCGGGCGCGTCGAGCACGGGCTGCGGCAGTATCAGGCCATAGGCCACGACCACCGCGATCTCGGCGTCCAGCGCGGCGAAGGCCGACTGCTCCTCCGCTCCGCGCAGGCTGGTCGGTGTGCGGACCTCCAGGCCCAACGCCTCGGCCCGCTGGTGCACCGGGGTGGGGCGCAGCTGCTTGCCCCGCCCGGCGGCGCGCGGGGGCTGGGTGTAGACGGCCGCGACCTCATGCCCGGCGGCGTGCAGCGCGTCGAGCGCCGTGACGGAGAACTCGGGCGTTCCCATGAAGACGAGGCGCATCGGGGCTCTCCTGTTCTCGGTCGGACAGATGTCGCGCAGGTGGCGGGCGCTTGCAAGGCTGGGATCGGAGTTCGGCCGCGCTAGGTGGCAGGCCAACGCGATTGGAGGAGTGACGAGATGGACAGAAGACGGTTCCTGGCGACGAGCGGCGCGCTGACCGGCGCGATGGTCCTGCCCTATGCGGCGATGGCGCAGGGCGGGGAGTCCCACAGCTATGCCACCGACGGCGGCGAGGTGGTGATCCACCCGGTCGATCACGCCTCCTTCGTGATGGAGACGCCCGGCCTCGTGATCTACAACGACCCAGTGGGCGAGGCGGCGCGCTACGCGGAGTATCCGGCGCCCGACCTGATCCTCGTGACGCATGAGCATGGCGACCATTACAACGTGCAGACGCTGCGCGGGATCGTCACCGATACGACGAAACTGATCGTCAATCCCGGCGTGTTCCGCATGCTGCCCGACGATCTGAAGGCCCGCGCGATGATGCTCTCGAACGGCGACACAACGCATGCCGGTCCGTACTACGTGGCGGCGGTGCCGGCCTACAACATCACCGAGGACCGGCTGCAATACCATCCGCAGGGGCGCGACAACGGCTATGTGCTGACCGTGGACGGGTTGCGGGTCTACATCGCGGGCGATACCGAGAACGTCCCCGAGATGGCGCATCTGGAGGAGATCGACATCGCCTTCCTGCCGATGAACCTGCCCTACACGATGGATGTGGCGCAGGCGGCGGATGCGGTGGCGATGATCAATCCGCGCGTGGTCTATCCCTATCATTACCGCGGCAGCGATATCGACGCGTTCACCCGGATGGTGGGCGCCGATGCCGAGGTGCGGCGCGGCGACTGGTACTCGTGACGCTCAGCGGCGGTGCTTCTCGAACTTCCTAAGGAGCATCTGCCGCTTCACGGGCTTGAGGCGGTGGACGAAGAGCCTGCCTGCGAGATGGTCGATCTGGTGCTGGACCGAAGTGGCCCAGAGGCCGACGAAATCGCGCTCGGTCTCCTCTCCGGCCTCGTCGAGATAGGCGACCGTGACCGCGCGCGGCCGGGTCACGGTGGCGGAGATGCCGGGCAGGTTCGGCGAGGCCTCCTCGTGCTCGCGCATCTGGACCGAGGCGTGCAGGATTCGCGGATTGGCCATGCGGACGGACTGGTCCATGCCCTTGGAGCAATCGACCACAGCCAGCGCACGCATGACGCCGATCTGCGGAGCGGCGAGGCCGACGCCGGGCATGGCGTACATGCTGTCGAGCATGTCATTCCAGATCGCGCGTACTTCGTCATCGACCGTGTCGACAGGTGCTGCGGCGGTGCGCAGCCGCTTGTCGGGCCATTGCAGGAAGGGGCGCCGCGCCATCAGAGGCTGCCTTCGATGGGCGCGGCGGCGGCATAGTCCGCGCCGTCCATGTGGGCGATCCAGGCGCGCTGTTCGTGGGCGATGACGTGCAGCTCCCACACGCAGGCCATCAGCGGGCGGTCGTCCACGGCCACGAAGTCGAGCGTGCCGGGATCGGCGCGCCACAGCCGCTGGCACAGGATGTCGCCATGCGCCCACCACAAGGCGAGCTGCCAGGTGCCCGCCTCGCCCTCGTGGAGGATGGTAAAGCCGTGCCCCTCCGCCCCGCCTTCCACGGCGATGGCGTTGGCGAGGTCGGCGCCGAGCGGATCGAGCGCGGGGAGGATCGTGCCGACGGGTGCGGCGTCCAGTCCGATGGCGTAGGTTCTGAATGCCACGCCCGCGATATCGAGAACGGGGCCGGGCGCGATGTGACGCGGGGCGTAGCCGCTCACGATGCGCGGGCCTTCTTCAGCTTCTTCATCTTGTTGGTGATCATCTGGCGTTTGACCGAACCAAGATAGTCGATGAAGAGCTTGCCATCGAGGTGGTCGAGCTCGTGCTGCACGCAGGTCGCCTCCAGCCCTGCGAAGTCGCGGCTCTGCGGATTGCCGTCGCGGTCGATCCAGGCGAGCGTCACCTCGGCCGGGCGCGTCACCTCGGCGTAGATCTCGGGGATCGAGAGGCATCCTTCCTCGTAGACCGACTGGTCGTCCGAACGCGCCGTGATCTCGGGGTTGAACATGACGAAGGGGGCGGGGGCCTCCTCCTTGTCGGCGCAGTCCATGACGAAGAGCCGGACGCCCTGCCCGATCTGGGGCGCGGCGAGGCCGATGCCCGGCGCCTCGTACATCGTCTCCAGCATGTCGTCGGCCAGAGCGCGCAGGCCGTCCGTGAGGTCGGCGACCGGCGGGGCCACCTTCTTGAGCCGCGGATCGGGGTGGATGAGGATGGGTCTGATCATGCCCCGGCATGTAATCCAAGCCATCCGCGCGCGCAATCGCCCGCCTCTGTCGGGATACAATCCCAGCCTTGCCCTGCAGGCGTCGCGCCATAAGGTCGGGGGCGACAGAAGGAGAGTGCCATGACCGTGAATTTCGACGAACCGATCGACCGCCGCGACACCCATTCGGTGAAGTGGGATGCGTGCGAGGCGCTTTACGGTGTATCGCCCGATGACGGCATCGCGATGTGGGTCGCGGACATGGACTTCAAACCGCCGCAGGCGGTGAACGACATGCTGGCGAAGGCCGTCGCGCATGGCGTGCACGGCTATTACGGCAATGACGGCCCCTACCGCGAGGCGATCATCAAGTGGATGGCGCGACGGCACGGCTGGACGGTCGAGCCGGAGTGGATCTCCACCACGCATGGGCTCGTGTCGGGGGTGGGGCTGTGCCTTCAGGCCTTCACCGCGCCGGGCGACGGCGTGATGCTGATGACGCCGGTCTACCATGCCTTCGCCAAGATGATCCGCGCCAACGATCGGCGTCTGGTCGAGGCCGAGATGCGTATCGAGGACGGGCGCTACGTGCCCGATCTCGACGAGATGGAGCGGCTGGTCGAGGGCGTCTCGATGCTGATCCTGTGCTCGCCGCACAATCCGGGCGGCACGGTCTGGACCGAGGACGAATTGCGTGCGATCGCGGCGTTCTGCGAGCGGCACGACCTGATGCTGCTCTCGGACGAGATCCACCACGACCTCGTCTTCGGCGATGCCGATCATCACGTGCTGGCCAAGCTGATGCCGGAGCTGGCGCCGCGGCTTATCACGCTGACCGCGGCGTCCAAGACCTTCAACCTCGCGGGCGGGATGACCGGCAACGTCATCATCGCCGATCCCGAGCTGCGGGCACGGTTCCAGAAGGTGCATCTGGCGACGGGCGCCTCGCCCAACCGGTTCGGCATGATGATGACGACGGCTGCCTATTCGCAAGGGGACGAGTGGCTCGACGCCGCGCGCGCCTATATCGACGAGAACCGGCGAATTCTGGAAACGGCGCTCGACGCGATACCGGGGGTGCGGGTGATGCCGCTCGCCTCCACCTATCTGTGCTGGGTGGATTTCGCGGGAACCGGCATGACGCCCGAGGAGGTGCAGGCCCGCGTGCAGGACGACGCGAAGATCGCGGCCAATCACGGCGCGAGCTTCGGCAAGGGCGGGGAGAGCTGGCTGCGCTTCAACGTCGCGACGCGGCGCGCACTGGTCGAGGAGGCGGCGGCGCGGCTGACCCGCGCCTTCGCCGATCTGCAATAGGTCAGTCCACCGTCAGGAAGCCGCCGGTCACGGTATTGCCGCCGTTGTTGATGGTGAACGCGCCCCCGAGCTCGTTCAGCGACGGGCCGTAGAACTGCACGTTCAGCGCACCGCTGGCACCGGGCGCGAAGGCGACGGAACTGCCCGCCGGGGCCGCGCCCGTCTGCGCGGTGCCGTTCCCGCCCGACCCGGTGATCGAGGCCGAGAGCAGGATGTCGTTGAACGCTTCGGTCGTGCCAAGGCCGGTATCGGCGACGACACCCGTGATCTGGCCGTTGATGGCCGCGGCGCCCGCGAAATTGGCGGTCAGCGACGCGTTGCCGCGCAGCGCCACCGGGTCGCCGCCGCCGGGGCGGTTGCGCTGGCCCGAGAAGGTGCCGCCATAGCTGGCCGTTCCCGAGGACGGCACGGCGGTGACCGGTGAGCGGATGCCGAAGGTGACGGCCCCGCCATCGGCGTCCGCGACGTTGAACGGGAACGAATAGACCCCCGCCGCGCCGTAGGTGCCCACAACCAGCCCCGCAACCGCGGCGTCGCCGCTGGTGGTCGTGAAGTTAGACACGCCGCCCGTGGTGTCGCGCAGCACGAGATCGGCCTCGTAGCCCTGGTCGGAGCGGATGCGGTAGCGGGTCGCGGTCAGCACCTCGACGCTGGCGGTGTCGTTCGCGCTGACGGGCGAGGCGGAGAACGTGCCGCTTCGCAATGTGGTGCGGTACTGCGTGGCGGGCAGCGGGGTGCCCGCCCGCGCGACGAGCGTGTCGCCAGGGCCCGTCGCCACGACGGGCGAGACGGGCGTGAAGCCGGAGATCGATGTGCTGCCGCCACCGCCGCACGCGGCCAACGCGAGCGAGGAGAGGCACAGGAGGGCGGTGGTGCGCATGAGGGGCAAGCCTTTCGATAAGCTGCGGATCGCAGGCAGGTTCCCGCGCCGGGGCAGACCTGTCAACGGCGGCGACGTCCGGCGCACGTGGCCGTGATGGATCGTGCGCTGCCGCCCCGGCTTGCGGCGGCGCACTCCCTCGCGACAGGGACGTTCCCTCGCCGATTGCCGCGCGCGTCAGGTGGTCCCGTCGAGCGGGCGGCGACGGGCCGGACCCTCAGACCTCGTCGGGGAAGTGCTTCATGACGAGGCGGATCGGGTTCGGCGCGGCCTGACCCAGGCCGCAGATCGACGCGTCGACCATCAGGGTCGACAGCTCCTCCAGCAGGGGCTGGTCCCAATGTTCCGCCTGCATCAGCTTGACCGCCTTCTCGCAGCCGACCCGGCACGGGGTGCACTGGCCGCAGCTCTCGTCCTCGAAGAAGCGCAGCATGTTGAGCGCGGCATCGCGGGCGCTGTCCTGCGTGGATAGGACCACCACCGCCGCCGACCCGATGAAGGTGCCGTGCGGTTGCAGCGTGTCGAAATCGAGCGGGACGTCGTGCATCGAGGCGGGCAGCAGGCCCGAGGACGGACCGCCGGGCTGGAAGGCGTAGAATTCGTGCCCGTCCGCCATGCCGCCCGCAAGCTCGATGAGCTGGGCGATGGTCTGCCCGGCATCGGTCAGGTACACGCCGGGCTTGGCCACGCGCCCCGACACGGAATAGGCGCGCAGGCCCTTGCGCCCGTTCACGCCATGCGCGCCGAAGATTTCGGGACCCTCGCGGCAGATCTTGCCGATCCAGTGCAGCGTCTCGACATTGTGGACCAGCGTCGGCCGGTCGAAGACGCCGACCTCGGCCACGTAGGGCGGCCGGTGACGCGGGAGGCCGCGCTTGCCCTCGATGCTCTCGATCATCGCGGATTCCTCGCCGCAGATATAGGCACCCGCACCCCGGCGCAGATCGATATGGCCGGGCTCGACGAGGCCCGCCTCCTCCAGCCGTGCGATCTCGCGCCGCAGGATTTCCAGGATCGCGGGATATTCGTCGCGCATGTAGAGGAAGATTCGCTCGGCCTCGACGGCCCAGGCTGCGACCAGCATGCCTTCGAGGAAGCTGTGGGGGGTCCGCTCCAGCACCCAGCGGTCCTTGAAGGTCCCCGGCTCCCCCTCGTCGCCGTTGACGGCGAGGTAGCGCGGACCCTCGTAGCCGCGCACGAAGCTCCATTTCTTGCCCGCCGGGAAGCCCGCGCCGCCCATGCCGCGCAGACCCGCGTCGAGCAGGTCCTGCTGCACCTCGTCGGGTGTCCGGCGACCGGCCCGCAGATCGGCGAGCGTGGCATAGCCGCCCTCGGCGCAATAGGCGTCGTAGTCCTGGTAGTCGGGGATGATGGCGTGAGTCGCACCGTCGGCGATCGCCTCCCGCACCTTTTTGGGCGTGGCGTGGTCGATATGCGCGTGCCCCAGTTCCAGCACCGGCGCGGTGTCGCAGCGGCCCATGCACGGCGCGCGCAGCACGCGGACCTCCGCCGGGTCGAGACCGTCCTCCAGCGCGGCCTTGAGCGCCTGCGCGCCCGCCAGTTCGCAGGACAGGGAATCGCAGACGCGGATGGTCAAAGCGGGGGGCGGGGTCTCGCCCTCCTTCACCACGTCGAAATGGGCGTAGAAGGTCGCGACCTCGTAGACCTCGGCCTGCGCGAGGCGCATCTCCTCGGCCAGAGCGCGCAGATGTGCGGCGGAGAGGTGGCCGTAGGCGTCCTGGATCTTGTGCAGATGCTCGATCAGCAGGTCGCGCCGTCGCGGCGCGTCTCCCAGAAGCGCCTGCACCTCGGCCAGCGCCGAATCTTCGTATTGGCGGCCCTTCGGCGTCGCGCGGCCCTTGCCGCGGCCCGATTTCCATACGCCCTTGCGATCGTCCAGCGGTGCCATCACGCGTCTCCCTGCCCTTGCACGCGCCACGATAGGCCCCTGCCCCGCCCCCCGACAGCGCAAAAGCGGCGGTTTCGGGCCGTCTTCGCGACATGGGGTTTCCGATCGGCGACGCCCTGTCGCCGGATCGTGAGGGGACACCGGGCGGAACTTGCCCTAACTTGCCCTGCGACACGCATTCCCGGAGGACCCGATGATCCGTATAGCCCTCGCTGCCCTGCTGCTCGCCACGCCCGCGCTCGCCCAGGACGAGCCGCGCCTGATCCCGCCCGAGGAATGGGTGGACATGGTCGGCGGCCAGACCGTCTATTACGAGATCGAGGGTGAGCCCTACGGCCGCGAATACTACGCCCCCGATGGCGAAAGCGTGGTGTTCGAGCATGTCTCGGGTGCCTGCCTCGAAGGGCGCTGGACCTATTTCGAGCCGCTGGAGGCCTATTGCTTCGCCTGGCCGGGGGAGACCTCATGCTTTCGCCATTTCGAGCAGGACGGCGCGCGGCTGATCCAGGGGGTGGAGCCCGACGGCACGCTCGACACGGAGAGCCTGCAGGAGGTCGGCCGCATCGTGCCCGTGCCGCTGACCTGCGAGCCGGGCGTCACCAGTTGATCCGCGCGCTCGCCCTCGCCTGCCTTCTCGCCGCTCCCGCGTGCGCGCAGGACGGGCGGGACATACCGCTCGCCGAATGGCGGGCGATGACCGAGGGGCGGACGGTGATCTACCGGATCGGGCCCGAAGTCTTCGCGCGCGAGACCTATCACCCCGGCGGGCAGGTGGTCAGCATCCTCTACGCAGACGGGACGTGCCTCGAAGGGACCTGGCGGTTCATCGAACCGGCCAGCGCCTATTGCTTCTCCTGGCCCAACGGCAAGTTCTGCTATCGCCACATGGAGGATGCGCAGGGTCTCTACGTCCTGCCGGTGGATGAGAGCGGCGCGCGCGATGCCCGGTGGGAGATCCAGCGCATCGAGGGCATCTCCGAGCGAACGGTGTCTTGCGAGATTCCCGTCTCCTGATCCCTTGCCCTTCGACGCGGGATGACGGAGCCTGCGCGCGACCGAAAGGAGCCGACACCATGCGCCTCGCCAGCCTGATCTGCCTTGCTTCGATCGCCCTGCCCGCCGTGGCGCAGGACGGACGCCCGATCCCGGTCGAGGAGTGGCGAGACCGCGCGCTCGGCAATTCGGTCCGTTACTTCATCGGCGAGACCTATATCGGGCGCGAATTCTACCTGCCCGATGGGCGCTCGGTCCGCTACGAGGCGGCGGACGGGCAGTGTCAGGAGGGGCTGTGGACCCACAAGGACGGGACCTATTGCTTCTTCTGGCCGAACGGTCCGGTCTGCGCCGCGCACATAGACTTGGGCGACGGGTTGATCGAGTTCCCGACCGTGGACGGCGACGGCAACCTGGTCCCCGACGACACGCAGTTCGGTGAACTGGTCGAGGGCGGCTTTTCCTGCGCGCCGATGGTGATCGGATGAGGGCGCTTCCCGGCGTGACGCGGGGCGACGACGAACAGATCGCGCTGGAGGCCGCGCTCGCCGCACGCGGGCCCGGTTACGTGCCGCGCACGCATCTGATGGACGGCGACGGCCCGCGCTACGTCAACCGGCTGATCCACGAAGCGTCGCCTTACCTCGTCCAGCACGCGCACAACCCGGTGGACTGGCGTCCCTGGGGGCCCGAGGCGCTGGCCGAGGCGACGGCGCGCGATCTGCCGGTGTTCCTGTCGGTCGGCTACGCCACGTGCCACTGGTGTCACGTGATGGAGGAGGAGAGCTTCGACGACGAGGAGGTCGCGGCCCTGCTCAACACCGCCTTCGTGCCCGTGAAGCTCGACCGCGAGCAACGCCCGGACGTGGATCAGGTCTATATCCTCGCCACCATGCTGCAGCATCGGCACGCGGGATGGCCCAATTCACAATGGCTGATGCCGGACGGACGGCCCTTCCACACCGGCACGTACTTTCCGAAACCGCAGTTCCTGCAAGTGCTCGGCGCGATCGCGCAGGGCTGGGATGGCGGGCAGCGTGCGCAGTTCGAGAGCGTGGCGCGGCAACTGTCGGAGGCGATGCGCCGCATCCCGGCGGAGACGGCCCCGCCCGCCGCGCTGGATGCCGCCCCGGCGGCGGCGCTCGCCGATCTCGCGCGGCTGTTCAACGCTGAGCAGGGCGGCTTCAGCCACGGCACGCAGTTCCCGCAGGAGGGGCACCTCCTCTTCCTGCTCGACCACTGGCGGCGCACGGGCGATGCGGCGGCGCGGGACATGGCCTTGCGCTCGCTCGAGGCGATGGTGGCGGGCGGGCTGCACGATCATGTCGGCGGCGGGTTCCACCGCTACACGGTCGATGTGAACTGGCGCACGCCGCATTTCGAGAAGATGCTCTACAATCAGGCGCTGATGCTGCGCGCCTTGGTCGAGGGCTGGCAGGCCGGTGGCGATCCCGCGCTCGCCCGCGCGGCGGCGCGGCTGGTCGCCTACATCGCCCGCGACATGACCGCGGCGGATGGCGCGTTCTACGCCGCCGAGGACGCCGACAGCCTGGAGGCGGACGGGCGGCGGGAGGAAGGCGCATTCTACGTCTGGCCACCCGAAGCCGCACCGGAGGCGGCGCGGGACGTCCTCAACCTGCACGCGGCCCCGACGCTGGAGGCCGGGCCGGTGGCGCACCTGACCCCCGGTGAGCCGGTCGAGTTCGACGCGCTCGATCCGCTGCTGGAGGAGATGCGGCTGATCCGCGATGCCCGCCCCCGGCCCCTGCGCGACGAGAAGGTGATCGCCGGATGGAATGGCTTGTTGATCCGCGCGCTGGCGGAGGCGGCGATCGCGCTGGACCGGCCCGATTGGACGGAGATGGCCGAGCGGGCCTTCGACGCCGTGATGGCGCGGCTTGGCCCGCTGGAGGAGCTTGCCCGTCTCGATTTCGACGGCAAGCGGCGGGAGGTCGCGGATCTCAGCGATCATGCCTGGCTGGGGCTGGCCGCCTTTGCGCTGGGGCGGATCGATCTGGCCGATGCGTTCGCCGCCCGACTGCTGGAACGATTCGATCACGATGGTCGTCTGGTTTTGAGCCCCGAAGGACCGCTGGGACCCGTGCTCGAAACCGAGGACGGCGCCACCCCGTCGGGCGAGGCGGGGGCGCTGGAACTGCTGGCGCTTCTGGCCGAGGCGCGGCCCGATCCGGTGCGCGACGCCCGCGCGCGGGCCCTGCGCGACGCGGTTTCGGGGCGT
>NZ_JAWDKL010000014.1:0-97199 GCF_032464675.1 Roseobacter sp. HKCCA0434
CCGCCTGCGCGTGGAGGCGCAACCCGGACCGGGCGCGGGCGTCCGCGTCGCGGGCCACGTGCGGCGCATCGAGGGTCGCGCGGAACCCGAAGCCCGCGCCGCGGTGTGACCGGAGCCGCGAGATATGACGGCGGTGTCGGGGGCACTCTCGCGGGCGGACAGGAAACCGGGGGACCGGTTTCGGCGTCCCGCCCGCCCGGCGCAGTCCGGGCCTGGCGTCTCGCGGCGCTGCGGCGCCCCTCGGCCACGCCCTTCGACGCGAGCGCCCGGCCGGGCGCGTCCCACCGCGTTCATGCCGGGGCAGGTTTGTGACGACGATGCCCGGAAATTGCCAAGCCCACGAAGTGGACTTGTAGACGTTGCACGCGGCCCGCCCGGCCCGGACTGTTCCTCGCAGCGCATGGGCGGTGGTACGCCTGTGACATCGGCGTGCGGATGTTGCTTCGACCTACGAAGCAACGCTGGACGCGAGGTGAGCCTTGACCGGCCTGACGCCTCCTTGGTGGCGATGCGGTCGGGGCAGACAGGTGACGCCTACGTTCGGGCATTGTTTGGCTCATCGAGTGTCGCTGTTTTGGTTGCGAACACTGACCTGGCCCGGTCCATTTCGTGCGGCGCGTGGGTGCAGGCGCACCTATGACATCGGCGCGCGGGCGGAGCGGGGCGCGTGAAGCGGAGTTGCACGCGAAGCCAGGCCGCGACTGGCCTGACGCCTACTTTGCAGCTATGCTGTCGGGGCAGATGCGTCATATCTGCGCTTGGTTTCGCTCAGTGCATCGATCGGGCCAGGTTGTGCAGAGAACGCCCCCCTTGCCCGTTTCAGTCGCGTCAGCGCATGGGCGGTGGTGCGCCTGTGATATCGGCGTTCGGACGCACGAAGCAACGCTGGGCGCGTGGGGAGTGCCGCGCAGAGTACGACGCATCTTCAGCGGCGCTCAGGCGGGGTGCAGACCCGTTACAGCTGCGCTCGAGACTTTGCTCGGTGCACGAAGCGAAGCCAGGCGCGTGGCGAGCTTCGATCGAGGCTCGACGCGCCCCATCGGCGCCGGTGCGGTGGCTGGCCTTTGCAATCGATGCCTGGCGCAAGAGGCGGCGTGGGACGCGTGGTGAGCATCCCGCTCGGGTCTGACGCCCATCGCACAGGGCGGCGCGGCGTCTGGCGCTGTCCTGAGGGCTTTATGAGGATCGCTGCGTCTATCCGGGAGGGGCGGGCGGATGGTTCGCGGCGACAGATGACGGGCAGTTCCGCCGCGCGTTTGCCGCTGACGAAGTGTAACAGGGGGTTGAAGTTGCGCCCCGCACGGCGGCGAGACGACGGCCATCGGCCCGCACATTCCGGTCCCGTGCTGCCGCGAAACGTCATCTCGCAGCGGCGCATGAAGAGGCGCGTGGCCTCCGACCTTCGGGGCACCCTGCGGGCGGTGGAGATGGCGCGAAGCAGGTCCTTCGCGTCTCGATGTCGCGCTGTCTGTGTCTTCGGAAGGGGCAGTCCTGGACAGGATGTCGCAATCCGGGCGTCCTGCTTTCGGCTCGTCGGGGCACGGCTGGTTCGCGCCGATGGTGATGCGGTGCCCGTTGTCTTCCGAACGATGTGCCGGGTGTGTCTACGATGCGGAGGTGAGCATCGGGGAAACGCCGATCTGGGGCGTATCTCGGAGCGCTTCGATGGCGGAGCGCCCTGAAGGACGCTGGGTGCGGCCGCGATGGGATGGGCCGATCCCGGGCACGCGGCGCGAGGCTTCGGGGACGGGGCGGAGACGGTTCGGGATGTCGGATGCGCGCCAGCGGCGGCGGGGCCGTGCAACGGGGGAAACGCTCGTGCGGGGGGCGGTCGGGCGATCGCCGGGGGGCTCGGGTGCCGTCCTTCCGGCGGTCGATCGTTGCGTCCGGCTCCACGCTTCGCACTGGTTGCGTGTGGCTGTCGGGGTGCGCAGGACCGGGCCCGCCATCTGCGGGCAGGCCTGCCCGCGCGAATGCGAATGCGGCGGTGCGGCATCTGGCGCAGGCGGCCCGATCTGTTAAGATGTGGCCATGTCGATCTGGACCCGCATCACGGACGCTGTGTCGGCCCTTCGCCAAGGCGAGGGGCTGTCGGCGGTGTTCGATCGGTTGAGCGCGCCGCCCGAGCGCTCGGTGGCGTTCACCATCGCGGTGATCGCGCTGGGCGCGAAGATGGCCAAGGCCGACGGGCAGGTCACGCGCGACGAGGTCACTGCCTTCCGCGAGGTCTTCGCCATCTCGCCGCGCGACGAGGCGAAGGCGGCGCGGGTCTTCAACCTCGCGCGGCAGGACGCGGCGGGGTTCGAGTCCTATGCCGCCCAGATCGCCCGCATGTTCGGTGGCGACCGGTCGGTGCTGGAAGACCTGATGGAGGGCCTGTTCCACATCGCGGTGGCGGACGGGGTCTACCATCCCGACGAGGATACCTTCCTCGCCCGCGTGGCGGAAATGTTCGGGCTGGGCGAGCGGTGCTTCCGTGTCCTGCGCGCGCGCCATGTGCCCGACGCGGCGCCCGATCCCTACGACGTGCTGGGCGTCTCGCCGGAGATGACGCTCGACGAGATGCGCGCGCGGTGGCGCGCGCTGGTGCGTGAGACCCATCCCGATCGCATGATCGCGCGCGGTGTGCCCGAGGAGGCCGTAAAACTGGCAACCCGCAGACTTGCCGCGATAAATCGGGCTTGGGAAGAGGTCCTGGAGGCCCGTTCGGCGGCCTGATTCACGAAAAAATGACGGTGATGCGCAAAAAATCGCCGATCGTCGGAACCATTTGTCGCAGCCGCCGTTGGTGCAGCACTGTGGTTATTGCACCCGAAGAATTGGAGACACCTATGAAATTCGCATCTGTTGCACTGATCGGCGGCATGGCAGTCGCTCTCGCGGCCTGTGGTGGCGAGGATGAAGTCATCGTGACCGAGCCCGTGGTGGATGTGGTCGCGACCGACTACACCGTCTACTTCGGCTTCGACCGCGCGGACCTGACCGCCGAAGGCCAGCAGACCGTGGCAGACGCGTCCGGCACCGCCAACGCGATCGGCGCAAACTCCGTGTCCGTCGTCGGTCACACCGACACCGTCGGCTCGGTCGCCTACAACCAGGCGCTGTCCGAAGCCCGCGCGGCGACGGTCGTCGGCGCGATGATCGGCAACGGCGTGAACCCGGCCATCATCACCGCCTCCGGCCGCTCGGAGCTGGACCTGGCCGTCCCGACCGCGGACGGTGTGCGCGAGCCGCGCAACCGCCGGGTCGAAATCTCGGCCAACTGATCTAGGATCAGAAAGGGCCCCCGGTGCACGCAACGGCGCCGGGGGCTTTTTTTCGAAGCGCCATCACGGCATTGGGACGGTTCGCGATGCGAAATTGCATCACTCCAAAACAATCTAAGCCGCGCGATTGCGTGACGCTGTACTTGAATCGATTTGTGCAGCGTCCTACCCGGGACGGCCTTGCCCTTCGGCTTGGTCGATAAGGATCACCTCTAACGAAAGAATGGAGAGAGGGATGAAAACTGCTTCCGTCATGATGTTCGGCGCGGCTGCCTTCCTGGCAGCATGCGGCGGTAACGAAGCTCCGATGGGCGTCGTCGCCGTCGAGCCCACCGTCGTCGCAGCTCCGACCGACTACACCGTGTTCTTCGCCTTCGACCGCGCGGACCTGACCGCGCAGGGCGCACAGACCGTCGCCGAGGCGTCCACCGCCGCGAACGGCGCGACCTCCGTGTCCGTCGTCGGCCACACCGACACCGTCGGTTCGGTCGCCTACAACCAGGGCCTGTCCGAAGCGCGTGCGGCAACCGTCGTCGGCGCAATGGTCGGCAACGGCGTGAACCCCGCCGTGATCACCGCTTCCGGCCGTTCGGAGCTGGACCTGGCCGTTCCGACCGCCGATGGCGTTCGTGAGCAGGCAAACCGCCGCGTCGAGATCTCGGTCGACGGCGTCGCCGTGGTCGAGGAAGAAGTCGCGCTGAACTGCGTGATCGTCGCCTCCGACGGCCTGTGCGAGGCGTCCAGCTCCGACGTCGGCTACGTCGAGCACAACTGATCGCGCGCCGGGTTCGCCCGGCCCGATAGACTTTCAGGAACGCCCCGGACCCAAGCGGTCCGGGGCGTTTCGTTTTGCGCACCGGGCCGACAGGCCGACGGATCGCCCCGGACGCCGAATTGTTCCCGCGGGTCCCCATTGTTCCGCCGCGGACGCGGCATAGGTTCAGGGACAACCAACCGAACTTCGAGCCGGAGCCTTCTTCCATGACCGACCCCCTTGCCCTGCCCTTCCCCGTCCGCCTGCAACCCGGCGAGGAGGGCGCCGGGCCCGATGGCCTGGGCGATCTGCCCGAATGGGATTTCTCCGCCCTCTATGCCGGTCAGGACGACCCGAAGATCGAGAGCGACCTGAAATGGCTGGAGGATGCGGCCACGAGCTTCCAGGCGGACTACGAGGGGCATCTGGCCGACAAGACCGGCGCGGGGCTCGCCACCTGCATCCAGCGCTACGAGCAGATGCAAAGCGTGATGGGGCGCATCATGTCCTTCGCGGGGCTGCGCTATTACCAGAACACCACCGATGCGGGCCGGGCGAAGTTCATGTCCGACATGCAGGACCGGATCACCAACATCTCGGCGCATCTGGTGTTCTTCGGGCTGGAGATGAACCGGATCGAGGACGCGCATTACGAGGACCTGATCGCGTCCGACACGACGCTGGCGCGCTACAAGCCGGTGCTCGACCGGATGCGGGCGATGAAGCCCTACCAGCTGTCGGACGAGCTGGAGAAGTTCCTGCACGACCAGTCGGTCGTGGGCAGCTCGGCCTGGAACCGGCTGTTCGACGAGACGATGGCGGGGCTGACCTTCGACGTGGAGGGCGAGGAGCTGCCGCTGGAGGCGACGCTGAACCTGCTGACCGATAGCGACCGCGCGAAGCGGGAGGCGGCGACCCACGCGCTGATCGCGGTGTTCCGCGAGAACCTGCCGCTGTTCGCGCGGATCACCAACACGCTCGCCAAGGAAAAGGAGATCGAGGATCGCTGGCGCAAGCTGCCGACCCCGCAGACCGGGCGGCACCTGTCGAACCATGTCGAGCCGGAGGTGGTGGAGGCGCTGCGCAACGCGGTGGTCGCGGCCTATCCGCGGCTGAGCCACCGCTATTACGCGCTGAAGGCGAAATGGCTGGGCCTCGACACGATGCAGGTCTGGGACCGCAACGCGCCGCTGCCGACCGCGGACGATCGCAGGATCGGCTGGGACGAGGCGCGCCAGATGGTCACGGACGCCTATGCGGGATTCGATCCGAAGATGGCGGAGCTGGCCGAGCCCTTCTTCACCGAAGGGTGGATCGACGCGCCGGTGAAGCCGGGCAAGGCGCCCGGTGCCTTCGCCCATCCCACCGTGACGGACGCGCATCCGTTCGTGATGCTGAACTATCTGGGCAAGCAGCGCGACGTGATGACGCTGGCGCATGAGCTGGGCCACGGCGTGCATCAGCGGTTGGCGGCCAAGCAGGGGGAGCTGCTGTCCTCCACCCCGCTGACGCTGGCGGAGACGGCGAGCGTGTTCGGGGAGATGCTGACCTTCCAGAAGTTGCTGGACGGCACGACCGATCCTGCGAAACGCAAGGCGCTGATCGCCTCGAAGGTCGAGGACATGATCAACACGGTCGTGCGGCAGATCGCCTTCTACGATTTCGAGTGCAAGCTGCACGCCGCGCGGCGCGAGGGCGAGCTGACGCCCGACGACATCAACGCGATCTGGATGAGCGTGCAGGCCGAGAGCCTCGGCCCCGTCTTCGAGTTCGTGGACGGGTACGAGGTGTTCTGGACCTATATCCCGCATTTCATCCACTCGCCCTTCTACGTCTACGCCTATGCGTTCGGCGACGGGCTGGTGAACGCGCTCTACGCCGTCTACCGCGAGGGCGATCCCGACTTTCAGGCGAAGTATTTCGAGATGCTGGAGGCCGGAGGCTCGAAGCATCACAAGGAGCTGCTGGCGCCGTTCGGCCTCGACGCCTCGGACCCGAAATTCTGGGAGAAGGGGCTCGGGGTCATCGAGGGGCTGATCGACGAGCTGGAGGCGATGGAGGACTGACCCCCGCCATTGCAGCGGGTCGGGGGAAGACTATGTGACGGGCGCGCGGCCTTTCGCGTTCATCACGGTTGCCCGGCATGACCGAACGATCTCAACGACTGCGCGCGATGGCCCGGTTTCGGATCGCGCTGTTCAACATGCCGCCCGCCAAGCTGCTGCTGACGGGCTATGTCAGCTACATGCTGGTCGGCTGGATGCTGCTGAGCCTGCCGGTCGCGCAGGTGGAGGCGGTGCGCGCCATCGACACGCTGTTCATCGCGACCTCCGCCGTGTCGACAACCGGGCTGGTCAGCGTCGATCCCGGCGGGAGTTTCACCTTCTTCGGCGAGGTGGTGATCCTGCTGCTGATCCAGGCGGGGGGCCTGGGCTACATGACCATCGGCTCCTTCGCCACGCTCGCCATCATGGGCAAGCTGCCGGGGATGCGCGCGCGGGCGACGAAGCATGCGTTCAACCTGCCCGACAGCATCCGGCCGCGGCAGTTCATCGTGTCGGTCGTGGCGTTCACGCTGGTGGTGGAGGTGGCCGGCGCGCTGGCGCTGTGGGCGTTGTTCGCGGCGGACGGGACGCCCGACGCGCTGTGGATGGGGATCTTCCATTCGGTCTCGGCGTTCTGCACGGCGGGGTTCAGCCTGTTTCCGGCCAGCTTCGAGGGCTACGAGGGGCATTTCGCGCTGAAGCTGGTGCTGTCGGTGCTGTCGATCCTGGGGGCGATGGGGTTCCTGATCGTGGTGGATGGCTGGCGCACGCTGACGGGACAGGCGCGGTTCCTGGGCTTCTCGTCCAAGGTGATCGTGCGCATGACGCTGCTGTTCCTGGCGGTCGGCACGCTGATCCTGTTCGTGGTCGAGCCGTCGTTGCGGGGGCTCAGCCCCGAGGATCGGCTGATGGACGCGTTCTTCCAGACCATGACGGCGACCACGACGGTGGGCTTCAACACCGTGCCGATCGGCGGGATCGGCGGGGCGAGCCTGATGGTGCTGTTCTTCCTGATGGTGATCGGCGCGTCGCCCGCGGGTACGGGCGGCGGGCTGAAGACCACGTCCTTCGCGGCGCTGGTGGGGCTGGTGCGCTCGACGCTGAAGGGGCGCGACCGGGTGCGCTATCTCAAGCGGGAGGTGCCGCCCGACAGGCTGCAACTGGCGACGGCCTCGCTCGCCTACTACTTCGCGCTGGCCGGGGCGGCGATGTTCCTGCTGCTGCTGACGGAGGCGGGTGCGGCCTTCGAGGTGGTGATGTTCGAGGTGATCTCGGCAATGGGAACGGTCGGCCTGAGCATGGGGCTGACCGGGGGCCTGAGCGATCTGGGCAAGCTGGTGGTGGTCGTCCTGATGACGGCGGGCCGTGTCGGCATCCTGACCTTCGGCATCGCGGTGGCGAGCCATGACGAGAGCCGGGCTGAGGAAGCCGACAACGACCTGGTGCTGTGAGCGCGGCGCGGGGCGCCTATTCCCGCGCCGCCTTGCGGATCATGTCGAGCACCGCCTGGTTGGCGCGGGACGCCTCCAGCGGGAAGGGGTAGGTCTCGCCCCGGCGGACCTTGGCCGCGAAGGCGTCGAGCTGGTCGACATATTGCGCGGCGGCGGGGAAATACCGCACCTCGCGCCGGGCGCCGCGGATCAGCGTGACCTCGGCGGCGGCGAAGTCGGGCGGGTTGAACGGGGCCGACAGCTCGATCACCCCCTCGGTGCCGTGGAAGCGCATCGACTGGTGCCGGACCATCCGCATCGAGCAGTAGAAGCTCATGGTGAAATCGCCGAAATCGAGCCAGGCGCGGGTGGTCGCGTCGATGCCGTTCTCGATGACCTGCTCGGCCCGCGCGGCCACCGGCTCGGCCCCGGTCGCGAGCCGCGTGGTCACGATGGGATAGACGCCGATATCGCCCAGCGCCCCGCCCTCGAGCGCGGCCTGGTTGCGGATGTTGTCGGGCGTGTCGTCGAAGAAGGTGAAGGCGCCCTCGACATGGACGAGCGTGCCGATGCGCCCTTCGGCGATCAGGTCGCTGACATGGTCCCATTGCGGGTGGTGGGCGACCATGAACGCCTCCGCCGCGAACCGGCCCGTGCGGTTGCGCGCCGCGATCAGGCGGTCGATGCCCGCGACGTCCCAGGCGAGCGGTTTCTCGCACAGGACATGCTTGCCCGCCTCCAGCGCCTTTTCGGTCCATTCGACGTGGAGGTTGTTGGGCAGCGGGATGTAGATCGCGTCCACGTCCGCATCCGCCAGCAGCGCCTCGTAGCTGTCATGCACGGTGACGTCGCCCACGCCCTCGGGGCGGGTGCCCGAGCGGGTGGCGACGGCGGCGAGCGTGGCGTGGCGGCTGAGCTGGATGGCCGGGATCAGCTGTTCGATGGCGATCTTGGCCATCCCCAGGATGCCCCAGCGAAGCGGACGGGTCATGAATGTTCCTCCTTGGCGATTTCGACGAGCGCGCGGTTATAGGCCTTGAGCGCATCGACCTGGAACAGCGCGCCCAGAAGTTCGGGCGGGCCGTCGTCACGCTCCTCCACCACGGGGATCATGTTGCCCCCCAACTGGTCGAAGAGCGGCATGGCGTGTTCGAGCGTCTGGCCGCGGGTCAGGTAGGCGCCCTGCTCGACCAGGCTCCAGCTTTGGGTGTCGGACGCGCCGTTCTCGGCCCCGCGCGGGCGCATCAGCGTGCCCACGGGAATGGTGCATAGCAGATATTCCTGCGGGCCTGCCGCGACATGGCGTCCCGTACGCTCCAACTGCGTGAGGAAGAAGGAGCGGTCGACGAGCTTGACCGAGACGGCGGAGGCGAGCGAGACGCTCATCATCACGGCGAGGCCCGCCTGCCAGTCGCCCACCAGCTCGAACACGATCAGCGTGGTCGAGATGGGCGCGCCGAGCACCGCAGCGGCCACCGCCCCCATCCCCGCGAGCGCATAGAGCGACTGCGCGCCCGAGAACTCGGGCACCAGCGCGGTCGCGACATAGCCGAAGGCAAGCCCGGTCAGCGCGCCCAGCATCAGCGAGGGGGAAAACACCCCGCCGCCCATGCGGCCCGCCATCGTCAGCGCGACGGCGACCACCTTGACCACGGCGAAGGTGATCGCGGTCCACAGCACCATATCGCCCGCCAGCGCGCGGTTCGTCGTCTCGTAGCCCACACCGATGATGTGCGGGAACCAGATGGCGATGAGGCCGAGCAGGAGGCCCGCCAGCGCCGGGCGCAGCGGCGTCCACAGCCGCAGCTTGCCCGCGATCCAGTCGCCCGCATCCTCGGCCCAGAAGATCGCGCGCATCATCACCACGGCCACCAGCCCGCAGACGAGGCCGAGCACCATGAAGGCGGGCAGCTCGATATAAAAGGCGAGAGTGCGCGCGGGCAGGTCGAATTCCGACAGGTCCCCCGACCACATGCGGCTGACCACGGTGCCCGCGACGGAGGCCACGACGATCGGTGCGAAGGCGTGGATCGCGAAATGGCGCAGGATGACTTCCAGCGCGAAGAGGGCGCCGGCGATCGGTGCGTTGAAGCTGGCGGAGACCGCGCCCGCCACCGCGCAGCCCAGAAGGTCGCGCGCGGTGATGTCGGCGGCGCGCAGCCAGTTGGAGATCGCCGAGGAGATCAGCGCCGCGATGTGCACCACCGGCCCCTCCCGCCCCGTGGAGCCACCGGTCGAAAGCGTGATGAGCGAGGCGGCGGCGGAGGCGAGGCCGGCCTCCTTCTCCACCCGGCCATGACCCAGCGCCGCGCCCTCGATCACATGCGCGACGGAGCGGCCGCGCCCGTCCGGCGTGAAGCGCCAAAGGATCAGCCCGACGACGAATCCGCCCGCGACGGGGATGCCGAGCACCCAGTACCAGGGCAGCGTCGAGAGGTGGGAATGGAGCTGTGCGTCGGTCTCGCCGTAGATCGCCTCCTGCAGGAAGGCGATGCCCTCGCGGAAGGCGACGGCGGCGATGCCCGCAAGCGTGCCGAGAACCAGCGCGATCAACCAGAACTGGATCTGGTCCGGCCCGCGGGTGCGCATGCGTCTGACCGCCGAGACGACGATGCCGCGCTGGCGCGCGTAGAGCGATGCGATGCTCTCTGGCAAGTGGCCCTCCTGCCCCCGAGGTCCTGCCTAGCATCGCGGGCGGGGCATGGGAAGGCGGGCGCGGGTCACTCGCGCAGGAGGATGCCGATACCCAGCCCCGCGAGCACGGCGGCGCTGCCCCGGTCGATCGCGGCCTTGGCGCGGATGTAGCGCGCCCGGATCGCGGGGCGCGACAAGACGAGGGCGACGGCGGCGTACCAGGCGAACTCGTTGAGACAGACGATGGCGAAGATGGCGAGCAGCATCCCGACCCCCGGATCGGGGGGCAGGATCGCCACGAAGATCGAGCCGAAGAAGACCGCGACCTTGGGGTTGGCGAGCTGGGTCAGCAGCCCGAGGCGCAGCGCGGCCGCGTCCCCGTGCCGCGATGGTGCATCGGCAAGGGGCAGCGGATCGTGCGCGTGGCGCAGCGTCTGCCAGGCGAGGTAGAGCAGGAACAGCGCGGCCAGCCCCTTCACCACCCCGTAGAGCGCGGGCACGGCCGCGAAGAGCGCGCCCAGCCCGAACCATGCGGCGAGCGCCCAGACCAGAGTGCCCAGCGTCAGGCCGACGGCCACCATCACCCCTGCCCGTGCCGACCCGCCCGCCGCCATCCGGCTGACGATCACGAAGGACGGGCCGGGGCTGGCCACGGCGATGAGATGGGTCGCCCAGAAGCCCGCGAGAAGGAGGGCGGCCTCCGTGCTCAAAGCTGCTCGACCGCCACCTGGTCGCGGTAGAAGGCGATGTGACCGGCGATGCGGGCCGCGGCCTCCTTGGGGTCCTCGTAGGTCCAGGCGACGTCTTCGAGCGTTCGGCTCTTGGCCACGACCGAGAAATAGGTGGCGTCGCCCTTGTGCGGGCAATGCGAGGTGCGCTCGGACGGCTCGAGGAAGGCCATCGCGATGTCGTCCTTGGGGAAGTAGATGACGGGCGGGTAGTCGCCCTCCACCAGTTCCAGTGCGTTGCTGCTTTCGGCGATCACGGCACCGGCGGCGCGGACGACCCAGGTGCCGTCGGCCCGGTGAATGGAAATGTGTTTCTCGACCATTCGCGGGTCTCCTCTCTTGTCATTGGGCGGCGTCGGGGCGCAAGCCTGCCATGTGGAACATGACGGCGCCGTGACGCTGAGCCGGTCTATGCGGACAGCGGCGCGCAGGCGGCGGTCAGCCAGTCGCGCGTCGCGGGGGGAACGAGGTCGCCGATCTCGGCCAGCACCCTCGCGTGGTAGGCGTCGAGCCACTCCCGCTCGTCGCGGGTCAGAAGGTGCGGGAGGATGAGCGCGCGGTCAATAGGGGCGAGGGTCAGCGTCTCGAACCCGTGCATGGGCAGGTCGCCGCCCTCGGGCACGGTCGGCGCCTCGACGACGACGAGGTTCTCCAGCCGGATGCCGAAGGCGCCCTCGCGGTAGTAGCCCGGTTCGTTGGACAGGATGTTGCCGGTCTCGAAGGGCTCGGTATAGCGGCGGGCGAGGCCCTGCGGTCCCTCGTGCACGCCCAGATAGGCGCCGACCCCGTGGCCGGTGCCGTGGGCGTAGTCGAAACCCGCCTCCCACAGCGGCACGCGCGCCACGGCGTCGAGATGCTGGCCGGCGAGGCCCGGCGGGAAGCGCAGGCGCGACACGGCGATCATGCCCTTGAGGACCAGCGTGAAGGCGCGCGCGGCGTCCGGGTCCACCTCGCCGATGGCGATGGCGATGGTGCGGGTGATGTCGGTGGTGCCGTCGAGATACTGCCCGCCCGAATCGACCAGCATCAGCTCGCCCGTAGTCAGGGTGCGGTCGGTCTCCTCGGTCACGCGGTAGTGGACGATGGCGCCGTTGGGGCCGGAGCCGGAGATGGTCTCGAAGGAGATGTCGCGCAGCTCGTTGGCGGTGCGGCGGCGGGATTCGAGCTCCTTGGCGATGGCGATCTCGGTGAGGCGGCCGGTCGGGCCTTCCTCGGCCAGCCAGTGCAGGAAGCCCGCCATCGCCGCGCCGTCGCGACGATGCGCCGCACGCGATCCGGCGATCTCCGCGTCGTTCTTGCGCGCCTTGGGGCGGTGGACCGGCTCGAAGTCGATCAGCTCGACATGCGACAGCGCGTCGGCCAGCGCTACGGGGGCGGAGGCGCGGTGCAGCGCGACGGGTCCATCGAGCGCCGCGAGCGCGGGCAGCAGGGCATCGGCAGGGTGGATGCGGACATCCGGCCCGAGGTGGTCGGCGACCTCGTCCGGGGTGCGGCCTTCGGCGCCGAAGAGATCGACGGTGGCGTCGCCATGCAGGATGGCGAAGAGCAGGGCCACGGGGGTGCGGGCGATATCGGCGCCGCGGATGTTCAGGAGCCATGCGATGCTGTCGGGCAGGCTGAGGACGGCGGCCCCGGCCCCCTTGGCGCGAAGATCCTCCGCGAGGCGCGCGCGCTTGTCGGCATGGGCCTCGCCCGCGAAATCGAGCGGGTGGATGACGAGCGGGGCGGCAGGCGGCGCGGGCTGGTCGGACCACGCGGCGTCGAGCGGGTTCGCGTCGAGCGGGCGCAGCTCCACCCCCTTGGGCAGGTCCTTTGTCAGGCGCGCGATCTCGCGCGGGGTGTGCAGCCAGGGGTCGAAGCCGATCGTGCCCTCGCTCAGACGCTCGGCGATCCAGGGACCGACCTCCTTGCCCGTCCAGTCCTGCGGGGCGAACGCGTCGGTATCGGTCTGCGCACGCACCTGCAGCGTATAGCGCCCGTCGACGAAGATCGCGGCCTCCTCCGCCAGGGCCACCGCGAAGCCCGCCGAGCCGGTGAAGCCGGTCAGCCAGGCCAGACGCTCGTCGCGCGGGGCCACGTTCTCCCCCTGATGGGCATCCGCGCGCGGCACGAGGACGCCGTCGAGACCCTGCGCGGCCATCTCGGCGCGCAGGGCGGCGAGGCGCGGGGCCGCGGTATCGGGGGAGGTGGTCTTATCGAAGGATTGATACATCTGGTCTCGCAAGCAATGGTGCCGTATCGGCATTGAAAATGCGCGGTCAGGCTGCGCCGGAACGTTTGGAAAGATCAAGATGCGCAAATTCTTCCGTGTGCTGGGATGGCTGCTGGTGCTGGGCTTCCTCGTCCGCATCTATTTCGATTTCGCGGGCACGGTGCTGGAGGATCGCGACTTCCGCATGGCGGAGGTCGGGCAGGTCTGGGCCAACATGCACCGCGAGAGCCTGCTGGCGTTGCAGCCGGGGGTGGAGCGCTACCTGTCGCCCGCGATCTGGGAGAACGCGATCTTCCCGGTGCTGCAGACGCCGCTGGCGCCGATCGTCCTGATCTTCGCGATCCTGTTCCTGATCGCCGGGGCCGGGTCGCCGAAGCTGCGCTGAGCTACGTCAGTCCGGCAGGATCTCGACCGTCTGGCGCAACGTGCCGTCGGGGGCGAGGATGTGGATCCGCTCCGCCGCTCCGTCGGTCGTGACAACGGCGAACCAGTCGGTGCCCTGCGTGATGGCGAGCGCGCGCTCCCCCGCGGGCAGGGTGATCCCGGAGGGAAGGGGCGGTGCGTCCGCCGGTTGCAGCCGGATGACAAGCAGCCCGACCACCGCTATGACGCCGAGGATCATCACCACGGTCAGCGTGGTGACGAGCCGCCGCAGCAGCCGCAGCGATGCGGGCTCGGGTGGCAGGTTGTCGGGAGTGGTCATGGCGGAACCCTTGCAAATCGTGGCGCTGGCCTCGGGCCGTCTTGATAAGGTGCTGGCGGACGCCGCGCCAGAGGGCAGCGGGCTGAGCCGTTCGCGCCTGCGGGCGCTGGTCGAGGGCGGTGCGGTGCGCGGGCCGAACGGGATCGAGCGCGACATCCGCCGCAAGGTGGCGGAGGGCGAGCGGTTCGAGGTCGTGCCCCCTGCCCCGGTCGAGGCGGCGCCCGCGGCGCAGGACATCCCGCTCGACGTCGTGTTCGAGGACGAGGCGCTGATCGTGGTGAACAAGCCCGCGGGCATGGTCGTGCACCCCGCCCCCGGCGCGCCGGACGGGACGCTGGTCAACGCGCTGCTACATCATTGCGGGGACAGCCTGTCGGGCATCGGGGGCGAGCGTCGGCCCGGCATCGTGCACCGGATCGACAAGGACACCTCGGGCCTCCTGGTCGTGGCGAAGTCGGACGCGGCACATCAGCCACTCGCCGCCGCCTTCGCAGCGCACGATATCGAACGGCGCTATCTGGCGCTGTGCCACGGCGTGCCCGATCCGGGCGACCCGAGGCTGCGCGGGCTCGCGGGCGTCGGGTTCGAGCCGGGCAACGTGCTGCTCATCGAAGGGGCGATCGACCGGCATCCGGGCGACCGCAAGAAGATGGCGATCCGCGCGGGCGGGCGACGCGCGGTGACGCGGGTGCGGGTGGTGGAGGAATTCGACCTCGCCCGGCCCCTGGCGGCGCTGGTGGAATGCTGGCTGGAGACGGGGCGCACGCACCAGATCCGGGTGCACATGACCCATGCGGGGCACGCCCTGATCGGCGATCCGGTCTATGGCGGGCACCGGACCGTGCCGCCGGGAGCGGAGGTGCTGCGCCGCTTCCCCCGGCAGGCGTTGCATGCGGCGACGCTGGGCTTCGCCCATCCGCTGACGGGCGAGGCGCTGCGCTTCGAGGCGGCGCTGCCCGCCGATATGGGCGGGCTGCTCGACGATCTGCGGCGGCTGACCGCCTAGCGCGTGCAGCGGCGGCGCGGTCCTGAATAGGGCTGGAACGTGCAGTCGGACGCGCGGAAGCTGCGGTAGAAGCGCGAACAGGCCCGCACGTTGCATTGCGGGGCGGCAGCGGCAGCCGCCGCGGCCTGCGCATCGGGCAACGCGAGGGCCGCGGCACGCGCGGCGGGGCCGTCGGGGGTCAGCCCCTCGCTGGCCCCGGTCATCAACGCCGAGAAGATCTGCGCGGGTCGACCGCCGCCGGTGCTGGCATCGCCCAGCGGCGCGTTGTCGTCGCGCCCGATCCACACGCCGATGACGAGCTGGTCGGAGAAGCCGATGAACCACGCGTCGCGCGAGTCCTGGCTGGTGCCGGTCTTGCCCGCCACCGGCCCGCCCCAGGCGGCGTTGCGGCCCGTGCCCTGCGACACCACGGCGGCGAGCAGGTCGGCAAGGCCGTCGCGGACCTCCGGCTGAAGCGTGCCGCCGGGGCCGGTCGCGATCTCGTAGGCCGGGCCGCCCTCGCCCAGCGCGATGCGGGCGATGCCCGTCGCCTCGATCGGGGCGCGACCGGCAAGCACGGCGGCATAGGCTTCGGTCATGTCGAGCAGCGTGGTCTCGGACGTGCCGAGGGAGAGGGCCGGCACCTCGGGCAGCTCGCCCTCGAAGCCGAAGGCGCGGGCGGTCTCGGCCACGTTGTCGAGGCCGAGTTCGAGCGCCAGCCCCGCCGCCGCGCCGTTCAGGGAGGCGGCGAAGGCCTCGCGCAGGGTGACGACGCCGCGAAACTCGCCGGAGAAGTTCTGGGGCGCCCAGCCGTCCACCTCGACGCGCTGGTCGCGCACGCGGTCGTCGGGGGCGACGCCCGCGCCCAGCGCGACCGCGTAAGTGAAGAGCTTGAAGGTCGAGCCCGGCTGGCGCTGCGCCTGGGTCGCGCGGTTGAACTCGCCCGCCGGGTCGCGCCCGCCGACCATCGCACGCACGCGACCCTCGGCATCCATGACGACGATGGCGCCGTCCGCCTCGGGCAACTCGGCCAGCCCCTCGGTCAGCGCGGTCTGCGCGAGTGCCTGGATGCGCGGGTCGAGCGTGGCGGTGACGGTGACGTCGGCGGCGATCTCCTCGGCGATGGCCTCGGCCTGCGGGAGCATCCAGTCGGCGAACCACGCGCCCTGCCAGTCGCCCTCGCTGGTGGTCGCGGCGCGGGGACGCGCGGTGATGCCTGCGAGCGCATCGGTCGCCTGCCGGGCCGTCGCCTCGTCGATCCGGCCCTGGTCGGCCATCAGGCGCAGGACGAGGGCGGCGCGTTCGCGCGCGGCCTCGGGATCGGTGCGCAGGTTCAGGCGCGACGGGGCGGATATCGAGGCAGCGAGCAGGGCCGATTGCGGCAGCGTCAGCTCGCTATGCGGGATGCCGAACAGCACTTCGGAGGCGGCGGGCACGCCCGAGGCCCCGGCGCCGAGATAAATGGAATTGAGATAGAGTTCGAGGATCCGCTCCTTGCCCAGCTGCCGATCGAGGTTGCGGGCGATCACCGCCTCCTGTGCCTTGCGGCGCAGGGTGCGGGTGTCGTCGAGGTAGAGCACCTTGACGAGCTGTTGCGTCAGGGTCGAGCCGCCCTCCACCACGCCGCCCGCGCGCCAGTTGCGTACCGCCGCGCGCAGGATGCCGCGCGGATCGACGCCGGAATGCTCGTAGAAGCGGCGATCCTCCACGGCGAGGACGGCGTCCTGCAGATGCTGGGGGAACTCGTCGAGCGCGGCATAGGGCGCGCGGTTGCCGCCGCGGCGCAGTAGGGCCGTGCCGTCTGCGGTCTCCAGCACCAGCGCGGGCTCCTCCGCCGCGGGCAGGACCTGGCTGAGCGGGAGGTCACGGATTGCCCAGACGGTAAGCGCGGTCAGGAACACCACGGCGAGGACGGCGAGGCCTGCCAGCGCCCCGAGGGTGTAGAGCGGCCAGCGCGGGCGGCGACCGTCGGGACGGCGCGACACGGCACGCCGGGCAACTCCGCCGATCCGCCCTGCCCCGCCGCGCACGCCCGCGCCGACGCGGGCGCGGAAGCCTTCGGTGCCCTTCCAGCCCCGCGCGGCATCGCGCCGAAGCGCCGCGCCGAGCGAGGAGATCGCGGCCCCCGTCTCCGATCCCGTGCGGGGGGTGTCCCCGTCCGCCTGCCGCGTCTCGTCCCTGCCGTCTTCCACGAAAATCCTCCGAGCCTGTCTGGCCTGCGAGATAACACGGGCCACGTGGCGGGAAAGGCGAATGTTTCAGTCCCGCGACCGCGCGACACGCCGGCGTGAACAATCGGAACTTTGCGCCCGGATTACTTGTTTGGACCGAGATAATCCTTAAATGACCATCAGCACCGTTAAGGGATGAGAACATGGCCAGTTACGCAAATCTTCCGGCACCGTCCCCCGAACAGGGGTTGAGCCGCTACATGCAGGAAATCCGCAAGTTCCCGATGCTGGAGCCGGAGGAGGAGTACATGCTCGCCAAGGCCTGGGTCGACCACCAGGACAGCGAAAGCGCGCACAGGCTCGTGACCTCCCACCTGCGGCTCGCGGCGAAGATCGCGATGGGCTATCGCGGCTATGGCCTGCCCACGGCGGAGGTCGTGAGCGAGGCCAATGTCGGGCTGATGCAGGCGGTCAAGCGCTTCGATCCCGAAAAGGGCTTCCGCCTCGCCACCTATGCGATGTGGTGGATCCGGGCGAGCATCCAGGAATACATCCTGCGCTCCTGGAGCCTGGTGAAGATGGGCACGACCGCCGCGCAGAAGAAGCTGTTCTTCAACCTGCGCAAGGCGAAGAACAAGATCGGCGCGCTGGAGGAAGGCGACCTGCGGCCCGAGAACGTGGCGAAGATCGCCACCGATCTGGGCGTGACCGAGGACGAGGTGACCTCGATGAACCGGCGCCTGTCGGGCGGGGACGCCTCGCTCAACGCGCCGCTGAAGGCCGATGGCGAGGGTGCCTCCGAATGGCAGGACTGGCTGACCGACGACGATGCCGATCAGGCGGAGGCCTATGCCGAGCAGGACGAGCTCGACAGCCGCCGCACGCTGCTGATGGAGGCGATGGAAGACCTCAACGAGCGCGAGCGCCACATCCTGACCGAGCGCAAGCTGAAGGACGAGCCGCTGACGCTGGAGGATCTCAGCCAGGAATACGGCGTCAGCCGCGAGCGGATCCGCCAGATCGAGGTGCGCGCCTTCGAGAAGCTGCAAAAGCGGATGCGCGAACTTGCCGCGGAACAGGGCATGATCCCGGCGGTGAACTGAGCGCGGGGCGCGCTACCTCCTGCCCCATTCGAGGCAGGAGATTTTGATGAGCAGGATACTGGTTCTGGGCGCCTCGGGCGCCACCGGCGGGCATGTGGTCCGTCTCGCGCGGGAGGCGGGCCACGACGTCGTGGCCGCCGCGCGCGACCCGCAGGAACATGATTTCGACGTGGAGACGGCGGCGGTCGACGTGCTGGAGCCGTCCGGCCTCGACGAGGCCCTTGCCGGTTTGGACGCGGTGATCTCCGCGCTCGGCGTCAATAACGACCCCAGGACGTTGCTGAACCCGCCGCCGCTCTACAGCGAGGGGCATGCCAACGTGCTCGACGCGATGGAGGTGCATGGCGTCAGGCGCTTCGTCGCGGTGTCGGCGCTGTGGTCGCGCGACAATGCGTTCGGGCCGCTGTGGTTCCGGCTGGGGCCGGTGATGGCGCTGACGCGGGTCTATTCTGACATGCGCCGAATGGAACGGCAGGTCAGCGCCCGGCCCGGCGTGGACTACACCATCGTGCGCGCGGGCTATCTGCAGGACGATCCGATCGAGAGCCCGCCGCCGCAGGCCCATGCCGACCGCCCGCCGCAGGGGCACTGGCTGACCCGGCGGGAAGATCTGGCGCGCTTCATGGTCTCATGCGTCGAGAGCGACGACTGGTCGCGTCGGATGCCCTGTTTCGTGCAGGAGGATGACGAGAAGGTCGCGCGGCGCAAGACGCCCGACCTGATCTGACGCGCGCTCAGGCCCCTTCGGGGGGAAGGCCGGGGCGACCGAGGGGCCGCTCCAGCGCCGTGCGGTCCCAGTCGCCGGTTTCGGCCGCGGCGGCGTAGGTCGATTGCAGGAAGGCCATGAGCGTTTTCTCGGGATCGCCCGATTGACGCACGGCCTCGTAGGGCAGCAGGAACTCGCCGAGATCGGCATTCCAGCGGGCCGCGCCGGGCTCGATGTCCCGCCCCGCCATCGCATCGGGGGTCGGGTAGGCGTAGGAATAGAACATCGGTTCCCCCACCCCCGCCCCCGGCCAGAACCCGGCGGAGGAGACCTCGTGGCTATAGGCCTCGCGCGTCACGCTGTCGGGGAGGTTCGGGATGCCGCCCGGATGCGGTGGCGCCGCGCGGCCGGAAAACCGCGTGACGGCGAAGTCGAAGGACCCCCAGAACAGGTGCGCGGGCGAGACCTTGCCATGAAAGCCGCTGCGGAACCGGGTGAAGACCTGCTCGATGCTCAGGAGCGCCCGGTGGAACCGCGCGACCGCCTCCGCATCGTAGGGGCGCTCTGCGGTGTCCTCGTGGAAGGGCAGAGGCTCGGGCAATTCGTTGGGCCGGTGGTGGATGGCGCAATCGCCGCCCAGCTCCTCCACCGCCGCGCCGAAGGCATGGCGAAAACCGGCGACGCTCGTGGGCCCGAGCGCGAAGCCGGTCTGCCGCCCGCCGGGGGCGGAGACGATCAGGCGATGCGCGCAGAAATCGAACTCGACCGTCAGCGGGCCGCCGCGATCCGGGATCGGCCCCGTGGTCAGCCCGCGCGCCGTGACATAGAGCGTCGCGTGCCAGGAGTGGTTCTGCCACGGCGTGTGGCGCAGCCGGTACTTGCCGACGATCTGACACCACAGGTGCAGGGCGGTGCAGGTCTCCTCCCAGTCGGGGAAGGGGATTGCGGGCCAGAGGTCGGGATTGGGCATCGGGCTCTCCTCGCGTGTCGTGACTGACGGTACACGCTGGACAGGTCGCACCGCCAGCGCCTTAATCCACGCACCGATAGCCGATTGGGAGAGACCGGTCATGCAGGACATGAAGGATCGCGCCGAGATCGAGAACCTCGTCGCCCGTTTCGATGACGCCGTAAACCGCCGCGATCAGGCGGCGTTCCGCACGCTCTGGACCGCCGACGGCCGCTGGCAGATCATGGAGCCGCACCCGCTCGACATCTCGGGCCGGGACGAGATCGTCGCGACGTGGCAGCAGATGGTGGACGCGACGAAATGGCTGTTTCGCGGCAGCTTCGCGGGCGTGCTGGACATCGATGCCGACACGGCCACGGGCCGCTGGCCCTGTATCGAGACCGGGACGATGCAGGATGGCACCGGATACGACAACCGCGCGATCTATGAGGACAGCTATGTGCGCGAGGGCGGTGTCTGGCTGTTCCGGTCGCGGACCTATCACTACCTCTGGCTGTCGGACGCCCGCATTCCCGGCGACGCGATGCCTTATGGCACCGCGCTGCCATGAGGGCGATCCGCCTTCATCTTCCTCACAAATACGCCTTTACTTCGTGCCGAACATCCGGTCGCCGGCGTCGCCGAGGCCGGGCAGGATGTAGCCTTTCTCGTTCAGCCGCTCGTCGAGCGAGGCGGTGATGACGGGGACGTCGGGGTGACGCTCCTTCATCAGGGCGACGCCCTCGGGAGCGGCGAGGAGGCAGAGGAAGCGGACATCCTTCGCGCCCGATTGCTTGAGCAGGTCGATCGCGGCGGCGGAGGAGTTGCCGGTGGCCAGCATCGGGTCCACGGCGATCACGACGCGGCTGTCGAGCTCGGCTGGGACCTTGTAGTAGTACTGCACGGGCTTCAGGGTCTCCTCGTCGCGGTAGAGGCCGACGAAGCCGACCCGCGCGGACGGGATCAAGTCCATCACGCCGTCGAGCAGGCCGTTGCCCGCGCGCAGGATCGAGATCAGCGCCAGCTTCTTGCCCTTGAGGACCGGCGCGTCCATCTCGACCAGGGGGGTGTCGATATTGGTCGTGGTCATCGGCAGGTCGCGCGTCACCTCGTAGGCGAGCAGGTGGCTGATCTCGCGCAGGAGCTGGCGGAACACGGCGGTTGAGGTCGATTTCTCCCGCATCAGGGTCAGCTTGTGCTGGACGAGCGGGTGATCGACGATGGTCAGGTGGTCGCTCATGGTGCGGTCTCCTCGAAATGGGTCATCAGGCGGCTGCGGGTCGCGTCGTCGCAGAAGGCGGCGTTGAGCGCCACCCGGTTCACCGCATCGAAGGTCTCCCGCGTCCAGCCGAAGACCCGGTTCAATTCGGTATATTCGTCGCGCATCGTGGTCGCGAAATAGGGTGGATCGTCGGTCGAGACGGTCACGGGCACGCCCGCGCGCAGCAGCCGGTCGATCGGGTGGTCGTCGAGCGTCGGGTACACGTCGAGCCGCAGGTTCGAGCCGGGATTGACCTCCAGCACGATGCCCTCCTCGGCCAGGCGGTCCACCAGCGCGGGATCCTCGATGGCGCGCACGCCGTGGCCGATGCGGGCGGGGCGCAGCGCGTCGAGACTGTCGCGGACGCTGTCGGGACCCTCGACCTCGCCCGCATGGGTGGTCAGGCCCAGCCCCGCCTCGCGTGCGATGTCGAAGGCGGGGGCGAAGTCGGCAGGGGCGAACAGGCTTTCGTTGCCGCCCATGCCCCAGCCCGTAAGGCGGGGGGAGAGATTGGCGACCGTCACCTCGGCCGCGCGGCGGGCCAGTTCCGGCCCAAGATGGCGCACGGCGGTGGAGATGAAGCGACACTCGACCTCAGGCACCTCGTCAGCACCCGCCTCCATGCCCGCGAGGTAGTCGGCCCAGTCATCGGTCGAGGTGCCGGTGATGGTCGGGGCGACGAAGAGCTCGGTATAGACGACGCCCTGATCGCGCGATTGCTCCAGCACCGCGCGGGTCAGGCGGCGGTAGTCGTCGGGGGTTTCAAGTGCCGCGCACACGGCCTCGTAGGCGGCAAGGAAGGCGGGGAAGTCGGTATAGACATAGGTGTCGCCGTCGATGACGGAGGAGAGGTCCATCCCCTTTTCAGCCGCGAGGTCGCGCATGAAGGCGGGCGGTGCGGCCCCTTCGAGATGCAGGTGCAGTTCGACCTTCTTGAGGTCGGCGACGGTTGGATCGTTCAAATCAGGCTCTTTCCATGGTTGCCGGGGGCGAGCCCCAGATGCGCCGCCACCGTCTCGCCCACATCGGCGAAGCCGTGCAGGCCGAGCGCGCGGGCGCCGAGGCCGGCCATCAGCACCGGCACGCGTTCGCGCGTGTGGTCGGTGCCGCGCCAGGTGGGATCGTTGCCGTGATCGGCGGTGAAGATCATCAGGTCGCCCTCGCGCAGGCCCGACACAAGCTCGGGGACGCGGGCGTCGAAGGCCTCCAGCGCGCGGGCGTAACCCGCCACGTCGCGGCGGTGGCCGTATTTCGAGTCGAACTCGACATAGTTGGCGAAGGTGAAGCTGCCCTCGGGCGCCTCCTGCACCAGCCGGACGGTATGATCCACGAGGGCCATGTCGTCGCGGCCCTTGTGCAATTCGTCGATGCCGCGATGGGCGAAGATGTCGCCGATCTTGCCGACGGCATGGGTCGCGCCGCCCGCGTCCTGCACCCGGTCGAGGATCGTCGGCTCGGGCGGGGCGATGGCGTAGTCACGGCGGTTCGACGTCCGCTCCCACTGCCCGTCCGCACCGACGAAGGGGCGGGCGATGACACGGCCGACCTTCATCGGGTGCACCAGCTCGGCGGCGATCTCGCAGACCTCATAGAGACGGTCGAGGCCGAAATGCGCCTCGTGGGCGGCAATCTGGAACACGCTGTCGGCGGAGGTGTAGCAGATGGGCTTGCCGCTCTCGATATGCTCGGCGGCCAGTTCCTCGATGATCGGCACGCCGCTCGCGTGCTTGTCGCCCAGGATGCCGGGCAGGCCCGCGCGGGTCACGAGCGTCTCGATCAGCTCGGGCGGGAAGGTCGGCTGGGTCTGGGGGAAATAATGCCAGTCCCACGGCACCGGCACGCCCGCCAGTTCCCAGTGGCCCGAGGGCGTGTCCTTGCCGCGGCTGACTTCCGTCGCAGCACCCCACGCGCCCTGCGGCTCCGCGCCGAGGCCGGGGGCGACGAGGCCGCTTGCCAGCTTGAGCGCGGCGCCGAGGCCGAGCCGGTCGAGATTGGGCATGTGCAGGTGCCCCAGCCGCCCCTCGTCCGCCCGGCCCGCGGCACAGGCCTGCGCGATGTGGCCGAGCGTGTTGGAGCCCTTGTCGCCCCCCGGCCCCTCGCCGAACTCGGCGGCATCGGGCGCGCCGCCGATGCCGACGCTGTCGAGCACGAGGAGGAAGGCGCGCGCCATCAGTCGATCCGCCCTTTTTCGAGCGGCAGCTCGCGCGGGGCGTCGTCGGTGATGCGGTAGGCCGCGCGCAGCCGCGCCTCGGCCCGGTCGGCATCGGCATCGGATTTGGCGTGGATGCGGGCGATGGGCTGCTCGGCATCGACGCGCAGGCCGCGGCCCGCCAGCATGTCGAGCCCGACGGAATAGTCGATCGGATCGGCGGCGCGGCGACGCCCGCCGCCCAGTTCCACCACCGCGAAGCCGACGGCCTTCGTGTCGATGCGCGAGACGAAGCCGGGGCTGTCGGGCAGCACCTCGCGCACCACGTTCGCGGTGGGCAGGTGGTGTTCGTAGCGGTCCATGAAATCGGCGGGGCCGCCCAGCTCCGTCACCATGCGGGCGAACCGTTCGGCGGCCTCGCCGCTTTCGAAGGCGTGGCGCATCTTCGCCTCGCCCTTCTGCGCGGATTCGGCGAGGTTCGCGAGGTGGAGCGCCTGCCCGCCAAGCGCGACGGTCACGTCCCACAGGCGGCTGTCGATCTCCTCCATCTTCAGGAAGCGCACTGCGTTGACGACCTCGATGGCGTTGCCCGCACAGCTCGCCAGCGGCTCGTTCATGTCGGTGATGATGGCCGAGGTGCGGCAGCCTGCGCCGTTGGCGACCTCCACGAGGCTGCGGGCGAGCGCGTCCGCGTCCTCCGCCGTGGCCATGAAGGCGCCCGTGCCGACCTTGACGTCGAGGACCAGCGCGTCGAGGCCCGCGGCCAGCTTCTTCGACAGGATCGAGGAGGTGATGAGGTCGATGCTCTCCACCGTGCCGGTCACGTCGCGGATGCCGTAGAGCCGCTTGTCGGCGGGCGCGATGTCCGGCGTCTGGCCGATGATGGCGCAGCCGACCGAGCCGGTGACGCGGCGCAGCTCGTCGAGATCGGGCTGCGTGCGGTAGCCGGGGATCGCGTCGAACTTGTCGAGCGTGCCGCCGGTGTGGCCGAGGCCGCGGCCCGAGATCATCGGGACGAACGCCCCGCAGGCCGCGAGGGCCGGGGCCAGCATCAGGGAGACGTTGTCGCCCACGCCGCCGGTGGAATGCTTGTCGATCACCGGACCGTCGAGATCCCATTTGACGACCGTGCCGCTGTCGCGCATGGCCTGCGTCAGGGCCACGCGCTCCGCCATGCCCATGCCGTTGAGCAGGATCGCCATCGCCATCGCGCCGACCTGGCCCTCGGTGATGCTGTCGTCGTTCAGCCCTTCGATGAAGAAGCGGATCTCCTCCTCGCTGAGGTGGTCGCCGTCGCGCTTCTTCGCGATCACTTCCTGCGGCAGCATCAGTAGCCCTCCCCCGTCTGCGGTTCGTCCGCACCGTCGAGCGTGGCCAGCAGCGCGTCGAGCACGCCGGAGGCGCCGATGCGGAAGGTGGCGGGCGTGGCCCAGCCCTCGCCCATGATCTCGTCGCAGAGCGCGAGGTAGTCGGCGGCGTCCTGCGTGGACTTCACGCCGCCCGCGGGCTTGAAGCCGACCTCCTCGCCGCTGTCGCGGATCGCCTCGAGCATGATGCGCGCGGAGGTCAGCGTCGCGTTGACCGGCACCTTGCCGGTGGAGGTCTTGATGAAATGCGCGCCGCCCTCGATGGCCTGCTCGGCCGCGGAGCGGATCAGGCCGGGATCGGCGAGCATCCCGGTCTCCAGGATCGCCTTGACCTCGGCCCCGTCCGCCGACTTGCGCACGCGGCGGACCATCGCGGCCGCCTCCTGCGGATGGCCTTCGATCAGCTTGGGCCAGGGGATGACCATGTCGATCTCGTCCGCGCCGTCGGCGACGGCGGTCTCGGTCATCCCGATGACGGTGTCCGCGTCCTCCATGCCCGAGGGGAAGTTGACCACGGTGGCGATGCGGATGCCGGTGCCCGCCAGCAGCGGCTTGGCCAGGCTCACGAATTGCGGCCAGATGCAGATGGCGCCGGTCGGCCCGTGGGGCGTCTGCGCGCGGGCGCAGAGCGCGCGCACGTCCTCCTCGGTGCAATCCTCGTTCAGGTTGGTCAGGTCGAGACAGGCGAGCGCGCGTGCCGCCGCCGCTTTCAGATCGCTCATGCGAAGCTCCGGATATAGGCGCGGACGAGGCGGATGAAGGCGCCGCGGGCCTTGGCGCTCTCCTCCAGCGTCTCCGCGTGGGAATTGTTGGTGTCGGCCATGCCGGCCCCGAGATTGGTGATGCACGAAATCGCCGCGACCGCGAGGCCGATGCGCCGCGCGAGGATCGTCTCGGGCACGGTGGACATGCCGACCGCGTCCGCACCCAGCGTGCGGATCATGCGGATCTCGGCCGGGGTCTCGAAGCTGGGGCCGGAGAACCAGGCATAGACGCCTTCGTGCAACTCGATCTGCTCGGACATCGCGGCCTCTTGCAGCCGGATGCGCAAGGCGGGATCGTAGGCATCCACCATGCCGACGAAGCGTTCGTCGCCCCCGTCGCCGATCAGCGGGTTGAGGCCCGAGAAGTTGATGTGGTCGCTGAGCGCCATCAGGCTGCCCGGCGGCATCTCCTCGCGCGTGGAGCCCGCCGAGTTGGTCAGCAGCACCGATTGCGCGCCGATCGCGGCCAGCAGCTCGATCGCAGGGCGCATCGCGTCGGCCTGGCCCTGCTCGTAGTAATGCACGCGGCCCGACAGGATCGCGCAGCGCACGCCCTCGATCGTGCCGACGACCAGCGCGCCCGCATGGCCCGAGACGCCCGATTGCGGCATGCCGTCGATCTCGTCGAAGGGGATACGGACCGCGCCCTCCATCTCCTCCGCCATCTGGCCGAGGCCGGAGCCGAGGATGAGGCCGAGCGCGACCGGGTCCGCTCCGATCCGTTCTTTCACCGCGTCGAGGTTCATTCCATATGCTCCGTCGTGAAGGTGCCGGGCAGAAGGTCGCCCACGGTCATGCGCGCCTTCTCCCCGTCGAGGCCCGCGAGGATCAGCGGGGTGTCGGGCTTCGCGAATTCCACCAGTTTCTGACGGCAACCGCCGCAGGGCGTGATGGGCACGGGGCTGTCGGCGATGACGACGACTTCCGTCACCTCCCGCTCCCCCGCCGCGCACATGGCAGCGATGGCCCCGGCCTCGGCACAGGTGCCCTCGGGATAGGCGACATTCTCGACATTGCAGCCGGCATAGATGCCCGAGGGCGTGCGCAGCGCCGCCCCGACCTTGAAGCCGGAATAGCGGGCATAGGCGTTTTCGCGGGCGGCGCGTGCCGCCTCGATCAGATCGTCCATCACCGTTCCTTCACGTAAGGCACGCCGCCCGCCTTGGGCGCGCGGGCCTGGCCGATGAAGCCTGCGAGCAGGATCACCACGAGGATGTAGGGCAGCGCCTGCACGAGCTGCACCGGAATCTCCACGCCGCCGATCTCACGCCCCTGAAGGCGGCTTTCGGAGGCGTCGAGGAAGGCGAAGAGCAGGCAGGCCAGCATCGCCTGCACCGGGCGCCACTTGGCGAAGATCAACGCAGCCAGCGCGATGAAGCCGCGGCCCGCGCTCATGTTCGGGATGAACCCGGAATTGAGCGCCATCGACAGCGTCGCCCCTGACAGGCCGCAGAGCAGGCCCGCGCACATCACCGCCTTGTAGCGCAGCGCGGTCACGGAGATGCCCGCAGTGTCCACCGCCGCCGGATTCTCCCCCACCGCGCGCAGGCGCATCCCGAAGCGGGTGCGTTGCAGCACCCACCAAGTGAAGGGCACCGCCCCGAAGGCGAGGTAAACGAAGATCGACTGGTCGAGGAACAGGTTGTGCACCGACGCGCCGATGCCGCCCAGATCCTCCACCCAGGAGGTCAGCGCGCGGTCGCCGCCCTGCAGCCGCGCATCCGGTGGCAGTTGCGGCGAGCGTCCGCCCATCGAGAACAGCGCGTTGCCGACCACCGCGGACAGACCCGCGGCGAGGAAGTTGATCGCCACGCCCGACACGATCTGGTTGCCGCGGAAGGTGATGCAGGCGACCCCGTGGATCAGCGCAAAGATCGTGGAAACGAGGATCGCCACCAGCACCGCGCAGAACGCGAGCGCCCAGGCAGGCACCATGGGGGCCAGCAGGATGCCCGCAGCGGCCCCGGAAAAGGCCGCGATCAGGATCTTGCCCTCCAGACCGATGTCGAACACCCCCGACCGTTCGGAATAGAGCCCGGCGAGACAGGCCAGCAGCAGCGGCGTCGCCAGCCGCAGCGTGGAGTCGAGATTGGAGATCGAGATCAGCTCACCCAGCAGCTCAAGCATCGGCCCGCTCCCGCATCGAAAAGGCGCGCGCGACCCACGGCCTGAACATGAATTCCATCGCCCCCGCGAACAGGATGACGAGACCCTGGATCACCACCACCATGTCGCGGGTGATGTTGGGCATCTCGAAAGCCAGCTCCGACCCGCCCTGGTAGAGCATCCCGAACAGCAGCGCCGCGAACACGATCCATAGCGGATGCGAGCGGCCCATCAGCGCCACCGCGATCCCGACGAAGCCCGCCTGTTGCGGGATGTCGAGGAAGATGCGGTTCTGGTCGCCCATCACCGGGTTCAGCCCCATCAGCCCCGCCAGCGCCCCCGAGATCGCCATGGTCAGCACCACGACCCGCGTGGTGGAGATGCCCGCATAGCGCGCCGCGTTGGGGTTCGCGCCGTAGACGCGCACCTCGTAGCCGAACTTGGTGCGCCAGATCAGGATGTAGACGAAGACGCAGGCGAGAAGGGCGATGAAGAAGCTCAGGTTGCCGGGGCTGGTCCCGATGCCGGGAAACCAGCCGTCGAGGAAGGTGAGCTTCGGCATCCAGGCCGATTGCTCGAAGGTGCGCGACTGGACCGAGGCGTTGCCGGGCACGCGCAGGTAGTTGTTGATGACGTAGTTCATCAGCGAATAGCTGATGAAGTTGAACATGATCGTGGTGATGACGACATGCGCGCCGCGCTTGGCGTAGAGGATGCCGGGGATCGCCGCCCAGATCGCGCCGAAGCTCGCGCCCATCAGGATCGCCACCGGCAGGATGCCCCACCAGGGCAGGTACTGGTCGAGCATCAGGCAGGCGATGCCGACCCCGAGCCCGCCGAGATAGGCCTGCCCCTCGCCGCCGATATTGAACTGGCTGGCGTGGAAGGCGACCGCCACGGCGAGGCCGGTGAAGATGAAGTTGGTGGTGTAGAACAGCGTGTAGCCCACGCCGTTGCCATAGCCGAACGCGCCGTAGAGGATATGCCCCACCGCCTCGATCGGGTTCTCGCCAATGGCCAGCACCACCAGCCCCGCCACCAGGAACGCGGTCAAAAGGTTGAGCAACGGCAGCAGCCCGAAATCCACCCAGCCGGGAAGGTCCTTGTTCATCGCGAAAGCTCCTCACGATTGGGCGCTATGAGAATGGCGTAGACGGCAAAGATCGCCACAAGACAGCCGAAAATCGCTGCCAGACCCCCCGTCAGCCCGGGATACTGCGCCCTGTAATAGGCCAGAATCAGAAACAGCCCGGCGCTCGCGCCGCTGAGCGCCCGACCTGTTCGGTTCAATATGAGGGCTCTTCCGACATCGTTAGAGCTTCTGACGGCCGCTTCTTTCGCCGACAGTGAGCACCAACAGCACACACAGGACATTATTCCGATCAAGGAGACTGCCGAACCGTTCACGCACCGCCCCTCTTCTTCGTCCAAATATCCCCGCAGGAGGCTCCCTCGGCCCGCCTCACGCCGCGTCCTCCGCGCGGACGCCGGACATCAACAGGCCGATCTCGCGCTCGGTGGCCTCGGAGCCGACCTCGCCCATGATCTCGCCTGCGAACATCACCAGGATGCGGTCGCTGAGCGCGCGGATCTCGTCGAGTTCGACCGAGACCAGGAGGATCGCCTTGCCCTCGTCGCGCAGTTCGATCAGGCGGCGGTGGATGGCCTCGATCGCGCCAACGTCGACGCCGCGGGTCGGCTGGCCGATGATGAGCACGTCGGGGTCCTGCTCGATCTCGCGGGCCAGCACGATCTTCTGCTGGTTGCCGCCGGAGAAGTTCGCGGCCTTGAGGTGCGGGTCGGGCGGGCGCACGTCGAAGCGCTCCATCTGCGCCTTCGACGCCTCCAGCACCGCCTTGCGGTCGAGGAACAGGCCGTCGCCGAACTCGGCGTCGCGCTGGTAGCCCAGGATCGTGTTCTCGCGCGCGGTGAACTTGGTGACGAGGCCCATGCGGTGCCGGTCCTCGGGCACGTGGCCCAGCCCGTGCCGGGGGCGCCAGGGGGTCGGCTCGCCCTCGATGTCGAACAGCTCGACGGAGCCCGAGGAGATCGGGCCGATGCCCGCGATCGCCTCCAGCAGCTCCGACTGGCCGTTGCCCGACACGCCCGCGATGCCGACGATCTCGCCCGCGCGGACGGTGAAGCTCGCATCCTTCACGCGGCGCACGCCCAGTTCGTCTGTCACGTCGAGGTTCTTGACCTCCAGTTTGACCTTGCCGGGGTTCGCGGGTCCCTTGTCCACGCGCAGCAGGACGCGGCGGCCGACCATCAACTCGGCCAGTTCCTCCACCCCCGTCTCGGCGGTGTGGCGGCTCGCGACCATCTGGCCCTGCCGCATCACCGACACGTCGTCGGTGATCGCCATGATCTCCCGCAGCTTGTGGGTGATGAGCAGGACCGTCTTTCCCTGCGCGCGCAGCTGGCCGAGGATGCGGAACAGGTGGTCGGCCTCGTCCGGGGTCAGCACGCCCGTCGGCTCATCGAGGATCAGGATCTCGGCCCCGCGGTAGAGCGCCTTTAGGATCTCGACCCGCTGTTGCAGGCCGACGGGCAGGTCGCCGACCACCGCGTCGGGGTCTACGTTCAGCTCATATTCGCGCTCCAGCCGATCCAGCTCGGCCCGCGCCTCGGCGATGCCGTTCTTCAGCAGCGCCCCGCCCTCGGCGCCCAGCATGACGTTCTCGAGCACGGTGAACGGCTCGACCAGCATGAAGTGCTGGTGGACCATGCCGATGCCCAAGCCGATGGCCGCATCCGAATCCGGGATCGCGACCTGTTGCCCGTCCACAGCGATGGTGCCGCGATCGGCCTGATAGAAGCCGTAGAGGATCGACATCAGCGTGGACTTGCCCGCGCCGTTCTCGCCGATGATGCCGTGGATCGTGCCCTTCTCGACCTTGAGGTCGATGTCGCGATTGGCGTGGACGGCGCCGAAACTCTTGGAAATGCCCTTCAGCTCGATGGCGGGTGCGGTCATGGCTGCGGCTCCTTAACCTTGGCGACAAGCTCGACGGTATTGCCTTCGGGGTCGGAGAGAAAGACCCCGCGCCAGCCGATCCAGTCGAATTCCTCGACACGATATGGCCGTCCGGTCCGGTCGAACCAGTCGCACGCGGCCTGCTGGTCGTCCGCCGTCAGCGCCAGCGCGATGTGATGCAGCGAGGCGCGGGTGCCGGTGAGCACGCCCCCCGCATGCTCACCGGCCACGCCCACCCCGCCCGCGTCTGCCGCGAACAGGGCCAGCACCTGGGTATGGCCGCCCACACCGGCCCCCAGGTCGAAGAAGATGATGCCGCCCGGTCGCTCCGAAAGCGTCTTCAGGCCGATCACCCCCTCGTAGAAGCGCCGCATCGACCCAAGGTCGGCGCAGCGGATCGCGATTTCGCCCAATCCGCCGATGGCGAAGAGAGGGCGTTGTGTCATGTCATTCGTCATGGCCACAATTTTTTGACCAATCGGTAAATTTTAGCAACCCCTCAATAGGGGCAGGAGCCATCCGACATGAAGTCGTGCACCGAGAGGCCGCCCGAGATGATCTCGTAGGAGGCCTGCTCGACCTCGGCGATCATCATGCGGTCGAGCAGGAACTGGTTGTGCTCGTCCACGGCATAGCCGATGCCGCGATCCTCCAGTCCCAGGCTCTGCACGCCGTAGGAATAGTTGCCGTCGGCATGGTCCTTCAGCGCGAAGTAGACCGCGTAGTCCACCTGCTTGAGCATGGAGGTCAGGACCGATCCCGGCTCCATCCCGTTCTGGTTCATGTCCACCCCGATGCCGAGGATGCCCGCATCCGCCGCGGCATCGAGCACGCCGACCCCGGTGCCGCCCGAGGCGTGGTAGATCACGTCCGCGCCGGCGGCGATCTGAGCTTCGGCGATCTCCTCGCCGCGCTCGGGATCGTTGAAGGCGGCGGGCGTGTCACCAGTCATTTCGACCAGCACGGTCGCCGTGGGATTGATCGATTTGACGCCGCCGGTGAAGCCACAGGCGAAGCGGTGGATCAGCGGAATGTCCATGCCGCCGACGAAGCCGACCGTGTCGCTTTCCGTCGCGAGGGCGGCGGCGAGACCCATCAGGAAGCTGCCCTCGTGCTCGCGGAACACGACCGACCGCACGTTCGGCTGGTCCACGACCATGTCGACGATGGCGAAATCGGTGTCGGGGAACTCGGGCGCGACCGCGCCGACCGCGTCACCGTAGAGGAAACCGATGGCGACGATCGGGTCGTAGCCGTCGGCCGCGTATTGCCGCATCAGCTCGGCCCGGTCCGCGCCTTCGGGCAGGACGACCTCGGCATAGGTGCCGCCCTCGGTGGTGGCGAACAGCTCCGCCCCGTTCCACGCACTCTCGTTGAAGGAGCCGTCCATCTTCTCGCCGCCGTCGTAGAAGAGGACGGGGCCCTCCGCGAGGGACGCGGTCGGGAACATGAGGCCGATGGCGAGGCCGAGGCTCAGGCGGGTCATGGGGATCTCCGAAAACAAGAGGTCGCCGGATCGCCCGTCCGGGATCGGACGGCGCTCGCGGCGACGGAACGCGCTAGTCATTGCGCGGGCTCGTATCGGATTTGTGACCATCCGGTCAAATTTTTTCTGCGACCCGTGAAGTGACGTTGCGACGGGGCGCTGAAACGCAAACGGGGCGCGCCAATGGCACGCCCCGCGATCTCTCAATCCGACCCGATCAGTAGGGGCAGGCACCGTCGGAGGTGTAGTCGTGCACCTCGACATCGCCCGCGACGATCGCGGCGCGTGCTTCCTCGACCGCGGCCATGATCTCGTCGGTCATCAGCTCTTCGTTGTTCTCGTCCATCGCAAGGCCGACGCCCTCTTCGGCGAGGCCGTTGACGTCGAAGCCGTAGGAGAACTCACCGTTCATCGCGTCGGAGAAGGTGTCGAAGACCGCGTTGTCCACGCGCTTGAGCATCGAGGTCAGGACCGAGCCGGGGTGCATCGCGTTCTGGTTCGAATCGACGCCGATACCCAGCAGGCCCTCATCCGCCGCGGCGCCCAGCACGCCGACGCCGGTGCCGCCGGCCGCGTGATAGACCACGTCCGCTCCACGCTCGAACTGCGAGCGGGCAAGCTCCGCCCCGCGCACCGGGTTGTTCCAGGCGGACCCGTCCGTGCCGGTCATGTTGGCATAGACCTCGATCTCGGGGTTCACCGAGCGGGCGCCACCGACGAAGCCGCACTCGAACTTGCGGATCAGCGGGATGTCCATGCCGCCGACGAAGCCGACAGCGTTCGATTCGGAAGCCAGCGCCGCCGCGACACCCGCGAGGTAGGAGCCCTCATGCTCCTTGAACACGATGGAGCGGACGTTGGGCTGCTCGACCACCATGTCGACGATGGCGAAATCGGTCTCGGGGAATTCCTGGCTGACCTTCTCGACCGCGGCGCCGTGCGAGAAGCCGATGGCGATGATCGGGTTGTAGCCCTGCTGGGCGAAGCGGCGCAGCGCCTGCTCCCGCTGGGCGTCGTTCTGGATCTCGAAATCGCGGTATTCGATGCCGGTCTCTTCGGTGAACCGCTCGGCGCCGGTATAGGCGGCCTGGTTGAACGACTGGTCGAACTTGCCGCCCAGGTCGTAGACGACCGCGGGCTGGATCTCGCTATGGGCGTCGGCATGCGCCGACACTGCGACCAGAGACGCGACAGCCGCGCCGATCAGGGTCTTCTTCATGATGAACCTCGTTTGCTGTTGGGTGGCGGCGCGTGAGTCGCGCCGCTCATTTGAAGAGCGAAACCGGCGGGGTCGCCGGGGCATGGTGCAGTGCAGCCGATTCCACCGGGGCTTTCAAGAGGGCAAATCTCAACCTGCCGCGACGCGCGCGGCGCGCTGCCAGGCTTCCCGCTTGCGGTAGAGGGTGGAGGGCGAGATCTCCAGCATCCGGGCCGCGCGCGGGATCGAGCCGCCGCATTCGGAGATCGTCGCCTCGATGAAGGCGCGCTCCAGATCGGCGAGGTTGCGCCCCACCAGGCCGCGCAGCGCCGTCTCGGGATCGAGGCTGCGCGCCTCCCGCGCCTCGGGCCCGACGGTCCGTCGCGTGAGGTCGGCGGGCAGCATCTCCGCCGTCACGGCGTCGCCGTCATGCAGCACCACCACGTTGCGCAGCACGTTGAGAAGCTGGCGCACGTTGCCGCGCCATTCGAGGGTGCGGAACAGGTCCTGCACCTCGGGCGCGATCCGGGCGAAGCGCTTGCCCTCCTCGGCGGCGAAGCGGCGCAGCATCGCCTCGGCGATCATGTTGACGTCGTTGCCCCGCTCGCGCAGCGGCGGCAGGTGCATGGGCACGACGTGCAGGCGGTAGAACAGGTCCTCGCGGAAGCGCCCCTCCGCGACCTCGCGCACGGGGTCGCGATTGGTCGCGCACAGGATGCGCACATCGACCTTTCGCGCCTTGGTCGCGCCGACGGGCTGGACGGTCGAGCTCTGGATGAAACGCAGGAGCTTGGTCTGCAGGTTGAGGTCCATCTCGCAGATCTCGTCGAGGAACAGCGTGCCGCCATCCGCCGCCGTCGCCGCCCCCGTCTTGTCCGAGATCGCGCCGGTGAAGGAGCCCTTGAGATGGCCGAACACCTCCGATTCCAGCAGGTTCGCCGGGATCGCGCCGCAGTTGAGCGGCACGAAGGGGCCGTCGGCGCGCTTGCTCATCGCGTGGATGGCATGGGCGCAGACCTCCTTGCCCGTGCCGCTTTCCCCGGTGATGAAGACGGTGGCGCTCGATCGGCCGACGACGCGGATCGTCTGGTAGATGTCAGCCATCGCCTCGCTGTCGCCGATCAAGCCGTCGACCGGGCTTTCGACCGGGTCCGGATCGCCCTTGACCGACCCTGCGAGCGCGGAGTCCACCGCATTGCGCAGGCTCACGTCGTCGAAGGGTTTGACGAGGAAATCCGCGGCCCCCATCCGCATCGCGTCGACCGCCAGCTTCACCGAGCTGTTGGAGGTGATTACGACGATCTCGACGCCGGGGGCGCGCTCCTTGAACCAGCCGAGCAGCGTTTCCCCGCGGCCATCGGGCAGCATCATGTCCAGTAGCACGACCGCATGGCGGCCTGGGTCGAAGGCGGCGCGCGCATCCTTGGCCGTGAACACGCAATCGACCTGGTGCCCCGCACGGGTCAGCACCGTTTCGTACATCAGGGAGAGGGACGGCGTATCCTCAACCAGAAGGAGATTGCTTGTCATGCTCCGATCATATCGCAACCGATACGGGCCGCCACCGCAAAACGCTTAGGATCATACGCTATTCAAGGTTGACAGGAGGCGTTTTATGGCTTGGCAAACGGCCGAGACCTGCAACTGCAGCGTGTCGCGGTCGCCCGCGACGGCGGCGCTGCGCAGCCGCTCCACCGCCAACGACAGTTCGGCCGCCCCGACCGACCCGGCCATCCCGGCCATCGCGTGCGCCTCGGCCCGGACGGCGTCGAGATCGCCCCGCCCGGCGGCGGCCTGCAACCGCTCGGCCGAGGCATCGAGATCATCGCGCAGCTGGGCGACGAGGCGCGGGACCATGTCCGGCCCCATCGCGGCTTGCAGCGCGCCCCAGACCTCGGGGTCGAGAACCGGGCTGCTCACGGCTTGGGATAGCCGATCCGCGCGAGATCGGCCCGGATTTCGTCGAGGATCGCGGGATCGTCGATGGTGGCGGGGGTCTTCACCTCCTCCCCGTCGGCGATCTTGGCCATCGTGGCCCGCAGGATCTTGCCCGAGCGGGTCTTGGGCAGACGCTCCACGACCACCGCCGACTTGAAGGCGGCGACCGGGCCGATCTCGTGGCGCACCCGCGCGACGCATTCCTTGACGATCTCGTCATGGTCCCGCGTCACGCCGCGGCTGAGGCACAGGAAGCCGATGGGCATCTGGCCCTTCAGCGGATCAGCCGCGCCGATCACCGCGCATTCGGCGACGTCCGGGTGGCCCGCCAGCACCTCCTCCATCGCGCCGGTGGAAAGGCGATGCCCGGCCACGTTGATGACGTCGTCGGTGCGCGCCATGATGTAGAGATAGCCGTCCTCGTCGATCCGGCCCGCGTCGCCCGTCTCGTAATATCCCGGGAAGGTGGCGAGATAGGCTTTCTCGAACCGCTCCTGCGCGTTCCACAGCGTCGGCAGCGTGCCCGGCGGCAGCGGCAGACGGATCGCGACGGAGCCGAGCTCGCCTACCGGCATCTCCTCGCCCTCGGGCGACAGGATGCGGATGTCGTAGCCGGGCATGGCGACGGAGGGGGAGCCGGATTTGAGCGGCATCGCCTCGACCCCGCGCGGGTTGGCGGCGATGGACCAGCCGGTCTCGGTCTGCCACCAGTGGTCGATGACGGGGACGCCCAGCACTTTCTCGGCCCATTGCACGGTGTCGGGATCGGCGCGTTCGCCCGCGAAGTAGAGGGCCTCCAGGCTGCTCATGTCGTATTTTGCGGCCTCCGACCCCGTGGGATCGTCCCGCTTGATCGCGCGGAACGCCGTGGGCGCGGTGAAGAACACCTTGACCCCATGCTCCGCGATCACGCGCCAGAAGGTGCCCGCATCGGGGGTGCCCACCGGCTTGCCCTCGAAGACGATGGTGGTGCACCCCGCCAGCAGCGGCGCGTAGCAGATGTAGGAGTGGCCCACGACCCAGCCGACATCGGACGCGGCCCAGTACACGTCGCCCGTCTCGACGCCGTAGATGTTCTTCATCGACCAGTGCAGCGCCACCATGTGCCCCGCCGTCGCGCGGACCACGCCCTTGGGCTGCCCGGTCGTGCCGGAGGTGTAGAGGATATAGGCCGGGTCCGAGCCCTTCACCGGGACGCAGGGCGCTGGTTCGGCGCGGCTCATCTCGTCGGTGAGGTCGAAATCGCGACCCTCGGCCAGCTCCGCCTCGACCTCGGCCCGTTGCAGGATCAGGCAGAACTCGGGCTTCTCTGCGGCCATGTCGATGGCCTCGTCCAACATCGGCTTGTAAGGCACGACGCGGCCCGGCTCGATCCCGCAGGAGGCCGCGATGACCGCCTTCGGGCTGCAATCGTCGATCCGCACGGCCAGTTCGCGTGCCGCGAACCCGCCGAAGACCACCGAGTGCACCGCGCCGATGCGGGCACAGGCGAGCATCGCGACCACGGCATCGGGGACCATCGGCATGTAGATCATCACCCGGTCGCCCTTGAGCACCCCGCGCCCGTGCAGCACGCCGGCCATGCGCGCGACCCGATCCTGCAGTTCGGCATAGGTGATCGTCGCCTTGTTTCCGGTAACGGGGCTGTCGTAGATGATCGCCGCCTGATCCCCGCGCCCGGCCTCCACATGCCGGTCGACACAGTTGTGGCAGGTGTTGCCGATGGCGTCGGGGAACCAGGTGTTGGTCTTGGGATCATACCCGATCTCGGGCATGTGCTGCCAGTCGATCGCCTGCGCCTGCTCCAGCCAGAAGCCGGTCGGATCGCTGAGCGAGCGGGCATGGATGTCGGCGTAGCGCATGGTCGTTTCTCTCCCCGGTGGTGCTTATAGTCTTACATGGATGTGATCGTCGTGTCGTGCGGCGGAACAGCCCTGAAAGCGGAGCGCATCGCTCTCGAAGGGCAGGTCCGCCTCCAGATGCGGTTCGATCAGGATGGTCAGATCCTGGTCGAGCAGCGCGCGGACCTGCCGGGCGAAGCTGGCTGCGTCGAGCACCACCTCGGGCGGCTGCAACGCGGCCATGTCCCAGCGCAGCGGCCCGTCCTGTCCCGTACAGGGCTGCGGATCGTCGGCACCCGGCTGGACGAAGGCCCAGTAGCCCCAGGGCAGCGCGCCCCGCTCCAGCGGCAGGGCGATATCGACGGCCCGACCTCCTCCGTGGCTCAGATGCGGCAGCATCGGCATCGGCAACGGAAATCCCGCATCGAGCGTGCGCAGCGGCACCCCGGCCGCGGCCAGCTGCGCGGCGAGCTCGAAGCTCGCATAGCTGCGATTGGCCGCACAGTAGAGCGGATGGTAGGCCCGCACCTCGCCGCGCAGGCAGGGCAGCGCGACCCGTCCGAAGGCCGGTGCCACCGCCCAGGCCGTCACGGACAACCCGGCATAGAGCGTCACGAAGGCGGCGGCGAAGCGCAGCGCCCGCGCCGGTCCCGTCCCGCGCGCCACCAAGGCCGCGAGCCAGGCCACCCCGCCCACCTGCGTGAGCGCGGTCAGCACCAGCGCGATCAGCATGTGGACGAAGGCCATGGTTCTATCCGTAGCTCGCCACCGGCGTCCCCGCGAGGGCGGAGATGTTCAAGAGCCCGCGCGCGGTGATCGAACTCGTCACGATATGCGCGCGATTGCCCATGCCCATCAGAATGGGACCGACCTCCAGCCCGCCCGCCTTCATCTTGAGGATGTTCCGCACGCCCGAGGCCGCATCCGCATTGGCGAAGACCAATACGTTGGCCGCCCCCTCCATACGGCTGTCGGGGAAGATGCGGGCGCGCAGTTCGGGGTCGAGTGCGGCATCGGAGTGCATCTCGCCCTCGTACTGGAAATCGAGCGCCTGCGCGTCGAGCAGGCCCAGCGCCGCGCGCATCCGCCGCCCGCTTTCGGTATCGAGATTGCCGAATTGCGAGTGCGAGCACAGCGCCACCTTCGGCTCCAGCCCGAAGCGGCGCACATGCCGCGCGGCGCCGATGACGATGCCCGCGATCTCGTCCGCCGTGGGCTCGGGATGCACATGCGTGTCCGCCACGAACAGTGACCCGGATTCGAGGATCATCAGGCTGAGCGCGCCCACCGGTTTGCGCCCCTGCCCGCCCAGCACCTGCTCGATATAGTTGAGGTGCCACAGATACTGACCGAACGTGCCGCAGATCAGGCTGTCGGCCTCGCCGCGATGGACCATGACGGCGCCGATCGCGGTGGTGTTGGTGCGCATGATCGCGCGGGCGAGGTCCGGGGTCACGCCCTTGCGCGCCATGATCCGGTGATAGGTCTCCCAATAGTCGCGATAGCGCGGGTCGCTTTCGGGGTTCACGATCTCGAACCGGTCGAGTTGCAGCGGGATGCCGTTGCGCGCCGCGCGGCTGGCGATGACCTCGGGCCGACCGATCAGGACGGGGGCGTCGGGTGTCTCCTCCAGCATGGCGTGGGCGGCGCGCAGCACCCGCTCATCCTCGCCCTCGGCGAAGACGATGCGCCGCTCACCGCTGCGGGATGCCTCGAAGACCGGCTTCATGATCAGGGCGGAGCGGTAGACGGAACCGTCGAGATGCTCCTTGTAGGCCTTGAGATCCGGCAGCGGACGCGTGGCCACGCCGCTCTCCATCGCGGCCTTCGCCACCGCGCCCGCGACGACGGCCAGCAGGCGCGGGTCGAAGGGTTTGGGGATCAGGTATTCGGGGCCGAAGACCAGACGTTCCCCGTGATAGGCCGCAGCCGCCTCGGCGCTCGACGCCGCGCGGGCGAGTTCGGCGATGCCCTCGACGCAGGCGACCTTCATCGCCTCGTTGATCTCGGTCGCACCGACGTCGAGCGCCCCGCGGAAGATGAAGGGGAAGCACAGGACGTTATTGACCTGGTTGGGGTAATCCGAGCGCCCCGTCGCGATCAGCGCGTCGGGCTTGACCTCGCGCGCGGCGTCGGGGTCGATCTCGGGGTTCGGGTTGGCGAGCGCGAGGATGATCGGCGCATCCGCCATCTGCGCCACCATCTCGGGCTTCAGCACGTTCGGGCCGGATAGGCCCAGGAACAGGTCCGCGCCCTCGACCACGTCGGCCAGGTCGCGCGGGCCGCCCGGCTGCGCGTACTCGGCCTTTTGCGGGGTCATGTCCGCCTCGCGCCCCTCGTGGACCAGACCGGCGAGGTCGCACAGGAACACGTTTTCCCGCTTCACACCCAGCGTCAGCAGCATGTTGAGGCAGGCGATCCCCGCCGCCCCGCCACCGGTGGAGACGACCTTGATGTCCTCGAACCTGCGGCCCGTCAGGCGCAACGCGTTCAGCGCCGCGGCCCCCACGACGATGGCCGTACCGTGCTGGTCGTCGTGGAAGACGGGGATGTTCATCCGCTCGCGGCACAGCTTTTCCACCACGAAGCAGTCGGGCGCCTTGATGTCCTCGAGATTGATCGCGCCGAAGGTCGGCTCCAGCGCCGTGACGATATCGGCGAGCTTCTCGGGATCGCTTTCGTTCACCTCGATATCGAAGCAGTCAATATTGGCGAATTTCTTGAACAGGACCGCCTTGCCCTCCATCACCGGCTTGGAGGCGAGCGCGCCGATATTCCCGAGGCCCAGCACCGCCGATCCGTTCGTCACCACCGCGACGAGGTTCTGGCGCGCGGTGTAGCGCGCGGCCTCGGCCGGGTTGTCGCGGATATCTGTGCAGGCTTCCGCCACGCCGGGGGAATAGGCGCGCGCGAGGTCGCGCTGGTTGGCGAGCGGCTTGGTCGCGCGGATCTCCAGCTTACCGGGGCGCGGAAACTCGTGGTAGTCGAGTGCCGCCTGGCGGTTGGCCTGCTTGGTATCGGTCATCTGCGTGCTGTCTCCTGTCCGGGTCTGCCGCCCGGACTATCCCGCCCGTGACGCGGCGTCATCCGTTTCCGGCGCAAGATTCTTCTCCATGAAGATCGTGTCGCCGCCCATCGCGTCTCCCGCCACCGTCGCCCGACGCTCGAACCCGTGGCGGGCATAGAAGTCGACGGCAACGTCCAGATCCTCGACCGTTTCCAGCCGCAGCATCCGGCAGCCCGCCAGCCGCGCGGTGGCTTCCAGGTGCTCCAGCAGACCCTGCGCGATGCCGGAGCCGCGCGCGCCGGGGATCACGTACATCGACTTGATCTCGCCCCAATGCTCCGCCTGCCGGACGAAGGCGGCGCAGCCCACGGCCATGCCGCCTTCGGTCGCGAGGAAGAAATCGACGTTGCGCGCGCGCAGGCGGGCGACGTCGAGGTGGAACCGCTCCTCGCTGGGAAACTTCGCCCGGAGGTAGCGCCAGCTCTGCTCCAGGATGGCGCGCGCTTCGGGGGAGGTGGGGTCGGTCTCGCAGATCTTCATCGCGGCGCCTTTCAGTAGTGGCCGATCCGGTTTCGCGGCCGGTCGCGGCCCAGTCGTTGCAGCAGGAGGTCCCGCGTGGGACCGGTTGCCTCCGGATCATAGGGCGTGGCGGCGTTCGGGTCGAACGCGCCGCGGTCCTCGATCTGGTCGTCGGCGTCGCCGATGAGGTTGGGGACGGTGCCCGGCAGGGTGCGCAGCGAGCGCAGGCACGGCATCTGATCGCAGGGGCGCGGGGCGGGGCGCAGCGGCTCCTGCGCCGCCGCGGCCCCCGCCAGCAGGATCAGTGCCAGCGCCCCGGCCCGCATCAGTCGCGCGCCGCCCGGATCAGGTCGAGGATGCCCGCCGCCGCCTCGGGGATGTTGGTGCCGGGTCCGAAGATCGCCTTGACCCCCGCCTCCTTGAGGAAGGCGTAATCCTGCTGCGGGATCACGCCGCCGCACACGACCAGCACGTCCTCGGCCCCCTGCTCGCGCAGTGCGCGTACCAGTTGCGGGGCCAGCGTCTTGTGCCCCGCCGCCTGGCTGGAGATGCCGATCACGTGCACGTCGTTGTCGATCGCGTCCTGCGCGGCCTCTTCGGGCGTCTGGAACAGCGGGCCGACATCGACGTCGAAACCGATATCGGCGAAGGCGGTGGCGATGACCTTCGCACCCCGGTCGTGGCCGTCCTGCCCCATCTTGACCACCAGCATGCGCGGGCGGCGGCCTTCCTCCTCGGCGAAGCTCTCCACGTCCTTCTGGATGCGGGCGAAGCCCTCGTCGCCTTCGTAGGCCGCGCCATAGACTCCGGCCAGCGTCTTCACCTCGGCGCGGTGCCGTCCGAATACCTTTTCCATCGCGTCCGAAATCTCCCCCACGCTCGCGCGCGCGCGCGCCGCCTCGACCGCGGCGGCCAGCAGGTTGCCGCTGCCGCGCGCCGCCTCTTCCAACGCGGCCAGCGCCGCGTCGCATTTGGCCTGATCGCGGGCCGCGCGGATGCTTTCCAGCCGCTTCACCTGCGCCTCTCGCACCGCAACGTTGTCGATGTCGAGGACCTCGATTTCCTCCTCTTTCTCGCGACGGTACTTGTTGACGCCGACGATGACCTCCTCGCCGCGGTCGATGCGCGCCTGCTTCTGCGCGGCGGCCTCCTCGATCCTGAGCTTCGGCATGCCGGAGGCGACGGCCTTGGTCATGCCGCCCATCTCCTCGACCTCCTCGATCAGCGCCCAGGCCGCATCGGCGAGGTCGGCGGTCAGCTTCTCGACATAGTAGGAGCCCGCCAGCGGATCGACGACTTTGGTGATCCCTGTCTCCTCCTGCAGGATCAGCTGCGTGTTGCGCGCGATGCGGCTGGAATGCGCAGTCGGCAGGCCGATCGCCTCATCGAAAGAGTTGGTGTGCAGGCTCTGCGTTCCGCCCAATACGGCGGCCAGCGCCTCGTAGGCGGTACGCACAACGTTGTTGTAGGGATCCTGCTCCTGCAGGGACACGCCGCTCGTCTGGCAATGGGTGCGCAACATCAGCGAGCCGGGCTTCTTCGGCTCGAACTCGCTCATGATCCGGTGCCACAGCAGGCGCGCGGCGCGCAGCTTGGCGGCTTCCATGAAGAAGTTCATGCCGATGGCGAAGAAGAAGCTCAACCGGCCCGCGAACGTGTCGACGTCCATGCCCGCGTCGATGGCCGCGCGCACATATTCGCGCCCGTCCGCGAGGGTGAAGGCCAGCTCCTGCACCAGGTTCGCGCCCGCCTCCTGCATGTGGTAGCCGGAGATCGAGATGGAGTTGAAGCGCGGCATGTTCTCGGACGTGTAGGCGATGATGTCCGACACGATCCGCATCGAGGGCTCGGGCGGGTAGATATAGGTGTTGCGGACCATGAACTCCTTGAGGATGTCGTTCTGGATGGTGCCGCTGAGGTCCGCGACCGAGCAGCCCTGCTCCTCCCCCGCCACGATGAAGCTCGCCAGCACCGGAATGACCGCGCCGTTCATCGTCATCGAGACGGAGATGTCCTTCAGCGGAATGCCGTCGAAGAGGATCTTCATGTCCTCCACGCTGTCGATGGCCACGCCCGCCTTGCCGACATCGCCTTCCACCCGCGGGTGGTCGCTGTCGTAACCGCGATGGGTGGCGAGGTCGAAGGCGACCGAGACGCCCTGCTGCCCGGCCTCGAGCGCGCGGCGGTAGAAGGCATTGGACTCCTCCGCCGTGGAGAAGCCCGCATATTGCCGGATGGTCCAGGGGCGGCCCGCATACATCGTCGCGCGCGGACCCCGGACGAAGGGCGCGTGGCCGGGCACGGTGCCCAGATGCTCCAACCCCTCCAGATCCTCCGCCGTATAGAGCGGCTGGATCGCGATGCCTTCCGCCGTGTTCCAGGTCAGGTCTTCGAGCGGGCGGCCGCGCAGCTCCTTCTCGGCGAGTTTCTTCCAGTCGTTCATTGCTGTCTCCTTCACGGCATGGGATGGCCGAGGGACGCTTCGAGTACGGCGTACCAGTCCCGGCGGGTCATCTTGATCTGATAGGCGTCGGCGGCGGCGCGGATGCGGGCGGGGGTCTGCGAGCCCACGATGGGCATGATCCCGGCGGGATGCGCGAGCAGCCAGCCGAGCGCCGCCGCCGCGCGGTCGGTGCCGTTGGCGGTCGCGATGGCGTCGAGCGCGTCCTGCACCGGCCCCGAGCCGGTCATCAACTCGCCGCCGCCCAGCGGGCTCCACGCCATCGGCAGCAGCGAAAGTTCCTGCGCGAGATCGAGCGTGCCGTCGCTCAATGCATCCACCGTCGCGGCCGAAATCTCCGGCTGCGTGACCGCCAGCGGCGTCTGCATCGCGGCCTGCAACGCGCGGGTCTGCGCGGGGCTGTAGTTCGAGACGCCGACCGCCCCGGCCTTGCCGGAGGCCACCATCGCGTCGAGCGCGCGGCCCACCTCGGCATGGCCCGCCAACAGGTCGGGCCGGTGCACGAGGAACAAATCCACCCGCTCTACGCCCAGCCGCTTCAGCGATGCGTCGAGGCTGGCTGTCAGCGCCTCGGCGCGGCTGTCATAGGGCAAGGGCGGCTCGATCCCACCCTTGGTTACGATAACCGCGCCCTCCGCCAGCGACGGCGCGGCGCGCAGGGCCGCGCCCAGCTGCCGCTCTGCCCCGCCGAAGCCCGCATGGGAGCCGAAACCGTAGATCGCCGCCGTGTCGAGCACGTCCATCCCGGCCACTCGCGCCGCCCCTAGCAGCGCCACGACCTGTGCTTCGTCCGCGTCGCCGAAGCGCCAGCAGCCATAGGCGAGTGCCCCGACCTCGCGTCCCGCGAGTCCGCGGGTGCGTCCAATTGGCAGATGCCCGGTCATCCGCGCCCCTCCCCTGTCGCTGGAAAATGCCTATGTTGAGGGGCGAAAGGAGCCCGGATGCTCGCCAGATTGCTGACCTTCCTGATGATCCTCGCCCTGCCCCTGCACGCGCAGGAGGTCGAGGCGGATGACCCGCTCGCCGAATTCCTGTGGACCGCCCGGCCCGTGATCGTCTTCGCCGACACGCCGGAGGATCCCCGCTTCCTGCGACAGATGGAGGAGTTCGCAACCGCCGAGCGCGATCTGGAGGAGCGCAGCCTCGTGCTGATCGTCGATACCGAAGGCAACGAGGCGTTGCGGGAGCGGTTCCGCCCGCGCGGCTTCCTTATGGTGCTGGTCGATACCGACGGCACGGTCGAATACCGCACCCGGCTGCCGATCACGATGCGCGAACTCGTGCGGCGGGTCGACAACATGACCTCGCGCGAGATCGAGCTGCGCGCCGAACGCGCCGCCCGCCGCGATGCGTTGGAGGCGCTGCGCCGCGCGGAGTGAGCCGCTATTCGTGGAATTCCTCGCGGTCGGGGATGCGCTGGAAGGCGATCTTCGCCCCGGTATAGGCCACCTTGTGCGGCGGCAGCTCGCCGTAGCGGATGGTGTCCTGCCCGAAGGTCTTGTTGAGCGCGTCGATCGCCGCGCACAGATCCTCGCGCGGGGTTCGGGTGCCGCCCTGCCGCGCGCCCAGCAGGTCGCCCGAATGCTCCGCGATCTCCGCCAGCCCGCCCAGCATCACGCTGACCGAAACCGGCTCGCCAAACCGCAACTGGCCCCAACAGTCCGAGAAGCTGCGCAGCAGGTCGAAACTGTCCTGCGTGGCCCCGATCCGCCGCTCCGCCGAGACACGGCCCCGGACCGCGCATTTGACCGAAACATGCAGCGAGCCCGCCAGCATCCCCTCGCGCCGCAGCCGGGCGGCCGCTTTGACCAGCAGGCGCCGCGCGACCAGCCGCGCGCCCTCGCCCGTGCGGTTGGCGGGCGTCAGCACCTGCCCGTGCCCCAGGCTGTGCCGCTCCGTCTCCGGGTAGACCACCCGCTCCCCCTGCAGCTGCCGGATGAAGCGCTCGCCCTCCACGTTGCGCCATAGATGCCGCGCCGCCTTGGGCGACAGGGCGTGAAGCTGTGTCACATCGCGGATGCCCGCGCGCGACAGACGCGTGAAAATGCCTTTGGACACCCCTGGAATATCGCCCAGCGCCAGATGCGCGATCTTGCCCGGCATGACGTCCGGGTGCAGCCAGTCCACAGCCGGTTTGCGCAGGCCCGCGGCGATCTTGGCGAGCAGCTTGTTCGGCGCCACCCCGACCGAGCAGTCGAGCGCCGGGCTGACCTGCGCATGGATCGCGTCCTGCACCGCGCGCCCGAGTGCCAGCGCGCGTGAAAGCCCGCATTGCGAGCCGGTCAGGTCGCAGGAGAACTCGTCCACCGAATGGGCCATGCGGATCGGCAGCACCGTGTCCACGGCGGCCCGGATCCGGTGGTGGTAGTCCACGAACAAGTCGTGCCGCGCCTCGCGGATCGCGATCTCCGGGCAGATGCGCCGCGCCTCGGCGACCCGCATCATGTTGATGCCCATCCGCTTCGCCTCGCGCGAGGCGGCGATCATCGCGGCCCCCGGCGCATCGGTCGTGACCACGCCGACGGGCCGCCCGCGCAAGGCAGGATCCTCCGCCTGCCAGACGGAGGCGAAATAGGAGTTCATGTCGAAGAACAGGGTCGCGACCTGCGGTTCCATGAGGGCCATCCGAACGACTCGGGCAAGTCACAAAGATAGAACATTCAGGGAACATGCGCGAGTCCGAGACGCAAGATCCAGATGGCGCCCCGGTCACGCGGCGCCGAAGCCATGCTTCCAGACGGTCGGCGCCGGGGTTCACCTCACTCGAACTCCATGATGATCTCGTCCACGGCGAGGCTGTCGCCCGGCGCCGCGTTCAGCTTGGACACCACGCCCTTGCGCTCGGCGCGCAGGACGTTCTCCATCTTCATGGCCTCGACGGTGCAAAGCGCCTGCCCTTCCTGCACCTCGTCGCCCTCCTCCACCGCGATCGAGACGACCAGCCCCGGCATCGGGCAGAGCAGCATCTTCGACGTGTCGGGCGGCAGTTTCTCGGGCATCAGGGCAGCAAGCTCCGCCACGCGGGGCGTGCGCACGAAGACCTTGCGTGAGGCACCCCGCCAGTCCATCGCGAAGCCATCGGTGATGCGCCGCGCCTTGATCGGCATGGGCGCGCCGTCCACCACCGCGTCGATCAGCGCGTCGCCGGGCCGCCAGCCGCTCAGATCCACCTTCAGTACCGCGCCGCCGATGGTCACGTCGAACAGCCAGTCGCCCGCATCCGCGACCGTCACCTCGCGCGCCTCGTCGCCCATGCGCACGACCCAATCGGTGCCGGGCTCGTATTCGCGCCCCTCCATCGCGCCCGAGACCTGCGCGCCGCGCCGCTGGCGCACCAGGTGGCAGGCGGCGGCGACGGCGGACATCTTCACAGCGTCCGCGGGGGCGAGGGCCGCGCCCTCGAACCCCTCGGGATATTCCTCGGCGATGAAGGCGGTGGTGATGTTGCCCGACACGAAGCGGGGATGATCCATCACCGCGCTCAGGAAGGGCAGGTTGTGCCCGATCCCCGCCACCTCGAACCGGTCGAGCGCGCCGCGCATCGTCTCGATCGCCGCGTCCCGCGTCGGGCCCCAGGAACAGAGCTTCGCGATCATCGGGTCGTAATACATCGAGATCTCGCCGCCTTCGTAGACGCCGGTATCGTTGCGGACCTGCCGCTCGACCTCCTGCGGCGGGCGATAGCGGGTCAGCCGCCCGATCGAGGGCAGGAAGTTGCGGAACGGATCCTCGGCGTAGAGGCGGCTTTCGATGGCCCAACCGTCGAGCTTCACGTCGTCCTGGCTCATCGCTAGCTTCTCGTCATTGGCGACGCGGATCATCTGCTCGACCAGATCGACCCCGGTGATCAGTTCGGTGACCGGATGCTCCACCTGAAGGCGGGTGTTCATCTCCAGGAAGTAGAAATTGCGGTCCCCGTCCACGATGAACTCGACCGTTCCGACGGAGCAGTAGTCGACCGCCTTCGCGAGTGCCACCGACTGCTCGCCCATCGCCTTGCGCGTCGCCTCGTCGAGGAAGGGGCTCGGCGCCTCCTCGATGACCTTCTGGTTGCGCCGCTGGATCGAGCACTCCCGCTCGCCCAGGTAGATGCAGTTGCCGTGTTTGTCGCCGAGGACCTGAATCTCGATATGGCGCGGCTGGGTCACGAACTTCTCGATGAAGATGCGGTCGTCGCCGAAGCTGTTGGCCGCTTCCGATTTCGACAGCTCGAAGCCCTCGCGCGCCTCCGCGTCGTTCCAGGCGATCCGCATTCCCTTGCCCCCGCCACCCGCGCTGGCCTTGATCATGACCGGATAGCCGATCTCGGTCGCGATCTTCACCGCATGCTCGGCATCGTCGATCAGGCCCATATAGCCGGGAACGGTCGAGACCCCGGCCTCGGCGGCCAGCTTCTTGGAGGTGATCTTGTCGCCCATCGCCTCGATCGCGCCCGGCGGCGGGCCGATGAAGGCGACGCCCTCCTTGGCCAGCGCCTCGGCGAACTCCGCGCGCTCCGACAGGAAGCCGTAGCCCGGATGCACCGCCTCCGCCCCGGTCTGGCGGATCGCCTCGAGGATCCTGTCGATCACGATATAGGACTGGTTGGCGGGCGGCGGGCCGATATGCACCGCCTCGTCGGCCATCTGGACGTGCAGCGCATCGCGATCCGCGTCCGAATAGACCGCCACGGTGGCGATCCCCATCTTGCGCGCCGTCTTGATGACGCGACAGGCGATTTCACCGCGGTTGGCGATCAGGATCTTCTTGAACATGGGTCGGGCCTCTTCAGCGGGCATTCGGCGTGGCGGCCGGATTGACGGTTAGTTAACGGGGAAGGAGATCGCGCCGCGGGTGCCGTTCGAGCTGCGGCCCGAGGCGCCGACGCTCACGCCGCCGCCCGAACTGATACCGACACCGGCACCGAAATCGTTGCAGGCGGGCAGCGCCAGCAGCGCGGCGAGAAACAGGTACACTCTCATTGGAACACCTCCGGAAAACTGCGACGGGCCACGGCCTCGTCGATACGCAAAAGGGCATCGTAGGACTTGGGATCGAACGCATCCTCGGCAGGCACGACCTCGCGCCCCAGCAGCCAGGACAGCCGCCCGGCATCGAGGTTGCCGCGCTCGAACGGCGCGTCGCCGAAATGATCCCAAAGGGCGGAGAGGAACGCCTCGTCCGCCGCCCGGTCATCGGGTCGGCGGTCGCGATAGCGTTCGCGGGCCTTGAGTTCGGTGGCGCCGGATGGATTGGCCCGGCGCAGGACGAACTGGTAATCGGTTCCCCGAAGACGTCCGGGGAAGCCACGATGTTTCAGCATGGGACCGCTCCTTGCGGGGCGGCCCCGCTCCGATCAGTTGGTGACGCCCGTCGACGCGCCCGTGACGCTCGCGGCATCGGCGGCATCTTCGACATCGTCGCCCACGGGCTGGGGGTCGACCACGGCGGTCGGGGTCGGCTCGCACGCGGCCAGGACGAAGGCCGAGATGAGGGCGACCGCGCCCACGCGGATGGTGTAGAATTTGGACATGAATAACTCCGTTGCGTTGTCGTCGGACGAGAATGCAACGGATGAGCGCGATCTTGGTTCGCAAAATGCGTCCGCGCGCCGTCCGGGCGCGCGGACGACGCAACGTCAGTTGAGCGCGCCAGCGGTTCCGCCGACGATCGCCCCGACGGCGGCGCCATCTTCGACATCGTTGCCGGTCGCTTCGGCACCCACGGCGCCGACACCGGCCCCGACCGCGGCCCCCGCCGCGACTTCGCAAGCCGACAGGGCAGCTGCCGCGACGAGCGCGAGGACAGCGGCGCGAATGGTATTGAATTCAGACATTGGAAACTCCGTTGCGTTGTCAGGTCACGACAAGTCAACGGACAAGTGGCGATTTGGTTCGCCGCGATGGCCCGCGCGCCGTGTCCGCGCGCGGGCCGAAGCGCATCAGTTGGATGCGGCACCGACGGCTGCACCGACGGCCGCGCCGCCGACGGCCCCGTCGGAGATGTCGCGATCGGTGACGGCTGCGGTGCCCGCGCCGACCGCGGCGCCGACGGCTGCGCCGCCCAGCGCGCCGCGCTGCTGATCCGGGGTGCAGGCAGCGGCGAGTGCGACGATGCCCAGAATGGCTGTGGTGCGAATGATGGCCATGGGAAACTCTCCTTGGAACTGGCGTTGAACAGGGTTAACGCCGCGCCCCCCATGCCGTTCCGCTCAGCTTCGCAGGGCATCGATCAACTCTTCTTTACTCATGTTCGATCGCCCCTCGATCTCGAGCTCCTGCGCCCGGTCGTAGAGCTCGTCCTTCGTCCACTCCTCGTAGGGCGGGTTGCTGCCGCCCTTCTCCGACGCGTCCTTCCCCGAATTGGCGATGGCCGCGGCCTTCCCTTTGGAATAGCCCTCGTCGCGCAGCGCCTCGTATTTCTCGTCATCCTTGATGGACGGCCCGTGATCCTTGGTCATGATCCCTCTCCTTCGCTGGGTGAGGGAGAGGTAGCGCGCGGCGCGGCCTGGGACATCCAGCGCGCCCGCAGGGCCGGGTCGGTGAGCATGTCGGCGATGGTCGCCTCGGTCCCCGGCGGCACCCGCCCTGCGACGGAGCCTCCGGCCCGCACGGTCAACGGCCCGCGTCCCGTCACCTCGACGACTGGCGCGAAGCCGCGAAGATCGCGCAGACGCCGCCACAGATCCTGTCGGATCTGGTGCGCGAGCCGCCCGCGCCGCGCGGACGGGAAGCTGGCTGTCGCCGCCACGTCGAACCGGGCCTGCGCCCGGCGCGACAGGACCAGCCGATCCGCGCTCCGCTCCATATGCCAGCCCGTCCGCGTCACCGCATCGCCGCCCGGATCTCTTCGATCTCGCTTTCTGACAGGGACGCTTCGCAGGCATACTGTTCGTTCAGGAACCAGACGAAACGACGGCTCTCGGTGCTGTTCGGGGCGAGCTGCTCCTCGAAGGCGATCGCGGCCCATTCGTAGCGGATGCTGTCATAGCCCGCGTGCCTGCGCGCGACGATGTCGGTCGCCTCGGTCACACACAGCTCCTGCGCCATCGCGTCGAGCTGATCGTCCGAATAGGCCGACAGCGGTTCGGGCAGGCGGTAGAACACGTTGAGCCCGATCCCGTCGAGCTGCCGGTCCTGAGCGGCGGACGATCGTAGCCAGCGCACTTCCGGCCCCGACCGCGGCGTAACCAACGTCCGGTCCCGCGGCTCCAGCGCCTGACAGGTGCCGTCCGACACGTCGAAGCGGTTGGTGTGCGAGCGGGAGATGGTGAACGGCCCGTCCTGCTGTTCCGGCGTCCAGCCCCAGCGCACGTCGAGCCGGGTGATCCCCATGCCGCCCGCCTCGCCCGCGATCTGCGGCCAGACGATCTCGCACAGTTCCTGCTGCGGCTCGACCACGTCCGCAGGCGGGCGCGGGCCGAACGGCTCGGGATCGAAATTCGGCGTCACGCGCAGTTCCGCATGTGTGCCGCCACCCTCCAGGTTTTCGATCCAGACGATCTCCTCCAAGTCGGCGGTCAGCCCACCGGAAATGGTGAAGGTCTGCGCGAAAGCTCCAGCGCACGGCGCAGCCGCGAGCGCGAGGCCCGCAAGGCAGGTTCGGTGAAGACGCATGGTCTCTCTCCTCGTCTCTGCTCTGCGCCGCGTCGCCCCATCAAGACCGAACGCGAGCGGTTGAGCCGGTCGCCCGGCGATCAGCCCGACCGAAGGGTCGGGCACGGCATTCCGCGATCAAAGCGGGATGTTGTCGTGCTTCTTCCAAGGCATCGACTGGCGCTTGCCCCGCAGGGCCGCGAAGGCGCGCGTGATGCGGCGCCGGGTCGAGTGCGGCATGATGACCTCGTCGATGAAGCCCTTCTCCGCCGCCTTGAACGGGTTGGCGAAGGCCGCCTCGTATTCGGTCGTGCGCTGCGCGATCTTCTCGGCATCGTCGCGTTCGGAGCGGTAGATGATCTCCGCCGCGCCCTTCGCGCCCATCACAGCGATCTCCGCCGTGGGCCAGGCGTAGTTGACGTCCGCCTTGATGTGCTTGGACGCCATCACGTCGTAGGCCCCGCCATAGGCCTTGCGCGTGATGACCGTGACCTTGGGCACCGTCGCCTCGCCATAGGCGTAGAGCAGCTTCGCCCCATGTTTGATGACGCCGTTCCATTCCTGGCTGGTGCCGGGCAGGAAGCCGGGCACGTCCACCAGCGTCAGCAGCGGGATCTCGAAACAGTCGCAGAACCGGACGAAGCGCGCGGCCTTGCGGCTCGCCGCGATGTCGAGGCAGCCGGCCAGCACCATCGGCTGGTTGGCGACCACGCCGACCGTGCGCCCCTCCAGCCGGATGAAGCCGGTCAGGATGTTCTTGGCGTAGGCCGCCTGCATCTCGAAGAAATCGCCCTCGTCCGCCAGCTTCACGATCAGCTCGGTCATGTCGTAGGGCGTGTTCGCGTTGTCCGGGATCAGCGTGTCGAGGCTGCTGTCGATCCGGTCCGCCGCGTCGAAGCTGGGCCGGACGGGCGGCTTTTCCCGGTTCGACAGCGGAAGCAGGTCGACCAGCCGCCGCACCTCGGCCAGCGCCTCCACGTCGTTCTCGAAGGCGGCATCCGCGACCGAGGACTTGGCGGTGTGCGTGGACGCGCCGCCAAGCTCCTCGGCCGTCACGGTCTCGTTCGTCACCGTCTTCACGACGTCAGGGCCAGTGACGAACATGTAGGACGAATCGCGGACCATGAAGATGAAGTCGGTCATCGCGGGCGAATAGACCGCCCCGCCCGCGCAGGGCCCCATGATGACCGAAATCTGCGGAATGACGCCGGAGGCCTCGATATTGCGTTGGAACACTTCGGCATAGCCGGCGAGCGAGGCGACGCCCTCCTGAATGCGCGCGCCGCCCGAATCGTTCAGCCCGATCACCGGTGCGCCGTTCTGCATCGCCATGTCCATGATCTTGCAGATCTTCTGCGCGTGGGTTTCGGAGAGCGAGCCGCCCAGCACCGTGAAATCCTGGCTGAAGACATAGACCTGCCGCCCGTTGATCGTGCCCCAGCCGGTCACGACCCCGTCGCCGGGATATTTCTGTTTTTCCATCCCGAAATCCGTCGCGCGGTGGGCGACGAACATGTCGTATTCCTCGAAACTGCCCGGATCGAGCAGCACGTCCAGCCGTTCGCGCGCGGTCAGCTTGCCATTGGCGTGCTGGCGGTCGATGCGGGCCTGACCGCCGCCCAAGCGCGCTTCGTCCCGGCGGGCTTCGAGCTGTTCGAGGATGTCTTTCATGGCGGACTCCGCAATTGACCTTTGCGGCAGCCTAGACAGCACGGGCATCCCGCGTCCACGGCTATCGCGCGAATTTGCAGAGTGTTTGCAGCGCACCATCCGCGAATTGCGAAACTGCGAACTCATTGCATGCACGCTCGATCCGATTATGAACGACGCTCATGGAGGAGAGCTCATGTCCACCAGCGACCGCCGCGCCGAGTTGCGCACCCGCCTGATCGACGCCGCCGAGGCGCAGATCGCCGCCGAGGGTCTCGCCAGCCTTCGGGCCCGCGATCTTGCCGAGAGCGCGGGCTGCGCGGTCGGGTCGATCTACACGATCTTTCCCGATCTCCACGCCCTCGCGCTGGCCGTGAACCTGCGCACCTTCACCGCGATGGGCGCACAGATCCAGGCCGCGGTGACCACGGTCGCCGACGCACCGCCGCCCGACCGAATGGTGACGATGGCCGAAGCCTATCTAGACTACGCTCTCGCCAATCCGCGCCGCTGGCGCGCCCTGTTCGACGTGGAGATGCGGGCCGACGACGATGTGCCGCCCGCCTATGGCACGGCTCTCGCAGCTCTGTTCGATCTCATCGCGCTGCCGCTGCGCGAGCTGGCGAGGTCCGCCGACCCGACCCGGATCGAGATGCTGACCCGCGCCCTTTTCTCTTCCATTCACGGGCTGGTCCTCTTGGGGGTGGAAGGCCGCATCTCGGGCGTTCGGCGGGACGATCTGCCGGAGGCGATCTCCTTCATCGTCCGCGCCGGGTGCGAGGCCGCCGCGGACTGACATCGGACGTCACGTCATTTGAACGCTGTTCAATCGTCGGGTTGAACGGCGTTCAAGCCTCCCCATCTGCGCTTTGTGAACAACGTTCAACAGGAGGCGCAGATATGCTGAGGATGATTGAAACGCTCTGGCGCGGGGCGAACGCCCGTGCGGAGGAGCGGCTGACCGACGAATACGCCATCGAGCTGATCGACCAGAAGATCCGCGAGGCACAGGCGGGTTTCCGCACGGCCCGGACCACGCTCGCCACCCTCGTGCAGCGTCAGCGGGTCGAGTCGCGCGCCGCCGACGATCTCGACGCCCGCATCGCGGACCTGACCACGCGGGCCGAAGCGGCACTGGCCGCGAACCGCGAGGACCTCGCCACGCAGGCCGCCGGGGCCATCGCCGACATGGAGAACGAGCGCGCGGTCCGCGCCCGCACCCTCGACCGGCTCGACGGGCAGATCACCCGGCTGCGGCATAGTCTCGACAAGGCCAACCGCCGGATCATCGACCTCAAGCAGGGCGCGATCGGCGCCCGCGCCGTGGACCGTGAGCGCCGCGCGCAGCGGCAGCTCGGGCGCGGTGCGACCACCCCGCATGTCGCCGAGGCCGAGGAGCTCATCGCGCGTGTGCTGGGCCAGGACGACCCGTTCGAGCAGGCCGAGATCCTCGACGAGATCGACCGCGACCTCGACGGCGGCACAGTCACAGACAGACTGGGCGAGGCCGGGTTCGGCGCGCCCTCCACCACCCGGGCCAGCGACGTGCTCGCCCGCCTGAAATCCAAGCAAGGAGATGAGAAATGACACAACGCGACACCGGCAACAACGCGATGACTTTGTTCAACATGGCAGGCGTGGCAACCGCCTACGGCATGCTGGCCCTCTCGATCTGGCTTGCCCCGGTAAACCTGTCGACGAAGGGTTTCTGGGGGATGGGGGTGTTCCTGCTGACGCTCAGCCTCGTCAACCTCGTGAAATACCGTATCGATGCACGCATCCGCGAGGATCGCCTGACCCGGCTGGAGGAGGCGCGCGACGACCGAATGCTGGAGGAGTTCGTCGCCGACCGCTCGGACCGCGGCGCCTGACGCGACGCGCCGCTTGAAACCGGGGTTTGCAAAGCGCATCAAGGGCTTTGCAAACCCCCAGACGGCAGGCTGTCCGATGGCACGAACCAAGATCTACGCGGGCGGCACGCTGCGCGACATCCGCCGGGGCGAGGGGCTGACGCAGAAGGCGTTCGCACAGCGGCTCGGCGTCTCGCTCAGCTACCTCAACCAGATGGAGAACAACCATCGCCCCGTGGCCTCCACCGTGCTGCTGTCGCTGGCGCGCGAGTTCTCCTACGACATCGCCACGCTCGACGCGGGCGAGGCCGACCGGCTCGCCACCGACATGCGCGAGGCGCTGGCCGATCCGGGCCTGGGCGAGGTCGCGCCCGCGGACCTGTCGCTGGTGGCGGGCAACGCGCCGGACCTCGCACGCGCCTTCCTCGCCCTGCACCGACAGCACCGCGAGGCAACCGAACGTCTGGCGACACTGGACGAAAAGCTCGCGCATACCGGCCTGATCCCCCAGCCGTGGGAAGAGGTGCGCGATTTCTTTCATTACTGCGACAACTATATCGACGCGATCGACCGGGCTGCGGAAGGCTTCGCCGCGCGCCACCTGCCCCATGCCGACCGGCTGTCCGACGCGGCCGCTTGGCTGGAGGGGCGCGGGATCGGGCTGCGGCTGGAGGGGGGCGCGCTGCGCCGCTTCGACGGCACCACGCTGACCATCGCGGCCGAGGCGGACCCCGCGACGCGGCTGTTCCAGGTACTGCACCAGATCGGGCTGATCGCGCATGGCGAGCTGATCGACGCGACGCTGGACCTCGCCCGCTTCACCTCGGACAGCGCGCGGGCCATCGCTCGGGTTGGGCTCGCCAACTATTTCGCGGGGGCGGCGCTGATGCCCTATGCCCAGTTCGCGGAAGCAGCGCGGGATATGCGGCACGACCTGCAACGGCTCTCAGCCCGCTTCGGCGCTTCGGTCGAGCAGGTGGGGCACCGGCTCTCGACCCTCCAACGGCCCGGTGCGCGGGGCGTGCCATTCTTCTTCGCCAAGGTCGATCCGGCGGGCACGATCACCAAGCGGCATTCGGCCACGCGGCTGCAATTCGCCCGGTTCGGCGGGGCGTGCCCCTTGTGGAACGTCCATCGCGCATTCGAGCAACCGGGCCGGTTCCTGCGGCAGTTGGCGGAGACGCCGGACGGGTCTCGTTATCTATGCCTGGCCCATGACGTGTCGCGCGGGGCCGCCGCCTTCGGCGCGCCGGTGCGGCGGCAGGCCATCGCGCTCGGCTGCGAGATCGAGCATGCGGGCGCGCTCGTCTACGCCGACGGCCTGCCGCTGGGCGACCCTTCGGCGTTCGAGCCGATCGGCGTATCGTGCCGCATCTGCCCGCGCGAGGCCTGCCACCAGCGGGCCGTGCCGCCGCTGGAGCGGGAGGTGCATATCGACCCCGACGCGCGCGGGGTGCTGCCCTACTCGCTCGGCTGAGGCTTGCCGCGACCGGGCGTCGCATCTAGATTCGCCCCGCAAACATTCGGGGAGAGCATCATGGAACTGACCGGCACGCGCACCATCGCGGCGGATCGCAACACGGTCTGGGCTGCGCTCAACGACCCCGAGGTGCTGAAGGATTGCATCCCCGGCTGCCAGGAGCTGACCGGATCGCCGGAGGAGGGGTTCGAGGCGACGGTCGTGCAGAAGGTCGGGCCGGTGAAGGCGACCTTCAAGGGTGCCGTGCGGCTCGAAGATGTCGTGGCTCCCGTCAGTTACCGCATCGTGGGCGAGGGCAAGGGCGGGGCCGCGGGCTTCGCCAAGGGTGCTGCGGACGTGGCGCTGGCGGAGGTGCCCGAGGGGACCGAACTTGCCTACACGGTCGATGCCAAGGTGGGCGGCAAGCTGGCGCAGCTCGGCAGCCGGATCGTCGACGGCTTCGCCAAGAAGATGGCCGACCAGTTCTTCGAGACCTTCAAGAACCGGGTCGAGGGGGCGGAAAGCGGAACCGCCTGACCCTTCCCCACGGGGAATGGGGCAAGAGCACTGACCATTTCCCCGCGGGGAAAGCCGGTGGAGCCCTGAGAAGGCTCCGGATTGGCGGGTTGGCTAGGTTTGCCCTTTCCCCGCCGGGAAAAGGTTAACGCGGCGGACTTCGCTGCCTTGTCGTTTTCCGTTTAAAATCATTGACTTGAGCAAATGCTCCGCCAGATTTCGCGGGAGACCGGTTAATGGCCGCCGCCCGCTACGCGTTTTCCGCTCGCCAAGGTGGCGGGTTCGGTGCGAAATGCGACCGAGCGATTGCAGCATGGGGACGGTGACGGATGATTACCTCGGACTGGGTGCGGATGATGGCCCGCTATTCCGCGTGGCAGAACGGGGCGCAGGTCGCGGCAGCGGGCACGCTCGACGAAGGCGCGCGGCGCGAGGATCGGCGGGCCTTCTTCGCCTCGATCCACGGCACGATGAACCACCTGCTCTGGGCCGACCGCATCTGGATGAGCCGCCTCGCCGGCATGGACGGCCCGAGCGCCGGCTCGATCACCATGTCCACCGAGGAGGAGCCCGACTGGGACAGCCTGACCGCCGCGCGCGGCAAGCTCGACGCGGAGATCCTCCGTTGGAGCCAGAGTCTCAACGATGCGGACCTGCGCGGCGACATGAGCTGGTATTCGGGCGCTGCAGGCAAGGAGATCGGCAAGCCGACGACGACGGTCCTGACGCATATGTTCAACCACCAGACCCACCACCGCGGACAGATCCACGCGATGCTGACGGCTGCGGGGGCCGCACCGGGCGATACCGACCTGTTCCTGATGCCCGACGACGTCTGAGCCAAGCGCGCCAACCGGGCTGGATCGGCCCTTCCCCTGCCCCGCCGTCCCGTATAGGCGGGACGGATGGAGACCCTGCCCAACCACACGATCGCCGACCACGTGCGGCGCACGCTGATCCTCGCCTGGCCGGTGATGCTGGCCCGGCTGGGGCTGGTGGGATTCGCGACCGTGGACGTGCTGGTGCTGGGTCGCGCGGGGGCGGAGGAGCTGGCCGACTACACGCTGGGTCTGACGATCTATGACAGTCTGCTCGCCGCACTGGCCGGGTTGACGCTGGGCGTCGGCGTGCTGACGGCGCGGGTGACGGGCGCCGGGCTCGACCGTGCGGCGGGGACGATCTGGCGGCGCGGCGTGATGTACGGGGCTTGTGTCGGGCTGGCCGCCGCCCTGGCGCTGCAATTCGCGCCGCAGCTCTTCGCGCTGCTCGGGCAGGACCCGGCGCGGGCGCAGAGTGCGGGGGGCGTGACGCGGATCGTGGCGCTCGCCCTGCCCTTCGTCGCGCTTTACTTCGTGACGACGACCTTTCTGGAGGCGCTGCACCGGCCCAAGGTGGGGATGATCGCGGTCGCCATCGCGAACCTGACCAATCTGGGGCTGAACCTGGTGCTGGTCTTCGGCGCGGGGCCGGTCCCGGCGCTGGGGGCGGAGGGTGCGGCCATCGCCACCGTGATAAACTCCGCCCTGCTGGCGCTGGGGCTGTGGGTCTATGCCCGCCACCTGATGCCGGGGCGGGAGCGCTACGGCATCGCGGTCGCGGCGGAGGCCCCGCCCCCCGCCGAGCAGCGACGCATCGGTTACGGCGCGGGGCTGTCCTACACGTTCGAGGCGGGGGCCTTCGTGATGGTCACGCAGTTCGTCGGATGGATGGGCACGCTGGCGCTGGCCGCGAACGCGGTGCTGTTCCAGTTCCTGGCGCTGACCTTCATGCTCGCCTTCGGGATCGCGTCGGCGGTGCAGGTGCGGGTCGGCAATGCCTGGGGGCGCGGCGATGCGCGCGGCATGGCGCTCGCCGGATGGGTGGGGCTGGCGCTCGCCACCGGGTCCTCGGCGGTGTTCGCGATGCTCTACACGCTGTTCCCGGTGGGGGCGCTGCGGCTCTTCACCGACGATGCGGCGGTGCTGGGCGCGGCTGCACCGGTGATGGTGTGGATGACGCTGGCGCTGGTCTTCGACGGCAACCAGACGGTGATGAGTCATGCCTGCCGGGGGCGCGGCGATACCTGGGTGCCCACGGCGCTGCATCTGGTGAGCTATTGGGGCGTGATGGTGCCCGCCTGCTGGTGGCTGGCGATCCGCGAGGGCGGCGGTGTCGCGGGGATCTATCAGGGCATCCTGCTGGCCAGCGTGGTGAGCGTGACGGCGATGGGCCTGCGGTTCCGGGCGCTGACGCGGCGGGTGTGAGCCGCGCATCGGCGGGCCGCGGTGCGGCGATCTTCGGTTCGAACATGGCATTTTATGGCAGCCAAGTCCGTGTGAGGTCGCAGTCATGCACCACCATCAGCCAAATCGCCGTGCCGGGGGGGCGGCCCGGCGATGCGCGGCGGCCTTCGGCCTTGATTCCGCGCTGGGGAGAAGGTGGCTCGAGGCCGGAACGGAGGGGATGGATCGGAGGGCGGTCCCGGCTCGGGGGCCGGGACGCGGCGCTCAGAGCTGTTCCATCACCTCGTCGGAGATCTCGAAATTGGCGGTGACGTTCTGGACGTCGTCATCGTCTTCCAGTGCCGCGATCAGCTTCATCAGCTTCTGCGCGCCGTCGAGGTCGAGTTCGGTGGTGGTCTGGGGTTTCCAGATCAGCTTGGTGCTCTCGCTCTCGCCCAGCTCGGCTTCGAGCGCGTTCGAGACGTCGTTGAGGTCGGTGTCGGCGGTCAGGATGACGTGGCCGTCCTCGGAGCTTTCGACATCCTCGGCACCGGCCTCGATCGCGGCCATCATGATGGTGTCGGCATCGCCCGCATCCGCCGGGTAGGTGATCTGGCCCTTGCGGTCGAACATGAAGCCGACCGAACCGGTCTCGCCAAGATTGCCGCCGTTCTTGGAGAAGGTGGAGCGGACGTTGGACGCGGTGCGGTTGCGGTTGTCGGTCATCGCCTCGACGATCACGGCGACGCCGGAGGGGCCGTAGCCCTCGTAGCGGATCTCGTCATAGGACTCGGCATCGCCGCCGATCGCCTTCTTGATGGCGCGGTCGATATTGTCCTTGGGCATGGACTGGCTCTTGGCCTCCTTCACCGCGAGGCGCAGGCGGGGGTTCTTGTCGGGATCGGGGTCGCCCATCTTGGCGGCGACGGTGATCTCCTTGCTGAGCTTGGAGAACAGCTTGGAGCGCACGGCGTCCTGGCGGCCCTTGCGGTGCTGGATGTTGGCCCATTTGGAATGTCCGGCCATGAGGGCCTCCCTTACCTGCGATTGCGTGATCTGCGCGCCTTATACGGCAGGGGCGCGCCCCCTTTCAAGCCGCGCTCAGAGCGGCCAGAGGAAGGGGATCACCGCCGATGCGACGAAGGCCAGCAGCACGTTGAGCGGCAGGCCGATCCGCATGAAATCGGTGAAGCGGTAGCCGCCGGGGCCGTAGACCAGCGTGTTGGTCTGGTAGCCGATGGGGGTGGCGAAACTGGCCGAGGCCGCGACCATCACGGCCACCACCAGAGGGCGCGGGTCCACGCCGATCGTCTGCGCGATGCCGATGGCGATGGGGGTGACGACGACCGCGACGGCGTTGTTGGACACCAGCTCGGTCAGCGTCGTGGTCAGCGCGTAGATGCCGAGCACCAGCAGCCAGGGCGACACGTCGGACAGGAACGGCGCGAGCGTGCCCGCGATCAGCTCGACGCTGCCTGCGTCCTCCAGCCCCGAGCCGATGACGAGCATCGAGAAGATCAGGGCGAGCAGCCGCCCGTCGACGAATTCCATCGCCTCGTCGCTGTCGATGGCGCGGGTGGCGAGCACGATGGCGACCCCCAGCAGCGCGAGGATGTGGATGGGCGCGATGCCGATGGTGGCGAGCACGACGACGCCCGCCAGCACGGCAAGCACAAGCGGCGCGTGGGAGCGGCGGAAGGGCCGCTCGATCGGTTCGGCGAGGTTCACCAGGTCGACGTCGCGGGCGAGGCGCTGGATGTCCTCGGGGTCGCCCTCGATCAGCAGGGTGTCGCCGACGCGGACGATCACCTCGTCCATCTGGCGGCCGAGGTTCTGGTTCCGGCGGTGGATGGCGATGGGATAGACGCCGTAGCGGCGGCGCAAGCGCAGCCCGCCGAGCGTGCGGCCTACGAGACGGCAGCCGGGCGAGATCAGCGCCTCGACCGTGACCATGCGGCGCCCATCGGCGCGGTCCACCATCACCACGTCGCCGCTTTCCTTGAGGCCCAGAAGCTCGTTGACCGCGGTGCGCAGGACGACGCGGTCGCCCTCTGCCAGTTCCACGTCCGGGAAGCTGCGCCGGAGGCTGGCATCGCCGCGCAGCACGTCGATCACCCGCATTCCGTCGCGGCGGAACAGCTCGACCTCCATCACCGGGCGTCCGGCGAGGCGGGAACCGATGGGGATGGCGACCTCGGTAAAGAACTTCTGGCTCTTGCGCTCGGTCAGGAAGCCGGCCATCGAGCTGCGCTCGGGCAGCAGGATGGGCGCGAGGAAACGGATATAGATCAGGCCCGCCGCCGCGACGATCAGCGCGAGCGGCGTCACCTCGAACAGGGTGAAGGGGGCGAGGCCCGCCTCGCGCGCGACACCGTCCACCAGCAGGTTGGTGGAGGTGCCGATCAGCGTCAGCATCCCGCCCAGGATCGCGGTGTAGCTGAGCGGGATCAGCAGCTTGGACGGCGCGACCTTCATCGACTGCGAAAGGCCGAGGACCACCGGGATCAGCATGACCACGACAGGCGTGTTGTTCATGAAGGCCGAGGCGATCAGCGTGAAGGCCCCGAGTGCCGCGACCACTGCCACGGGCCGGGTGCCCGCCTGATCGGCGATGCGCTGGGAAAACGCGGCCAGCGCGCCGGAGCGCACCAGCGCACCCGACAGGATGAACATGGCCGCGATGGTCCAGGGCGCGGGGTTCGACAGCGCGGTCAGGACCGCCGCCTGTTCCACCAGCCCGGTCACGACCATGACGCCTGCCGCGACCATCGCCACGACCTCGACCGGCCAGCGCTCGGTCAGGAAAACGGCGAACATGCCCAGCACGATGACGATGCCCGCAATGGCGCCGGGATATTCGAAGGACAAAAGCTCGGTCACGGGGATTGGTCCCTCGCAGGTGGCAAACGTCGCGAATGTGACGCGAGGCGCGGAAAGGTCAAGATGGCAGGGCCTGTGCCAACCGCCCGCCGTGGCGGATGGGATGCGCGGCGATTGCGTGGCCGGTGCGGTCGTCGGTCTCGACGAACAGGCCCGACAGGGTGGCGGGCCCTTCGGCGGGGGTGAAGCGGGCCTTGGGCATGCCGATGATGAAGCGGCGCATCGGCTCGGCCTTTTCCATGCCGATGACGCTGTCATAATCGCCGCACATGCCCGCATCGGTCATGTAGGCGGTGCCCTTGGGCAGCACCTGCACGTCGCCGGTGGGGACATGGGTGTGGGTGCCGACGACGGCGGAGGCGCGACCGTCGCACCAGTGGCCCATCGCCATCTTCTCGCTCGTCGCCTCGGCGTGGAAATCGACCAGCGTGGCGTGGACGCGCCCGCCGAGCGGAGCGCGCTTCAGCTCCGCCTCCACGGCCGAGAACGGGTCGGGGAAGGGACGCTTCATGAAGACCTGGCCCAGTGCCTGCACCACGAGGATGCGCCGCCCGCGGCTGACCTCGAAGATGCGCGCGCCGCGGCCCGGCGCGTCCTTCGCGAAGTTCAGCGGGCGCAGGATGCGGTCGTCGCCCGCGATATGGGTGAGCATGTCCTTCTGATCGAAGGCGTGGTCGCCCAGCGTCACGCAGTCGGCCCCCGCCTCGAACAGGAGGTCCGCATGGCCGCCGGTCAGGCCCATACCGCCCGAGGCGTTCTCGCCGTTCACGATGGTGAAGTCGGCCTTCAGCGCGGATTTGAGATCGGCGAGCCCTTCGGTGATGGCGCGGCGCCCCGCGCGGCCCATCACGTCGCCCAGAAAGAGAATACGCATGGGTCCGGGTTAGCGCGCGGCGACGGGCGCGGCAAGCGGGTCGATGATCCCGGCCTCGGTGACGATGCGGTCGAGCGGCTGGTCCGTGGGCTCGGTCGTCAGCGGCATCTCCTGCGCGGCATAGGCGAGGCCGATGGCGTGGGTGGGGGCGTGGGCGCGGAGCCGTTCGAGCGTGCGGTCGTAGAACCCGCCGCCATAGCCGAGGCGATTGCCCGCGCGATCGAAGGCGACGAGCGGCACGATCAGCGTGTCGGGGGTGAGCCAGTCGCCGCCCTCGGGCACCTGCGCGCCGAAGGGGCCGGGGACGAGCATGGCGTCGGGCGTCCACTCGCGGAACGCGAGCGGCTGGCCCGCGCCCTCGATGACCGGGACGCAGATCCGCCGGCCCTCGGCGTGGAGCACTGTCATGGCGGCGATCGGGTCGATCTCGGTGCGGATCGGCATGTAGCCCGCGACGATGCGCGAGGGCGCGGCCCGCACCGCCTGCGACAGCGGGTCGGTGGCCTCGGCCCCGCTGGCATGCGCGGCCTTGCGCGCGGCGAAGGCGGCGCGGCGCTGGGTGGCCTTGATCTCGGTCAGGTCGGTCATGCCGCGCAGCCTAGCGCGGGCTGCGCGTGGGTGCAGCCGGATCGCGACCTGGAAGGATGGAAAAGCGGCGGGCCCGTAGCAACCGTCGGAACTGCTGATTCTCGGGACCTGGAAAACCAGGTGGGCGCCGGGTGCGATAGACCAGGGTCAGTCGCAGAGCCAGCTCCCGCGAGAAAAAGTAAGGCCTCGTGAATATAAGAGCCCAAACGAGAGGAACAGCACCCGCCTGAGCCATCAGATAGCGACGCGCGGGCGTGTTGCAAGGGGTGCGGCGGCTTGTCCTTGACGAGCCGTTCACCATACGTTCATGTAGGGCCATGACCCTGCCTGCCCAACCGCTTGCCCCCGGCTTCGAAATCGCCCGCGGCGTCTGGCGCCATCTCGACACGCTCGACGTGACGGCGATCCCGGAATTCGTGCCAGCGCGGGGGTTTCGGGTCGACCTCGCCTGTCTGACGGCGAAGGGCGAGGTCTGGATCGTTGAGTGCAAGAGCTCGCTCGCCGACTTTCGTGCGGATGCGAAATGGCAGGGCTATCTGCAGTGGTGCGACCGCTTCTTCTGGGCCGTGCCCGAGGGGTTCCCGCAGGAGGTGCTGCCCGAGGACGGCTGCGGCCTGATCGTCGCCGACCGCTACGACGCGGCGGTGCTGCGCGAGGCGCCGCTGACCAGGCTCGCCCCCGCGCGGCGCAAGGCGATGGTGCTGAAGCTCGCGCGCACGGCAATGCGGCGGCAGCTGGGCTGGCTGGAGCCGGACCTGAGCCGGATCGGGCCGGAGGGGTAGCGGGAGGTGTTGCGTCCCGCGCTTGATCCGGGACCGCGTGGAACGGCGAGGCTCCGGCTCTGCGGCCGGAGCGGTGGGGGAGCGCAGCGTCGGGCCGCGGTGCGGTGGGAGCGGGAGTTGCTCCGCCTCGGACTTGATCCGGAATCGCATGTATCCACGCGGCCCCGGCTCTGGAGCCGGGGCGTAACAGAGCGCAACGTCGGGACGCGGCGCAGCGATCCGACGTTGGAGCGTGGCACTTTATGCCCGCCAAATCCGTGTGACCTACCCACGTCGCGCATCCACCAACCAAATCGCCGTGCCGGGGGGCGGCCCGGCGATGCGCGGCGGTGCTGCGCACCTTGATTCCGCGCTGAGGAACGAGTGTTTAGCGACCCGGCTCGGCGCCGGCGCATAGTCCAATCACTACCTTGCCGCCTCGATCGCGGGGCGGATGCGGGTTTCCAGCACGTCCTCGGTCACGGGGCCGGGGAAGCGCAGGACGACCCTGCCCTCCGCGTCGATCACGAAGGTTTCGGGCACGCCGTAGAGGCCCCAGTCGATGCCCGTCCGGCCGCTCTCGTCCGCGCCGATGGCGACGTAGGGGTTGCCCAGTTCCGCCAGGAAGGCGCGCGCGTTGTCGGGGTCGTCCTTGTAGTTCACGCCGAGGATCGGCAGCCCTTCGGCGGCGAGGTCCATCAGCACCGGATGCTCGATCCGGCAGGGGCCGCACCAGCTGGCCCAGAAGTTCACCAGCTTCACCTCGCCGCCCAGTTCCGGCAGATCGCCCTGGAAGGGCTGGAGGTCGAGCGGCGGCGCCTCGCGCGCGATGAACTGCGAGGGCAGCTCGTCATCGGTGAAGTACATCGCCCAGAGGAAGGTCGCGAGGATGCCGCCCGCGATGATCGGGACCAGCCAGACGGGATTGAATTTACCCATCGCGCCGCTCCAGCGCCTGGAGGTCGCGGCGGACCTTGGCGCTGCGCAGGACCGACACCGCGATCAGCCCGCCGATCAGCAGGCCCGTGACCGCGTAGGCGGCGAGCACGTAGGGCGCATATTGGTCGAGCATCAGAGCGCCTCCTGCGACCGGGCGTCGCGCAGGCTCAGCGCACGCAGGCGGCGGGCGCGGATCTCGGTGCGGGTGCGCAGCAGCACGAGGGCCACGAACAGCGCGACGAAGCCCGCCATCGTCAGCAGCAGCGGATGGTAGAACACGTCGGCCACGTTCTCTTCCTTGTCGAGGGAGAGCGACGCACTCTGGTGCAGACCCTGGTTCCAGATCAGCACGGCATAGCGCGACAGCACCGCGAAGACCGAGCCGACGAGGCACAGGATCGCAGTGAGGTCGGCGGCGTTGTCCGGCTCCTCAACCGCCTGCCACAGCGCGATATAGCCGAGGTAGAAGACGAAGAGGATCAGGAAGGAGGTCAGCCGCGGATCCCACTCCCACCATGTGCCCCACATCGGCTGGCCCCAGATCGCGCCGGTCAGCAGCGCCACCACGGTCATCACGGCGCCGATCGGGGCTGCGGCCCGCGCGGCGAGGGCGCTGACATGGTGCCGCCGGATCAGCCAGATCAGCGAGCAGACGGCCATCATGAACCATGCGTTGATCGCCATCAGCGCGGCGGGAACGTGGATGTAGATGATCTTGACCGTCGAGCCTTGCCGGAAATCGTCGGGCGTGAAGAAGAAGCCCCAGATCAGCCCGAGGCCCAGCGCCAGCGCGGTGACGCCCGCGGCCCAGGGCAGGATGCGGCTGACAAGGCGCGTGAAACGGGCCGGATTGGCGAATTCCCAGATGCTCATGGTCGCGATGTAACCGCCCGCGGCGCGGCTGCGCAAGCGGCAGGGGGTCGCAATCGCGTCATGGCCGCGCCAGCGCTCAGACGGCGTCCACGCCGACGGCCTCGGCCAGCGTGGCGAAGCCGTCGCGCGCCAACAGGGCGTCGAGATCGGCGAGGAGGCGCGGCACCAGGCCCAGCCCCTCGTAGACCAGCGCGGAGTAGAGTTGCAGCGCGCTCGCCCCTGCCCGGATGCGGGCATAGGCCTCGGCACCCGTGGAGATGCCGCCGACCCCGATCAGCGGAATGCGCCCGCCGGTGAAGCTGTGGACATCGGCCAGCACCCGCAGCGACAGGTCATGCAGCGGCGCGCCCGACAGGCCCCCGGCCTCGCCTGCATGGCGGGATGCGAGGCCCTCGCGCCCCAACGTGGTGTTGGTGGCGACAATGGCGTCGATGCGCGCCTCTTCCGCCACGGCGCACAGCTCGGCCAGCGCGCCCGCGTCCATGTCGGGGGCGATCTTGAGGAAGACGGGGATGGGTGTCGCGAGACTGTCGCGCACCTCCATCACGCCTGCGAGGAGACGGGCGAGCGCCTCGGCCCCCTGCAGGTCGCGCAGCTTCTCCGTATTGGGGGAGGAGACGTTGACGGTCGCGAAATCGACATGGGGGCCCGCGCGGCGCAGGACGGTGGCGTAATCGGCGGCGCGGTCGTCGCTGTCCTTGTTCGCGCCGAGGTTGAGGCCGACCACACCGGGGCGTTGCCGCGCCGCGAGGCGGTCGGCGATGACCTCCACCCCATCGTTGTTGAAGCCGAAGCGGTTGATGACCGCGCGATCCTCGCTGAGCCGGAACAGGCGCGGGCGCGGGTTGCCGGGTTGCGCGCGCGGGGTGGCCGCGCCGACCTCGACGAAGCCGAAACCGGTGCGCAGGAGGGGATCCACGGCCTCGGCGTTCTTGTCGAAACCGGCGGCCAGGCCCAGCGGGTTCGGCAGGCGCAGCCCCGCGACGGAGGTTTCGAGCCGGGGCGAGGTGATCGCGCCGCCTTTGGGGGCGAGACCCAGCCGCAGCGCGGTCAGGGCGGCGCGGTGCGCAGCCTCGGGGTCCATCCGGTGAAACAGGGCGAGGCCCGCGCGCTCGATCATGGCAGCGTCTCGGGGAACTGGTGGACGCCCGCCACGAGGGGAAGGGCGGCATGGCCCGCAATCTCGTCGGCGCGCAGGCTGCGGTAGAGATGCGGGAACAGCGCGCCGCCGCGGCTCTCCTCGAATTTCAGGTCGTCGCCGAAGCTGTCGCTGTCGGCCCAGGCGAGGATCAGGTCGTCTTCGCCCGCGAAATGCTTTGCCGCCGTTTCCCGCACCGTCTCGGCGGTGGAGAAATGGATGTAGCCGTCCGCCACGTCCACAGGCGCGCCGAGCGTCATGCCGTCACGCTGAAGCGTTTCCCATTCATGGCTGCGGAAGATCTTGTAGATGCGCATCGGGGCCTCCCTTTGCGGGTGGGGTAGCGGGCGGCGGCGGTCCTGTCCAGTCAGCCCTGCGGGGTCTGGGCGCGGCGCTGTTTCGCCCGTTCGAGGCCGAGGCGCTGCTCGCGCCAGATGATCAGCAGGCCCGCCACCACCACGATGCCCGCGCCGACCAGCATCCGGGCTGTCGGCACCTCGTCGAAGACGACATAGCCCAGCAGCAGTGCGAACAGCATCGAAGCATAGTCGAAAGGCGCGATTACCCCTGTCGGCGCGTAGCGATAGGCGGAGGTCAGGAAGATCTGCCCCACCCCGCCCAGCAGCCCCGCGAGGATCAGCAGGCCGAGCGTGGCGAGATCCGGCAGAACCCAGCCGAAGGGCAGCGTGGCGAGCGACAGGACGCTCGCCGTGACCGAGAACCAGAAGGTGATGGCGGTCGTCCGCTCCACCTGCACGAGCTTGCGGATGAACACATGGGCGAGCGCCACGAAGACGGCGGAGGCGAGCACGATGACCGCGCCCAGCGTCTCACGATCGGTGGGGCCGCCCGCGTCGAAGGCGCTGAGGCGCGGCGACAGGATGATCGCGACGCCGATCAGCCCCATCGCGACCGAGGCGAGGCGCACCGCACGCACCTCCTCGCCCAGGAACATCGCAGCGAGGATCACTGCGAAGAGCGGCGCAGCATAGCCGATCGCCGTGACCTCGGGCAGCGGCAGCAGGCCCAGCCCGGTGAAGGTCAGCGCCATCGCGGTCGTCCCGACGAGGCCCCGCCACAGGTGCCCCATCGGATTGGCAGTGGCGAGCCCCTCGCGCAGTCCCTCGTGCCGCAGGGCGAGCCAGCCGAGGATGATCGGGATGGCGAAGAGCGAGCGGAAGAACACGGTCTGCCCCGGCGGCACGTCGTCCGCGACGGCCTTCACGATGGCGGCCATGACGACGAAGACAGCGACGGAAGCGAGTTTGAGGAGGATGCCGCGCAGGAAGGTCATGGCGCGCAGGTTAGGGGGTGGCGGGGGCGCTGTCGCGTGCGATCGGTGCATGGCGGGTATGTAGCCGGTGCCGATGTCCCGGACCTGATCCTGGACCGCTCTCTACGATGCACCGGCCCCGGCGCAAGGCCGGGGTCGGGGTGTGCCTGAGGCTGGAGCGGAACGGAGCGCATCGGCGGGCCGCGGTGCGGCGATCCTCGGTATGAGCATGGCACTTTATGGTGGCCAGGTCCGTGTGTCCTAGCCATGTCGCCTATCCATCAGCCAAATCGCCGTGCCGGGGGGCGGGTCGCGCTGGAAGCGCACCTTTGGCGCGGCCGATGCGCGGCGCCTTCGGCTTGATTCCGCGCAGAGTGATCTGCGCGGACAGGAGCGCTTCTACTCCCCCTCTTCCACGCTGTGCTTTTGCAGCAGCGGGAATTGCGTTGCGATGAAGACGAAGGTCAGGATCATCTGGCCGAAGGTGTCGAGCCAGATCCAAGCCTCCTCGCCGAGCACGCGCCAGGTGAACTCGTTGAACAGCGCCATCGCGGCGAAGAAGACCACCCAGTTGCGGGTGAACAGCATCCAGCCCTCGTCCGTCAGGGGCATGATCTCCCCCATCAGGTAGCGCAGCCAGGAGCGGCCCTGCACCCACAGCCCGAAGCCCAGAACGAAGGCGAAAAGGCCGTAGATCACCGTCGGCCGCATCTTGGTGAAGGTATCGTCGTTGAGCCAGACGGTGATCCCGCCGAACACCACCACGATGATCGCGGTGAACACGGCCATGCGCGGCAGGGTCCGCGTCAGCGCCCAGCTGATCGCGAGCGAGATCAGGATCGCGGGGACGAAAACAATCGTCGCGGCGACCACGCCCTCGTACTCGGTTCCCGGCAGCGGCGTGTCGGCGAAGCGGCGATAGGCCAGGAAATACAGGGCGACCGGCCCGATCTCGAGCGCCATCTTCAGCGCGGGGTGCAGTTGTCGCATCTCGGCCATGTCTCAGCCTCCCAGTTCCACGAGCACCGCGCCCGCCGCGATCAGCGCCATCAGGAGCGCGCGGACAGGTCCTACAGTCTCCCGCAGGAAAATCCAGCCGATTGCGGCGGCGAAGACGGTCGAGGTCTCCCTCAGCACCGCCGCCTCGCCCACCTTGTCGAGCCGGGTGGCGAGCATCACCGCGCCGAAGCTGACGAAGCCGAGCAAACCGCCGAGCAGCCCGCGCGCCATCAGCGGGCCGGGGGCGGGACGTTCGGGCATGGCTCGCCAGCGGGCGAGTGCGATCCAGGGGAACAGGAACAGCCCGTCGACGACGAAGAACCAGGCGAGGAAGGTGAAGGCGTTGTCGGCGAGCCGGATGCCCCAGGCGTCGTAGACGGTGTAGAAGGTGGTGAAGACACCCGTCAGGACGGCGAGGCCGAGAGCTGCCCAAAGGGTCGAGCGGCCCACGGTCGCGGCGCGCAGGTTCACCGCGGCCAGCGCGAAGATCGCCAGCGAAACCAATGCCGTACCGGCCCATTGCGTCGCGTTGAAATGTTCCTGGAACACCAGACCGTCGGCGAGGACGGTGATGACGGGGGCGGTGCCGCGCACGACCGGGTAGACGACCGTGTAGGCGGCGCGGGTATAGGCCATCGCCATCAGCAGCTTGTAGCCCGCGTGGATGACGAACACCCCCACCAGCACCAGCCACAGCCGCGCGTCGGGCAGCGGGAAGACGAAGAGCGCGATCGGCAAGGCCATGAGACCATAGGATAAATCGATCGCACCGCGCATCAGCCACGGGTCGTAGCGGCCTTTTTGCAAGGCCCCGAACAGGGCGTGCGCGAGTGCGGAGGTCAGGGCGAGCAGCATGGCGGCGCGGTGGCCGGCCTCGGTGCCCTCGATGGCGGCGATCCAGTCGGTCATGGCGCGAAAAACCGGGTATGCGATGCGTATGCACCCCGTATGGCATGCGTATGGCAGTTCGTCGGGCGGGCGCGCTCAGGATCCGACATTGCGCACCATGCCGGTGAGAGGTCGAAAGCCTCGCGCGGCGTAGACCGGCTCCACCCCCGGAGTGGACACGAGCGAGACGAGGCAGCTCTCGGGCAGGTTTGCCTCGGCCCAGCCCAACGCGCGGTCGAGGGCGGCGCGTGCGTGCCCCTGCCCCCGGTGGTCGGGATGGACCATCACGTCGACGAGCTGCGTGAAGCAGCCCCCATCGCCGATGATGCGCGCCATCGCGATCACCGCGCCGTCCTTGCGCAGGGCCGAGCAGTGCAGGCCGTTCTCCATCCCGATGCGCGCCGCCGCGACCGTGCGCGCGCCCAGGCCGCAGGTGGTGCGCAGTGCGACGTAGTGTTCGGGATCGGGCGGCATGTCGGACCAGCCGTCGGATGCTGCGGGGTCGGGGGGCGAGAGAGTCATGGCGCGACCATACGCCTTCGCCCCGGCGCGTCCAGTGGCCGTGGGCGCAAACCCGCCCGCGCGCAAATGCATGGCGGGGCGGCACTCTGCTGACACCACGTTGGCAGGAGCGGTCTGGCACAGTGCGACGAGTTCACAAGCTGGAAGGAAGAATCTCATGACCATTCGGGGAAGCTGCGTCTGCGGCGCGGTCGCGTTCGAGATCGCGGGTGCGCCGTCCGCGATGGGGACGTGCCATTGCGCGCGCTGCCGGAAGCTCGGCACCTCCACCTTCGTCTTCGTGACGCGGCAGCAGTTCCGCCTGGTGCGGGGAGAAGAACGGCTCGTCACGCTGGAGCCGACGGCGCGATATGGCTATCACCGCTCGTTCTGCGGATGCTGCGGCACCTCGCTGGGCGAGCCGCTGTCGCCCGAGGGTGCGTTCCCGATAAATGCGCAGTGCCTCGACGACGATCCGGGGATACGCAACGGGATGCACGAGTTCCTCGCGGATCGGCCCGCCTGGGCCGCGAGCGCCGAATTGGGCAGAGATGGACGCGGCGGCGGGGCGGATTAGGTGCTTGCGTCCAAGCGTCATCGAAACGTCACGGGAGTGTCATGCTCGACCTCGTCATCGCCGAATTCTCGGATCCCAACGCCGCCGTACCAACGGGCATCGTGCTGCTGCGGATGCTGGCGGCGGCGGTGCTGGGCGGGGCGATCGGGCTGGAGCGCGAGGCCTTCGCCCGCAATGCGGGGCTGCGCACGCATGTGATGATCGCGCTCGCCGCGTGCCTCTTCGCGCTGATCGCCTTCGAGCTGGTGGGGATGGGCGACAGCGACCGGCTGCAATTCGACCCGTTGCGCCTGATCGAGGCGGTGACGGCGGGGGTCGCGTTCCTCGCCGCGGGGTCGATCATCACGTCGGGGGTGAAGGTGAAGGGGCTGACGACCGGGGCGAGCATGTGGCTGGCCGGTGCGGTGGGGCTGGCCTGCGGCACGGGGCGGCTGACGCTGGCGCTGATGGCCACGGGCATGGCGCTGGCGGTGCTGTTCCTGCTGAGCCGGGTGTCGCACAAGGTGTCGTCGAAGGCGGATGACGAGGATCTGAGCCACGAGGGCTGAGGGGAGGCTGCGCTTCGGGGGCCGGGGCAAGACAGAGCGCATTGACGGGCCGCGGTGCGACGTTGGTTTGTGGCACTTGATGGCTGCCAAGGCCACATGACCTAATTGCGCCGCGCCTCCGTCGGCCAAATTGCCAAGCCGGCGAAGCTCGTAAAGCCGCGCATCAACGGGCCGCGGTGCGGCGATGCGACGGTGGTGCGTGACACTTTATGGCTGCCAAGTCCGCATGACCTGAACGTATCGCATCTCGGCTAACCAAATCGCCGTGCCGGGGGGCGGCCCGGCGATGCGCGGCGCCTTCGGCTTGATTCCGCGCGGGATAGCGTTGAGGGGCGCCCCGGCTCGGGGGCCGGGGCTTGCGGGTTCAGGCGGCCTCCAGCCCTTCGGGAGACATGGCGCCGGTCATCAGGGCCACGGCGTCGGACATCGAGCAGGCCTTGGGGTCCACCACGGCCAGGCGGCGGCCGAGGCGGTGGACGTGGATCCGGTCCGCGACCTCGAACACGTGCGGCATGTTGTGGGAGATCAGGATGATCGGGATGCCGCGCGCGCGCACGTCCTGGATCAGGTCGAGCACGCGGCGGCTTTCCTTCACGCCCAGCGCCGCCGTGGGCTCGTCGAGGATGATGACCTTGGAGCCGAAGGCGGCGGCGCGGGCCACGGCCACGCCCTGCCGCTGGCCCCCCGACAGCGTCTCGACCGGCTGGTCGATGTTCTGGATGGTCATGAGACCGAGATCGGAGAGCTTCTCCCGCGCGAAGGCGCGCATCGCGGGCTTGTCGAGCTGGCGCAGCCAGCGGCCCCGCCAGCCCTCGCGCCGCCGCTCGCGGCCCATGAACATGTTGTCCACGATCGACAGTGCCGGGGAGACGGCGAGCGTCTGGTAGACGGTCTCGATCCCGGCATCGCGCGCGTCGGTGGGCGAGGCGAAGGAGACGCCTTGCCCTTCGAGCGTGATCGCGCCCTCGTCGGGCACAACCGCGCCCGAGAGGCATTTGATCAGCGTGGACTTGCCCGCGCCGTTGTCGCCGATAACGGCCAGGATCTCGCCCGCGCGCAGGTCGAAATCGCAGTTGTCGAGGGCCACGACCTTGCCGTAGCGCTTGGTCAGGCCGCGGCCTTCGAGGATGGTTTCGGTCGTCATGCGCTCACCTTCCTGATCCACTGGTCCACGCCGACGGCGCCGATGATGAGCGTGCCGATCAGCAGGTAGGTCCATTGCGCGTCCGCGCCCGCCATGCGCAGGCCCAGCTCGAACACGCCGACGATGAGCGCGCCGAAGAACGCGCCCCAGATGCTGCCCCGCCCGCCGAAGAGCGAGATGCCCCCGATCACCACGGCGGTGATCGACTGGATGTTGCCCAGCACGCCCGTGGAAGCGGAGGGCGAGACCGAGCCGAAGCGACCGATCATGATCCAGCCCGCGACCGCGCAGATGGCCCCGGCGAGGATGTAGACGCTCATCAGCGTGCGGCGCACGTTGACACCGGCGAGCGCCGCGGCCTCGGGGTCGTCGCCCACGGCATAGACGTGGCGGCCCCAGGCAGTAGCGCGCAGCGCGTAGGCGAGCACGGCGAAGAGCAGGATCATCACCAGCACGCCGTAGGTGATGTTGGTGGCCCAGAGGAAATCGAGCACCGGGCTGTCGGTCTGCGGCGGGCGCCGACGCTCCCATTCGATGCCGCGGGACGCCTCGATCCATTGCACGATCTGCTCGTTGGGCTTGGCGCCGAGCCATTGCATCATCGGCGCCTCCTCCCGGATCTCGCGCGAGCGGATGGTCTCGTTGCGCGAGTAGAGGTAGTTGGTGGCGAGCACGATCTGCCACATGCCGAGCGTGACGATGAAGGGCGGCAGCTTGATCTTCGACACCAGCCAGCCCGAGGCGGCACCGATGGCGCTGCCGATGGCGAGGCCCGCGGCGATGGAGAGCGCAGGCGGCACGCCATAGCGGAAGCTGACCTGACCGATCACCACCGAGGAGAACACGGCGATGGCCCCGACGCTGAGGTCGATGCCCGCCGTCAGGATGATGAGGGTCTGTGCCGCCGCCAGCACGCCGACGATCTGGACCTGCTGCATGATGAGGGGCAACTGCTCCAGGAACCGCGTCCCCAGAAGCCAGGTGAAGCCGATGATGGCCGCGGTCAACACGATCAGCGGCACCAGCGCGGGTGTCACGTGCAGCGCGTGCTGCACCCGGCCGACGATGTCGCGGGGACGCTCGAAATTCGCTACCGCCTCCTCGCGCCGGGCGCGGACGGAGGCTTCGTGATCGTTGGGCGCGCGGCCGCCGCCCGCATCATCCATGGTCATTCTGTGTCTCCCGTGCAGGGTCCCGGCCGGACACAGGGGTCCGGCGCGGCCATCCTGCCACAGTTTCGGTTCGGAATCCGGGTTGTGTCGTATCGCGTCGCACCGGCGGGGCCGCGCCGGGATCGCAAGCGAGGGTGCCGGGCGACGTCAGCGCCGCCCGGCGGTGGGGATCAGCCCCAGCAGAGGTCGAGACCTTCCTCGACCGAGATGGAGTCGACGCCGTCCACCGGCTCGGACGCGACGAGCGCGACGCCGGTGTCGAAGAAGTCCTTGCCTTCCGTCGGCTCGGGCATGGTGCCGTCCTTGGCGAAGGCGGCGATCGCCTCGATGCCCAGCGACGCCATGCGCAGCGGGTATTGCTGCGAGGTGGCGGCGATCACGCCCTCACTCACGTTCTCGACGCCCGGGCAGCCGCCGTCGACCGACAGGATCATCACGTCGTTCTCGCGACCCACGGCGGAGAGCGCCTCATAGGCCCCGGCAGCCGCCGGTTCGTTGATCGTGTAGACGACGTTGATGTCGGGATCGGCGGCGAGGCAGTTCTCCATCGCGGTGCGGCCGCCTTCCTCGTTCCCGGCGGTGACCTCGTTGCAGATGATGCGCGCGTCGTCTTCGTCGCCCCAGCGGCTGTCGTCACCGAGGTCGATGCCGAAGCCCTGCAGGAAGCCCTGGTCGCGCAGCACGCCGACGGTGGGCTGGCTGATGGCGAGGTCGAGCATCGCGATCTTGGCGTTCTCGGGATCGTCCATCGCGGCCGCGGCGTACTGGCCGATCAGCTCACCCGCGAGGAAGTTGTCGGTGGCGAAGGTCGCGTCCGCCGCGTCGATCGGGTCCAGCGGGGTGTCGAGCGCGATCACCAGGATGCCCGCGTCGCGCGCCTGCTGGACGCTGTCGACGATTGCGGAAGTGTCGGACGGCGTCAGCAGGATGCCCGACGCGCCGTTGGCGATGCAGGTCTCGATCGCGGCGACCTGTGCTTCGTTGTCGCCGTCGACCTGGCCGGCATAGCTGTTGAGCTCGATGCCCAGCTCTTCGGCCGCGGCGGCAGCACCTTCGCGCATCTTCACGAAGAACGGGTTGGTGTCCGTCTTGGTGATCAGGCAGGCGCTGGTGCCCTCGGGCGCCATGTGCGCGTCGGCGAAGGCCGCGCCGGACATCGCGATCAGGGCCAGAGCGGTTCCGGTCATGAATTTCGTCATATCATCCTCCCAAATGTGGCCGTTCGGCCATGACTTCCCCGGCTGTGATCGCCGGGTCGAATTCATCAAAACCCCATTGCGGGATTCGGGTCAAGCTTTTATCAATTGAATTTAGATAAGGAGCGGACATGACACGAGGGGCCTTCTTCTCCGGCGTCGAGCATCGGCCGAGCGGTGCGAACCAGACGGGCGGCGCGCTGCACAACCAGCGCCTGGTGCTGACCTTGCTGCGCCGCCGGGCGCTGGGGCTGAAGGTCGGTCGGCGCTCGGTGGAGCTGGCATCGGTGGATCTGGCCGGCGGAATCGTCGCGCGTCGCGGCCGGGATTGGCCGGTGCCCACACCCGATGCGCTGGTGCGGTTCCTCGACCAGGCGGTGCCCGAGATCCTGTCGGCCACGCCTGGCGCCCCGCCGCCCTGCGGCACCGGGATCGCGATGCCCTACGAGATCTGGGCCTGGGACGACTATGCCCGCCACGCCCCGCGCGCGGAGTGGGAGGCGCTGGATCTGGTGCGGCGGATCGAGGCGCAGACCGGCGCGCCCGCCCATCTGCGCAACGACATGACCTGTGCCGCGCGCGGAGAGCTCGCCTGGGGCACGCGGCGGGCGGCGGGCGACTGGATCTACCTCTATATCGGCGCGCTGCCCGGCGGGGGCGTGGTGCTCGACGGGCGGGTGCGCGACGGGAGGCTCGGGAATGCGGGGGCGCTGGGACCACTGCCGGTGCGCGGTGGCGCGGGGGGACAGGTGCAGCTGCTCGACATCGCGTCGCTGCTGCGCTTCGAGCAGATGGCGGGGCGTGATCTGGCGGGGTACGACTGGGCGCTAGACGATCCGGTCTTCGAGACCTGGCTGGGGCAGACGGTGAAGGCGCTCGCCCAGGCGGTGACGGCGGCCTGCGCGGTGCTGGATTTCGAGCTGCTGGTGATCGACGGGCTGTTCCCCGACCATGTGCGCGAGCTGCTGGTCGACCGGGTGCGCGCGGCGATGGCGGAGCAGGATCTGCGCGGGCTGATCGTGCCGGAGGTCGCGGCGGGATCGGTCGGGGCGGATGCGCGGGTGCTGGGCGCCGCGACGGTAGCGCTGGAGGCGGAGTTCTTCCTGTCGTGAGGCGGACACCGCTTGCCGGGGGGCCGCATAGGCGGGCGAGGCTCCGGCTCGGGGGCCGGAGCGGCTTAGGGGAGGATGAGCCGTGGTGGCGCCTGCCCGGCGGACGGGTCGGTGGCTACGCCTCGGCGCCGGTCAGGGCCTTGGCGAACTCCTCGGGGTCGAACGGGGCGAGGTCGTCGATGCCCTCTCCCACGCCGATCGCATGGATCGGCAGGCCGAACCGGTCGGCGAGCGCGACCAGCACGCCGCCCTTGGCCGTGCCGTCGAGCTTTGTCATCACCAGACCCGACACGTCCGCGATCTTCCGGAAGGTCTCGACCTGGCTGACGGCGTTCTGGCCGGTGGAGGCGTCGAGCACCAGGAGGGTGTTGTGCGGCGCCTCGGGGTCCTTCTTGCGGATGACGCGGACGATCTTGGCCAGTTCCTCCATCAGGTCGGCGCGGTTCTGGAGGCGGCCCGCGGTGTCGATCATCAGCAGGTCCGCGCCATCGGCCTCGGCCTTCTGCATGGCATCATAGGCGAGGCTGGCGGGGTCGGAGCCCTGCGGTGCGGTCATCACCGGCACGCCCGCCCGCTCGCCCCAGACCTGCAATTGCTCGACCGCCGCGGCGCGGAAGGTGTCGCCCGCGGCGATGACCACGGACTTGCCCGCCGCGCGGAACTGGGAGGCGAGCTTGCCGATCGTGGTTGTCTTGCCCGAGCCGTTGACGCCGACCACCAGCACGACCTGCGGTTTCTTGGCATAGATCGGCAGGGGGCGGGCGACGGGTTCGATGATCTTCGCGATCTCGTCGGCCAGCGCCTCTTTGATCTCGTCGGTCGACAGACGCTTGCCGAAGCGGCCCTCGGCGAGCGCCGCGGCGACGTTCAGCGCCGTCTCCACCCCCATGTCGGACTGGATCAGCAGCTCCTCCAGGCTTTCGAGCATGGCGTCGTCGAGGATGCGGCGCGGCGCGTCGGAGCGGCCGAGCGCGCGCGACAGGAAACCGGGTTTCGGCTGCGGCGCGGGGTCCGGCGTGGGCGCGGGCGTCGGATCGGGCGTTGCGGGGGCGGCGGGTTCGGGGGCCGGAGCCTCCTCCACGATGGCGTCGAGCCCCTCCTCCAGCTTCGAGGAGGACTTGGTCAGCCGGGACTTGAGTTTGGAGAAGAAGGACATGCGCGCACCTCTGGCCTGTTGGCCCCTAGGTAGAGGGTTGGGCGCGGAAGGGGAAGGGTGGGGGGGACCGCTATGAGCCCAAAGTGCATGATGCTGTGGCTTGCACGGATGTCGGCTCTTCCTGGCAGTACAGCGAAAGCTGCGGGCCTAACCCCGTCCAGAGCGCTTTCGCATGGGCTCGTGCCTTCTCAAAATGACTGGGGCAATCCGCAATCTTGGTTATAGTCCTCAAATTCCCAACCAAAGTAGCGGGAAAGGCGAGTCGCAATTTCACTCCAGTCTTTGCCTTTGACGCGATCTACGATCCAACTGACTTCCTTTTTGATTTCATCTTCGTCGAAATTGTGGACGAACAAGTAGTGCCTTCCGAAAATATTTTTTCGAACGGTTTCATGAGTCGGATCTGCGGGACGCCTTGTCATGATGTTTTCTTCAAACCAGCGCGGAGTGCAGACCATCACATTGAATATGTCGCCCCCCTCAGAATCGGCCGCGCCGATATTCATATCAACCATGGCAAAGAAATACTCTGGATCTTCAGGATAGAACTGTTGGGAGTGATCATCCCATATGCAGAAGCGCTTTATCTCAGCTTTCATCGACGCCCCCCTTGTTCGCACCCAAAAATTCTCTTGGAACTATATACGCCCTAAACAAGAAGGGATAGCTCGTGCGGGTTCGATTAGCCGACCTTGGCGCAGCCGAAGCGAAATGCCGCTCCGTTCCGCAAAGCGGACCTGCTAACGCACCGTTGGTCCATGCTCAACTCCCGATCAATTATAGAAATAGGCCAACGCGCGTGAGAATGCGCTATCACCCCCGCCCCGCCATCCTGTCCGCCACCTTCCCCGCATCGCCCTCCAGGGCGTCGGCCACGTCCTCGCCGGTCAGGGCGCCGAACTTGAAGCCGTGGCCGGAATCGGCGCTGAGCCAGAGGGTCGGGCCGTCGGGGCGCAGGACGAAGGACTGGTCGGGGGCCATCAGGTAGAAATTGGCGACGGTGCGGTCGGGGGCGTAGGTCTCGATCTCGCGGAAGCGGTCGCGGTAGGCCATCAGGATGGTCTCGGTGTCGGCTTCGGTCGCCGCGCGCTCGGTCGCGGGGTCGCCGGGGCGGGTGTGGAGGCCGTAGCCGAGTTTCAGCGGCTGGCCCGCGCAGGGCGGGATGCCCCACAGGTCGTCCTCGCCGCCGAGGTCCACCCAGGCGGGGGCGGTGGACCAGGCGTCCTGCCATTTGTCGGGCACGTCGGCATAGACCACGGTGGCGCGGCGGGCGTGGGTATGCTCGGCGAACCACGGGTCGAGCGCGGGCAGGCCGACGCCCGCGGCCACGACGAGGCGGTCGGCGGTGATCGGGCCTTGAGCCGTGTGGACGGTCGCGGTGGCGGCGTCGACGGCGGTGACGGGGCTGTTCGCGATCAGCGTCACCCCGCGCGCGGCGAGCCAGTGCAGCAGCGCCTCGACGATGCGGTCGGAGAGGAGCGCGCCACCATCCTCCGTCAGCAGGGCGTAGCGCAGGCCGTCGGGCTCCAGCATCGGCAGTTCGCGGGCGATCTCGGCTTGGTCGAGGGTGCGGTGCGGCAGGCCCGTCTCCTCGAAGGCCATGCGGGCGCGGTCGGTCCAGTCGCCCTCGGCCTGGCTCAGCGCCATGACGCCGCGCGGGACGTAGGGGCGCGCGGCGATGTCGGTGAAGAGCCGGTCCCAGGCGGCCCAGGCCTCGCCCATGCGTGCGGCGTAATGGGGCTGGCCCGCGTAGTGGCTGCGGATCAGGCGGTGATGGTCCCAGCTCGCCGCGTGGGGATTGGGCAGCGGTCCGGCCTCCACCAGCGTGACCTGCCAGCCGCGCAGGGTGGCCGCGCGGGCGGTGGCGAGGCCGTTGATGCCGCCGCCGACCACGGTGAGCGTGGGGGTGAGGGTGGACATGGATGCTCCTGCGCTGCGTCGTCGCGATGGGAGCGCCGGGCGGCTTCGGGGTCAATGGAGTATTTGGGCCAATCCGAAGATGGCGTGGTTTGCCGGGGGCCCGTGGGCGTGCTAGCTGCGGGCGCGAAGGACGAGGGATGCATGGACGAGCAGGTGACTTTCGGAGGCGCGGATATCGACCGCGCGGCGCATCTGCGCGACGACGACGCGGGGCTGTCGGCGGCCTGGGCGCATCCGGAGGCGGGGGTCGCCTGCTTCTGGAAGGGCAAGCCCTTGCTTGGGCCGGGGGATGCGCTGGTGTGGCTCGCGCCCCATGCCTTGCCCGCCGAAGCGGTGGAGGCACCGATCTTCCTCGGCCTGGCGCGCGACGGGGCGCCGCGCTTCGCCGCCGATCTGTCGGGATGGGCAGAGGTGGTGGCCGATCCCGCGCAGCTGGCGCAGTTCCACGATCCGTCGCGCAACCCCGCGCCAGGTCTGGCGGAGGGGCAGGCCTTCGCCGATCTGCGCGCGACGATGGGTGTGTTGTCGGCTGGCGATGCCGGGAATGCAGCGATGGCGCGCGGTATGCTGGAATGGCACCGGACGCATCGGTTCTGCGCGCGCTGCGGCGCGGCCTCTCAGCCCGCGAAGGGAGGGTGGAGCCGCGCGTGCCCGTCCTGCGGGGCCTCGCATTTCCCGCGCACGGATCCGGTGGTCATCATGCTGATCACGCATGGCAACGACGTGCTGCTGGGCCGCTCACCCGGATGGCCTGCGGGGATGTATTCGCTGCTCGCCGGTTTCATGGAGCCGGGCGAGACGGTGGAGGCGGCCGTGCGACGCGAGGTCATGGAGGAGGCGTCCTTGCGCGTGGGCGCGGTGCGCTATCTCGCCTCGCAGCCCTGGCCCTTCCCGGCGTCGCTGATGATCGGCTGCGCGGGCGAGGCGCTGGAGCGGGACATAAGGCTCGATCCGGTGGAACTGGACGACGCGATCTGGGTCAGCCGCGAACGCTGCCTCGCCGCGATGGCGGGGGATGACCCGGATCTGAAACCGGCCCGGAAGGGCGCGATTGCCCGCCACCTGCTCGACATGTGGCTGGAAGACAGGAGTTGAGATGCATCTGACGACCGAGACCCATGTGGCGCGCGAGGCGGACGCGCTGCAATCCTACCTGGCGGAGCCTGCCAATTTCGATGCGGTGTCGAAGGACATGAGTCTGACCCCGGCGGGCGACGACAGGTGGGACCTGCAGGCCGAGGTTCAGGGGATGCAGACCGAGGGCACGCTGACGCGGGTGGAGAACGTGCCCGGTCGGCTGGTCTACCTGACCGAGGCGCAGGGGCTGGCGGTGACGCTCGGCTTCGACATCGCCGAGGCATCGGGGGGCAGCGACCTGAAGGTGGCACTGGATTTCGAGGGTCGGTCGATCAAGGGCAAGATGCTGATGACCGGCCTGAAGATGATGGAGGCCAAGATGCAGTCGGGGCTGGAGCGGATGGTCGCCAAGCTCGCGCAGCGGGCGTGACGGAACGGCGCGGTGGACGCGGGCGCGGGGACGGTTAGCTTTCGTGAAGACATCTGACCGGAGATTTCCCATGCGCCTCGCCCTCGCCCTGCCCTTCCTGCTCGCCGCCTGTTCGCCCGTGGATGTGGTCAACGCCTTCTCCGGCTCCGACGCGGTGCGCGAGACACGGGATCTGAGCTACGGCCCGCTGGCGCGGCAGGGCTACGACCTCTACGAGCCGGTCAACGCGCGACCGGGCGCGCCGACGGTGATGTTCGTGCATGGCGGATCGTGGGAGGAGGGGTCGAAGGACATCTACCGCTTCCTCGGCACGGCGCTGGCCGAGGCGGGCTATCCGGTGGCCGCGATCAACTACCGTCTGACGCCCGAGGCGGTGTTCCCGACCTTCGTGGAGGATGCGGCACTGGCGGCGGATCACCTGTTGGATCAGGGGCGCGACGTGGTGTTGATGGGCCATTCGGCGGGTGCGCATATCGCGACGATGATCGCCTATGACGAGCGGTTCATGCAGTCATTGGGGCGGTCCAACTGTGATCTCGACGGTGTGATCGGACTGGCGGGGCCCTATGACTTCCTGCCGCTGAACGAGAACCGGCTGGGCGACAGCTTCCCCCGCGCGACGCGGGACGCGAGCCAGCCGATCGATTATGCCGAGGGGCCTGCTCCCGCCTCGCTGCTGATCCACGGGCTCGACGACGAGACGGTGCATGACGAGGATACGCGGCTGATGCAGGCGGCGCTGGAAGTGGCGGGCAACCGGTCGGAGATGCGGCTCTACGAGGGTGTCGGTCACATCAACATCATCGGTGCCTTCGCAGGGCTGCTGCGCGGGCAGGCGCCGACCTATCGCGACGTGGTCGACTGGCTGGACGCGGGGCCTGGGGGCTGTTGAGCGGCGGTCCGGTCTGGCGCCCTGCCCCGGCGATCCGGTTCAAGGCGCTCGGCCTGCATTGGCGGCAGGGGCGGCTGCTGGCGGTCGAGGTTCTTGACGATGCAGGCAAGGTGAAAGGCGTCCGTCCGCTCGGCGGCGGCGTGGAGTTCGGTGAGACGGCACGCGACGCGGTGATCCGGGAGTTTCGCGAGGAACTGGGGATCGTGGTCACGGTCGGCGGCTCGCCGGTATTCATGGAAAACATCTTCCGCCATGAGGGCAGCATCGGGCACGAGGTCATCGCGCTGTTCGACGTGACCTTTCCCGAGGGCGCGTTCGACGGACAGACGCGCCTCTCCTTCCGCGAGGAGGGTGGGACCGTGTGCTTCGCGGAGTGGTTCGATCCGGACGGGCTGGACCGGCCGGAGCGGCCGCGCCTGTATCCCGAGGGGCTGAAAGACCTGCTGCGCTGACAGCGACGCCCAAATAAAAAGCCCCGCAGCTTGCGCTACGGGGCTTTCGATCTGTCGGGTCGCCTCGGGATCAGGCGGCGGCGGGCAGGGCCGCTTTCGCCTGGTCGACGATGGCGTTGAAGGCCGCGGGCTCGTGCACGGCGAGATCGGCGAGGACCTTGCGGTCGACCTCGATCCCGGCCAGCGACAGGCCGTTGATGAAGCGGCTGTAGGTCATCGCCTCGTCATGGGCGCGGACGCCCGCGTTGATGCGCTGGATCCAAAGGGCGCGGAAGTTGCGCTTGCGCGCCTTGCGGTCGCGGGTCGCGTATTGCTGCGCCTTGTCGACGGCCTGCGTCGCGGTGCGGAAGTTGGTCGAACGGGCACCGTAATAGCCTTTGGCCGCCTTGATGACCTTCTTGTGGCGCGCGTGGGTGACCTTGCCGGATTTCACTCGGGACATGTGTCTGGCCTCCTATCAGCGGCTATAGGGCATGTAGGTCTTGACGATGTTCTCGTCAGCCTTGCACAGCACGGTGGTTCCGCGCGCGTCGCGGATGAACTTCTTGGAACGCTTGATCATGCCGTGACGCTTGCCGGCCTGGCCTGCCTTCACGCGGCCCGAGGCCGTGATCTTGAAGCGCTTCTTGGCGCTCGACTTGGTCTTCATCTTGGGCATTTCGATCTCCTTGACTTTAAGGGTCGTGAGGATGCGACTCGGCAGCCCTTTCGCCGGGCGCATCGGGATTGAGCGCGCCTTTTAGGAAGGTCGCGCGGCATTGGCAAGGGGTCAGCCGCCCGCCTAGAAGATTTCGGCGTAGAGGCGGATCACCGCCTCCATCACCCGGTCGAAGCTGGCGGCGACGGGGGTGACGAACTCGATATAGAGCCCCAGGCCCAGCGCGAGCCCGGTCCAGCCGAGCGCGCGCCAAAGGTTCTGCCCGCTCATCATCGCGTCGACCGAGCGGCCGATCGCGCCGAGGATGGCGAGCCCGTAGGCCACGAGGATCCAGTTGAGGGCGCTCACCCCTGCTCGCCCTCGTAGATCTGCTTTTCGTTGCAGGGCGCGACGCGCAGGATGTTGGTGGTGCCCGGCACGTTGAAGGGGACGCCCGCGGTGACGATGATCTTGTCGCTTTCGACAGCGAAGCCCTCGCCGACCGCGGCGCGCACGGCGGCGACCACGGCGAGCTTGAACCGTTCCACGCCCGGCGTCACCACGCAGTGCAGGCCCCAGACGAGGCTGAGGCGGCGGGCCGTGCCGATCAGCGGGGTCAGCGCGATCACCGGCACGCGCGGCTTCTCCCGGCTCGCCAGGATCGCGGTGGTGCCCGACTGGGTGAACGAGCAGATGGCCTTCACCTCGATCGTCTCGGCCACCTCGCGCGCGGCGGTGGTGATCGCGTCGGCCATGCCGCGGCTGGCACGGGTGCGGCTCGCCTCGATGATCTGGCGGTAGACGTCGTCCCGCTCGACCTCGACGGCGACGTTGTTCATCGTCGCCACCGCCTCGACCGGGTAGTCGCCGGCGGCCGATTCCGCCGACAGCATCACCGCGTCCGCGCCCTCGTAGATCGCGTGCGCCACGTCCGAGACCTCGGCCCGCGTCGGCACGGGGGCGGTGATCATGCTCTCCATCATCTGGGTCGCGACGATCACCGGCTTGCCGACCTCGCGGCACTTGCGGATCAGCTTCTTCTGGATCGGGGGCACGGCCTGGACGGGCAGTTCGACCCCGAGGTCGCCGCGCGCGACCATCACGCCGTCGGTGACTTCGAGGATGTCGTCGAAGGCCTTGACCGCCGCGGGCTTCTCGATCTTGGCGACGAGTGCGGCGCGCCCGCGGGCGAGCTTGCGCGCCTCCTCCACGTCCGCGGCGCGCTGCACGAAGCTGAGCGCCAGCCAGTCGACGCCCAGTTCGCAGACGAATTCGAGGTCCTTCTTGTCCTTCTCGCTGAGCGCCGCGAGCGGCAGCACCACGTCGGGCACGTTCACGCCCTTGCGGTTGGAGATCTCGCCGCCGACCTCGACCACGCAATCGGCGGAGCTGGCGTCGCAGCTTTCCACGCGCAGGCGGATCTTGCCGTCGTTGACCAGCAGGGTGGAGCCGGACTCCAGCGCCTCGAAGATCTCCTTGTGCGGCAACTGCACGCGGGTCGCATCGCCCGGCGCCTCGTCGAGGTCGAAGCGGAACGTCGCCCCCTCCTCCAGCATGACGGGGCCGTCGGCGAAGGTGCCGCAGCGCAGCTTGGGACCCTGGAGGTCGGCGAGGATGCAGATCGGGCGGCCGGTCTCATGCTCGATCTCGCGGATCAGCTGGTGCCGCTCGGCGATCTCCTCGTGGCTGCCGTGGCTCATGTTCAGGCGGAACACGTCGGCCCCCGCCTCGAACAGCGACTTGATCATCGCGCGGCTCGACGATGCCGGGCCGAGGGTGGCCACGATCTTCACTCGACGGTCGCGTTTCATGGGCATTCCTTTCGTGCGGCCCCTGCCTCGGGGCCAAAGCGGTTCGGTCGTCCGCTCTTTACTTCCCACATCGCGCGGTGTCGCGCAAAAAGGGGGCAATATCGTGTCTTTTCACGGGCGCGCAGGCTGGAAGGCGTTGCCCATGCGCGGTATCGAAGGCACGCATTCGAACCGATCGGACCCTACCCAATGCCGCACGAGAGTTACGAATTCGTCACCGGCGCGCCGGACACGCGTTTGCTGCTGACCTGCGATCATGCGTCGAACCGCGTGCCCGCTGAGATCGGCGCGATCGGGCTGTCGGACGCGGACATGGCGCGGCACATCGCCTGGGATATCGGGGCGCGGGGCGTCACGCTGGGGCTGGCCGAGCGGCTGGGCGGCGCGGCGGTGCTGTCCACGGTCAGCCGCATCGTGATCGACCCCAACCGGGCGGAGGACGATCCCACGCTGGTGCGGCGGATCTACGATCGCTCGGTCGTGGAGGGGAACCGCCACGCAGGCCCGGCGGAGGTCGCGCGGCGGATCGAGGCCTATTACCGCCCCTATCACGAGCGGATCGAGCGGGCGATCGCGGAGCTGTCGGCGCGCGGCGTGCCGGTGGTGATCGCCATCCACTCCTACACGCCGCAGCTCAAGGGCCGGGCGCCGCGCCCCTGGGAGGTCGGCATCCTGTGGGACCGGATCGACGGGCGCATCGCGGTGCCCTTGATGGAGGGGCTGCGCGCGGACGGGCTGTGTGTGGGCGACAACGAGCCCTATCCGGGCTTCTATGGCGGGGACAGCCAGCACCGGCACGCGATGGTGAAGGGGCTGCCCAACGTGCTGATCGAGATCCGAAACGACCTGATCGCGGATGCGGAGGGCCAGGAGGCCTGGGCCGAGCGGCTGGCGCGGCATCTGCGCCCGATCCTGGAGACCCCGGCGGTTCAGCGGCTGTTCGACGGGGTGGGTGGACAGGACTGACGCTGCCGCCCACATCAGGGGAAACGCGAAGGAGACCGACATGGACGACCAGACCCGCCTCGAAATCGAGGCCGCCGCCTTCCGCCGGTTGCGCGATCATCTGCGCACGCGGACGGATGTGCAGAATATCGACATGATGACCCTGACGGGCTTTTGCCGGAACTGCCTGAGCCGCTGGTATCAGGAAGAGGCGAACGCGCGCGGCATCGAGATGGACAAGGCCGAGGGGCGGGAGATCGTCTACGGCATGCCCTATGCCGAGTGGCAGGAGAAGTACCAGACCGAGGCGAGCGACGCGCAGAAGGCCGCATTCGAGGCAAGCCCGAAGGCGCATTGAGGGAGGGTCCAGCCTAGCCATGCGCGGAATCAAGCCGAAGGCGCCGCGCATCGCCGGGCCGCCCCCCGGCACGGCGATTTGGCCGATGGAGGCGCGACGCGGTGAGATCACACGGACTTGGCTGACATAAAGCACCATGCAGCAGCGGAAGATCGCCGCGCCGCGGCCCACCGCTGCGCGGCTCGCTACACCGCCAGCCGCCTCGCCTGCTCGATATAGGCCTCGCGCAACCGCGTCGCGACGGGGCCGGGCTTGCCGTCGCCCAGCTGCTGCCCGTCGATCTTCACCACCGGGGTGACGAAGCTGGTGGCGGCGGTCACGAAGGCCTCGGCGGCGGCGCGGGCCTCGTCGGGGGTGAAGGCGCGCTCCTCGACGCTCAGGCCCAGATCGGCGGCGATGTCGCGGACCGTGGCGCGGGTGATGCCGTGCAGGATCGAATTGCTCAGATGTCGCGTGACGATTGCCCCGTCCGCCGTGACGATCCACGCGTTGTTGGAGGTGCCTTCGGTCACGTGGCCATCCTCGACCATCCAGGCGTCGTCGGCCCCTTCGGCCCGCGCGGCCATCTTGGCCATCGAGGGCGCGAGTAGCTGCACCGTCTTGATGTCGCGCCGCTGCCAGCGGATGTCGGGCATCAGCGCCACGGACAGGCCGCGCGCGGCGAGCGGGCTGTCGATCAATGCCTTTTCCTGGGTGAAGAGCACCAGCGTGGGCGTCGGATCGTCCAGCCAGACGAAATCGCGGTCGGCGGGGCCGCGTGTGACCTGCAGGTAGATCAGCCCCTCGGTCAGCTCGTTGCGGGTCACGAGTTCTCGGTGGATCGCTTCCAGTTCCGCATCCGAGACAGGCGCGGGGATCTGCAACTCCGACAGCGAGCGGGCGAGCCGGGTCAGGTGGCCCGCGAAATCGACCAGCTTTCCGTCGATCACGGACGTGACCTCGTAGACCCCGTCGGCGAAGAGGAAACCGCGGTCGAAGACCGAGACCTTCGCCTCCGCCTCGGGCACGTAGGCCCCGTCGACATAGACGATGCGCGCCATGCTCACCCCCAGAGTTGCGGGCGGGGCGGCTGCACCTCCGCCCCGTGATAGCCGAGCGGCGGGTCGCGATCCTCGGCCAAGAGGAGCGGTCCGTCGAGATCCACCAGATCCGCCCCCTGCGCCACCAGCATCGCGGGGGCCATGGCGAGCGAGGAGCCGACCATGCAGCCGACCATGACGCGGAAGCCCGCGGCACGCGCGGCCGCGTTCAGGGCCAGCGCCTCGGTCAGGCCGCCGGTCTTGTCGAGCTTGATGTTGACCATGTCGTACTTGCCCGCGAGGCCCGCGAGGCTGGCGCGGTCGTGGCAGCTTTCATCCGCGCAGACCGGCAGCGGGCGGTCCAGACCGGCAAGGGCCGCGTCCTCGCCTGCCGGGAAGGGTTGCTCGACCATCTCCACCCCCAGCGCGATGAGGCGCGGAGCGAGGTCGCGGTACTGGTCGGGGCTCCACCCCTCGTTGGCGTCGACGATGATGCGCGCGGCGGGGGCCCCGGCCCGGACGGCGGCGATGCGCTCCACATCCTCGGGCCCGCCGCCGAGCTTGGTCTTCAGGAGCGGGCGCTCGGCATTGCGGGCGGCGGCGTCGCGCATCTTCGCGGGCGTATCGATGGAGAGGGTGAAGGCGGTGGTGACCGGCGCGAGGGTCAGGCCCAGCCGGTCGGCCACGCCCTGCCCGTGCGCCTTGGCCTGCCAGTCCCAGAGCGCGCAATCGACGGCATTGCGCGCGGCCCCGGCGGGCAGCAGGGATTGCAGCGCCTCGCGATCCACGTCGTCGGGCAGCGATGCGATCTGGGCGAGAACGCTCTCGGCCGTCTCGCCATATCGGGCATATGGCACGCATTCGCCGCGGCCCGTCGCGCCGTCGCGGGTGATGGTGGCGGTCACGACCGTCGCCTCGGTCCGCGAGCCGCGCGAGATGGTGAAGACCTCACGCAGGGGGAACCGCTCCTCTCGCGCTTCGATCATGTCAGCGCGTCGACGAGGCGGACCGCGCCCTGACGGAAAGGATCGACTGTGGGCAGGCCCATACGCTCCTCGATCTCGGCCAGCAGGACCGTCGCCGCATCCTCGGACAGCGCGGCGGTGTTGACCGAGATGCCGACGACGGCCACGTCCGGATTCACCCGGCGGGCGAGGTGCAGGGCGGTGTCGCGCAGGTCCTCCAATGTCGGCAGGTCGTAATCGGGCAGTCCGCGCATGTGGGTGCGCGTCGGCTCGTGACACAGGATCAGCGCGTCGGCCTGTCCGCCGTGGATCAGCGCCATCGTCACGCCGGAATAGGAGGCGTGGAAGAGGCTGCCCTGCCCCTCGATCAGGTCCCAGTGGTCGGGGTCGTTGTCCGGCGTCAGCCATTCGACCGACCCGGCCATGAAGTCGGCGATCACGGCGTCGAGCGGCACGCCGCCGCCGGTGATCAGGATGCCGGTCTGGCCGGTGGCGCGGAAGGTGGCCTTCATGCCGCGGGCGTGCATCTCCCGCTCCATCGCCAGCGCGGTGTACATCTTGCCCACGGAGCAATCGGTGCCGACGGCCAGGCAGCGTTTGCCGGTGCGGCGCTTGCCGTCGGCGATGGGGTATTTCACGGTGGGGACGCGCACGTCGTGCAGGGTGCGGCCCGCCTTGTCGGCCGCGGCGACGAGGTCGGGCTCGTCGCGCAGCAGGTTGTGCAGGCCCGAGGCGATGTCCATGCCAGCCTCCAGCGCCTCGATCAGCACGGCCTTCCATGCTTGCGAGATCACGCCGCCGCGATTGGCCACGCCGATCACGAGGGTCTTCGCGCCCGCGTCAACGGCGGCGGGAATGTCCATGTCGGGCAGGTGCATGTCGGCGCGGCAGCCGTCGAGGCGCAGCTGCCCGATCGCCATGTCGGGCCGCCAGTCGCGGATGCCCTGTGCGACCTTCGCCGCCAGCGGATCGGGCGCGTCCCCGAGGAAGAGAAGATAGGGCGCGTCGATCATCCGCAGGCTCCGCCGTGGCCGTTACATCGCGCCAACGCTAGGCCTGTTCGCGGGGGATCGTCAAACGGGAAGTCAGGCGGCCTGCGACGCGGTCGCCTGCGCGGGCAACGCCATCTCCGCCCCGTCGATCACGGGGTTGGCCGCGATCTCGTCGGGGGTGGCGCAAAGGCCGCGGGCCTGCATCCAGCGCCCGGCAGCGGGGGCGGCGGTCAGCAGCGCGAAGGGGATGGCGAGGATCAGCCCGGCCAGCACCGGCAGCGCCCAGGGCAGCGCGGCGGGGGCGAGGACGAGGATCGCGCCGCCGAGGCCCAGTCCGAACAGCGTCTGCGGCCAGAGGCCCGCCACCGCCATCCGCCAGGGCAGCGCGTAGGCGTCGCGGTTCTGGCCGCCCCAGATGACCGGGCGGCGGAACAGGAACAGCCCCGCGAGGAACAGCGTCACGCGGAAGGCGACGACGGGGGCCAGCAGAACGGAGAACAGCGTCTCGACCACCGCGCCGAGCGCGAAGCGGACCGCGCCGCCATAGCGCGCCACCCCGCCGGGGGTCAGCGCCACGTCGATCCAGCCCGCGACCTTCGGAAACAGGCTCATCGCGATCATCACGAAGAACATGGCGAGGCCGAAGGCGAGGTTCACCTCCTCGGTCGCGCCATTCGCGAGCTTGATCCCCGCGGCGGCGGTCATCAGCATCCAGGCGGGCGCGCCGAAATACATCATCATCGCGGCGAGGATCTGGAACCGGCTCATCGGGGCGAGGCCCTTCCAGAACAGGACGCGGCCATATTGCATGTTGCCCTGGCACCAGCGCAGGTCGCGGCGGGTGAAGTCGAGCAGGGTCGGGGGGTTCTCCTCCCAACTCTCGCCCTCCACCGGCAGGACGCGGCATTCGTAGCCCGCGCGTCGCATCAGCACCGCCTCCACCTGATCGTGACTGAGGATATGCCCGCCGAGCGGAGCCGATCCCGGCAGCTTCGGCAGGCGGCAATGGCGGCGGAAGGCATCGACGCGGATCAGGGCGTTGTGCCCCCAGTAGGGCCCACAATCGCCGTGCCACCACGCGGCGCCCAGCGTGAAGCTGCGCATCCCGTGGCGCATCCCGAACTGGAACACCCGCGCGAAGGCGGAACGCGCGGGCGCGCCGACCACCAGGCTTTGCAGGATGCCGACGCGCGGATGGGCCTGGAGGATGCGGACCATGCGCAGCATGGCCTCCCCGCTCATCAGACTGTCGGTGTCGAGCGGCAGGAAATAGTCGTAGCGTCCGCCCCAACGGCGCAGGAAGTCGCGCAGGTTGCCGGATTTGAACGCCTCGTTGTCCTCGCGCCGCCGATAGGTCACGCGGGGGCCGAGCGCGTCGCGCACGCGGGCGAAGGTGTCCTCCTCGGCCCGCGCGATGTCGGGATCGTCGGTATCGGACAGGATGTAGATGTCGAAGTGCCGCCCCCAGCCGGTCGCGTCGAGCGAGCGGCGCATCTCCACCGCGCGGGCGAAGGCCGGCTCGGGCGGTTCGTTGCGCAGGAACAGGGTCAGCGCGGTGCGGGTGGTGATGGCCGCCGTGACGTCAGCCTCGGCCATCTGCGGCGCTGCGGCGGCGAGCCCGTCACGCGCGCCGTGCATCAGCCACAGACCGATCACCGCGTTCCAGAAGCCCATGATGGTCCAGGGCGCGCCGATGGCGACGCAGGCGAGGATGATGGCATCGGTCGCGGTCCAGCCGCCCTCGGCGAAGACGTTCCACACGCCGGCCATCACCGCCGCGAGCGTTGCGAGGTTCAGCAGCGCCACGAGGCGGCGGCGCCCGGCCAGCGCCGCGGTGGCCTGCAACCCTGCGGGCGTGCGTGAGGAGGCGTCGCCGTTGCGCGGCGGCTGCGGGTGGACGTTTGAGGTCATGCGGCTACTCTCCGCCCCGGATGGGCTCGGAAGGACAAGTTATGGCATCGCGCGCCATTTGGTACACGGGTGAAACGAAAAATGTTGCGCTGCGAAAGGCGCGGCTCGGCGAGGGCGACCTGCTGCTGGAGATGGTCCATTCCGGCCTGTCGCGCGGCACCGAGCGCATCGTGGCCGAGGGCCGCGTGCCGAAGGCGGAACATGCGCGCATGGCCCTGCCCAATCAGGAGGGCAGCTTCGCCCTGCCGATCAAGTACGGCTATGCCGCCGTCGCCCGCGTGCGGGAGGGCGATGCGGACCTGCAGGGTAGGCTTGTCTTCACGATGCACCCGCATCAGGACCTCTTTCATGCGCACCGCGACGCGGTGCATGTTCTGCCGCCCGACCTGCCCCCGCGCCGCGCGACGCTTGCCGCGAACATGGAGACCGCGCTGAACGCGGTCTGGGATGCCGCTGTGCCGCCCGGTGCCCGCGTCGCGGTGATCGGCGGCGGGCTGGTCGGATGCCTCACCGCCTATCTGGCCGCACGCGTGTCCCGTGCCGACGTGACACTGATCGACAAGATAGGAAGCCGCGCGGCGATCGCGAGTGAACTTCGCGTGAGCTTCGCGTCATCGGTGGACGGCCTGCCGCCCTGCCACACGGCGTTCCACACCTCCGCCAGCGCGGGCGGGCTCGACGCCGCGATCCACTGTCTCGATTTCGAGGGACAGGTGATCGAAATGAGCTGGTATGGCGACCGGGAGGTGCCGGTGCGTCTGGGCGGCGCGTTCCATGCGCAGCGCCTCTCCATACGGTGCTCGCAGGTCGGGCATGTCGCGGCCCCGCGTCGGGCGAGCACCACCCATGCGGAGCGGATGCGCACGGCGATCGGGCTGATGGACGACCCGGCGCTCGATTGCCTGCTGACCCATTCCGTGCCATTCGACGAGGCCGAGACCCTGCTGCCCGCGCGGCTGGCCGCCGACGCGGACGGCATCGCCACAACCATCGACTACTGAGAGGATCGCCCATGTTCGCCGTCGAGGTCCGGGACCACATCATGATCGCCCATTCGCTGAAGGGCGACGTTTTCGGCCCCGCGCAGGCGTTGCACGGCGCGACCTTCGTCGTCGATGTCGCCTTCCTGCGCGAGACCCTGTCGGCGGACAACATCGTCGTGGACATGGGGCGCGCGCAGGAGGTGCTGAAATCGGTGCTGGGGCCGCTCAATTACGCCAATCTCGACGAGGTGTTTCCGGGCGAGGTCACGACGACCGAGTTCCTGTGCCGCCACATTCACGGCGCCATCGCCAAGGCCGCGGCGGAGGGCGCGCTGGGACCGGGATCGGAGGGCCTGAGCGCGCTTCGCATCACGCTGAACGAAAGCCACGTGGCGAAGGCGTGGTACGAGGCGGCCTTGTGAGCGCGCGCTTCGCCATTCCAGGCGATCTCGACACGGTCAGCGGCGGCTATGCCTATGACCGGGAGGTGCTGCGCGAATGGCCGGGTTTGCGCCATGTCGCGCTGCCGGGCGGGTTCCCCACGCCGAACGCGCGGTCGCTGGAGCGGACGGTGGAGATCCTGGCCGAACCGGGCCTGCCCTGGCTGATCGACGGGCTGGCACTGGGGGCGCTGCCGGAGGGCGCACTCGACCGGATCGCGGGGCCCTACGTGGCGTTGTGCCATCATCCGCTGGCACTGGAGACGGGGCTCGAGGCGGGCCGCGCCGCGGCGCTCCGCCTGACCGAGCGGGCGGCGCTGCACCGTGCGGCGGCGGTGATCTGTACCAGCGACACGACGGCGGAGCTGCTGACCGCGCGCTATGGCGTGGCGGCGGAGGCGATCACGGTGGCGGTGCCGGGTCTGCCTCCGGCCCCGATGGCGGCACGAGGGAACATGCCGCCACGCATCCTGACGGTGGCGAGTCTGATCCCGCGCAAGGGGCATGACGTGCTGATCGAGGCGCTGGAGCAGATCGCCGATCTCGACTGGCGGGCCGACTGGATCGGACCCGCGCCGGATGCGGGGTGGCTGGCCATGCTGGAGGCGCGGATCGCCCGGTCGGGTCTGGGCGACCGGATCCACCGGCATCCCGCCGCCGGATCCGAGGCGCTGGACGCGCTGCGAGCCGCGTCGGATCTGTTCTGCCTGCCCTCGCATTACGAAGGCTACGGCATGGCCTTCGCCGAGGCGATGATGAGCGGTTTGCCGGTGGTGGCCTGCGCGGGCGGAGCCGTCACGCAGACCGTGCCCGAGAGCGCCGGTCTGCTGACCGAACCGGGCGACGCGCGGGCGCTCGCCGGATCGCTGCGGGCCGTGCTGACCGACCCGGTGCTGGCGGAGCGGCTGGCGGCGGGCGGACGCGCGCATGCGTTGGGCCAACCGGGCTGGGCAGAGACGGCCGCAATCATCCGAGACGTGATGGAGCGGGTCGCGTGAGCTTTTCCGCCGACTGGCTCGCCTTGCGCGAAGGGGCGGATGCGCGGGCACGCGATGCGGGGCTAATTGCGCGGCTGGCTGCGTGGACGGCGGACCGGGCGCCGCGTGTGCTCGATCTGGGCAGCGGGACGGGGGCGAGCTATCGCGCGCTCGCCCCGCGCATCGGCGGGCGCTGGGTGCTGAGCGATATCGACGGCGATCTTCTGGCCGTTGCCGGACAGCACGCGGGCGAGGTGAATTTCCTGGGCACGCGACAGGTCGATCTTGCCCGCGATCTCGAAGGGCTGATGGCGGAGGTCGCGCCCGATCTCGTAACCGGATCGGCGCTGCTGGACCTGTGCTCGACCGACTGGCTCGACCGGTTGGCGGCGGCGCTGCCGGAGGAGGCCGCGCTCTACATGGCGCTGAGCTATGACGGGCAGGAGAGCTGGACGCCCGAGCCGCCGCACGAGGCGCGGGCGCTCGCCGCGTTCCATGCCCATCAAGAGGGCGACAAGTCCTTCGGCACGGCGCTGGGACCGGCGGCGCCGAAGCATCTGGCAGGGGCGCTGCGGGCGCGGGGCCATGACGTGACGCTGACGCAAAGCCCCTGGCGGCTCGGTCCCGAGGACAGGGCGCTCATCGAGGCGCTGGCCGACGGCGCCGCCGGGGCGGTGGCGGAGACCGGGCAACTCACATCGGAGGAGATTGCCGACTGGCGGGCCGCCCGCCGCCGCGCCGACGCGGTGCGGATCGGGCATGTGGACCTGCTGGCCCTACCCGCGTGAGGGCCACATCCGCCGGATCAGGCCGTCCTTCTTGACCAGTTGGTGATAGAGCGCCGCGCCGATATGGACGACGACCAGCGCGATGACGATCTTCGCGCCGATCTCGTGCCACTCGAAGAAATCCTCGGACAGGTCCCGATCGCGCCCGATCAGCGCGGGCATCTCGAACAGGCCGAAGACCGGCAGCGGCGCGTCATAGGCGCTGACGCCCAGCCATCCGAGCAGCGGCATCGCCAGCAGCATGACGTAGATAAGACCGTGCACCGCGCCCGAGCCTGCCCGCTCCAACCCTGTCAGCGGCACGGCGTAGGGCGGCTTGGGCAGGCGGATCGCGGCGACGATGCGCACCAGCATCAGGAACAGGATCAGGAACCCGGTGCTCTTGTGCAGGTCATAGAAGACATTGAACGACCCCTCGCCGAAGATGCCCTCGATCGCCCCGCGATTGTCGAAATCGGTGAAGATCATGCCCATCGGCAGCATGGCGATCACCAGCACCGCGATGGTCCAGTGCAGCCAGCGGCGCAATCTCGGATAGCTGTGGATCATCCGTCCCTCTCCCATTCGCGGCGCAGGTCGCAGGTAAAGAGGACATCGCCATCCTCGAACACGTGCACGCGCGTCTGTGGCCTGCGCGCCTGATCCAGCCGCTCGACGGGCGCGAGGGCCAGCCCCGCCTTGCCCGAGCCGAGGATCATCGGCGCCATGAGGATATGGAGCAGATCGACCGCGTCCGCGTCAAGGAAACGTGCGAGCGTGTCCGCGCCACCCTCCAGAAGGATGCGGGCGAGGCCGCGCGCGCGCAGAGCGGCGAGGATGGCGGCGGGCGGCAGGGCGCCGTCCCGCTCCTCCACCTCGATGCGGTCCGCGCCGTCGGGCACATCTCCGCCGGGCCGGGTGACGACCAGCACCTCCGCCTCGCCGTCGCCGAACATGCCAAGGCTGGCGGGCACCCGCCCGTTGGGGTCGATGACGACGCGGGCCGGATGCGCGCCTTCGCAGCGGCGCACGGTCAGTTGCGGGTCGTCCGCGATGGCGGTGCCGACGCCGACGATCACCGCGTCGACCTCGGCCCGCAATCGGTGCAGGTGGTCGAGCGCCGCAGTGCCGTTGATGTATTTCGAGGCGCCCGTGACCGTGGCGATGCGCCCGTCCAGGGTCTGGCCGAGCTGGGCGATCACCACCGCCCCCTTGCGGAAGCGGTCGGGCAGCAGCGGTGCCGGTGCCTTCGACGTGGCGATGTTCATCCCGTCTCCTTCCTCAGCGGCCCGCCAGTGCTTCCGCCGTGGCGCCCGAGGTTCCCGCCTCGGGCCGGGCGACGCGGTCGGTTCGCCGCCACGGGTTGCCCTTGATCCAGCCGACGAAATAGGCCGTCGCGATCAGCACGCCAATGCCGAAGCAGTTGACGAGCCACCATGTCGCGGGCTCCCGCCCCAGGCGGTCGAGTAGGAGACCGTCCACCTGACTGAGCGGGATCGAGACCATGAAGCAGGCGAGGCTCTGCGTGCCGACCTTGCGCACGACGGGCACGACCTTGCCCACGAGGTCGTGGGTCATCCAGTGCCTGCGGGTGGGGCCGATCGCGGCCCAGACGAGCAGGATCAGCGCAATCAGATGCGCGATCTGCAACAGCCCGATGCGGTCGGGATGGGCGAAGAGGTCGGTGCCGATGACTGGCCGTACCCCGTCGCCCAGCAGCCAGCCGAAGAAGCGATCCACCGGCGGCACGTACTTCCCGAAGAAATCGACATAGGCATAGGGAATGGTCAGCACGGCGACGATGGCGGCGGCGATCAGGACGCCGCGCCCTGCCCTGCGCGGCGTCGCGAACCCGTTGCTGAGCCGCTCACCGCCGATCCCGACCAGCATCCAGGCGATATAGGCCGTGGCGAGGAAGTGCAGCCAGCGCAAGAGGCCCATGTCGGATTTCGCCCAGAGCGGTGTTATCGCGTTGCGCGTGCCCTCGATCACGTCCTGAATCGCCCAGTCGCCGGGCAGGTAGAGCCCGCCGTGGATCTTGAACCATGCGAACGGCACGACCAGCAGCACGTAGGCGACCGCCAGCCGGAACAGCCAGCGCGCGCGGGGCGGCGCGGGCACCCATTTCATGCCCAGCACGAAGCCCGCGAAGAAGGTGATCTGCCAGCCGAACGGATTGAAGAACCAGCGCCCCTCCCCGAAAGGGTTGGAGGGCAGGTTGAGGAAGCCGAAGCGCTGCCCGATGCCGTGGAGCGTCGTCTGAAACGCGTTCAGCCCGGTGGGATCCTCGATGCGGTAGGCCCAGCCGGCGAGGTTCGCGGCGAGCCACAGGAAGCCCAGCACCACCAGTACCGCCGCCGTCCCTGCCGCCCGGTGGATCGCCATGACCACCGGGATCATCGCGAGGATCACGATATACATCGGCAGGATGTCGAACAGGCCGGGCACGTAGCTCAGCGTCATCAGGCCCAGCAGCGACTCGCCCGTCTCGTTGAAGAGCGGCACGACATAGGGACGCTCGATATAGGGGCGGTCCCAGTTGCCGATGCCGAAATGGTCGATTGAGAACAGCAGGAGCGCGGTGACGAGGAAGATGCCGATATGCGCCCAGTAGACCTGCCAGATGCGGTGCGCGATCCGCATGGCTCCCAGTGCCCAGCCCGCCTTGCCGAAGATGCCGCCGAAGGCGAGCGCCGAGGCCATGCCGGAGCAGAACACGAAGAGATCCGCCCCGTCCGAGAAACCGAACCGCGCCGGAATCCACAAGGTCCACGTGTTGCCCGGCGTGTGGGCGAGCAGGATGATGAACATCGCCATGCCGCGGAAGAAGTCGAGCCGCGGGTCGCGCGGCTTGCGCGCCCCGGGGGCGGACGGTGGTGGTGCGGTCGTGCTCGGCGTGTTCATGGCGCTGGCCCCTACTGCGCGGCGATACGCGTGCCGCGCAGCTCGGCGCGACGTCGTGCGATCAGATGTCGCCTGCGAGCGGTATAGCCGTCCTCGGCCCCGCGTTCCAGAACGCGGCGCGCCAGCAGGGCCTCGGCCCCGGCGAGGTCGCCCGCCCGAAGATGCGCCTCGACCGCCAGCCGCCAGAACACGTCGCGCTGCGCATGGCTGCCACCAATGCGGGGCAGCCAGTCGAGCGCATGGGCGAGATCGCGCCGCGCGGTGGCGTAGTCGGCGGCGCGGAAGGCGAGCAGGCCGCGCGCCATCGGCTGTCCCGCCAGTGCCGCGACCTCGTGCTGATCGTGGTCGAGCGTGGCGGCATCGGCGGCGATGCGGGCGGCAAGGCGCGTGGCCTCGCCCGTCCGCCCCGTGGCGTTCAGCGCCAGCAGGTAGTGAAGGTCCGCGAAGACGAGGCAGCCATCCTCCGTCCGGCCTGCGCCGAGCGCGCCCAGCTCCTCCCACCTGTCGCCGACATCGATGCCCTCGACCTCCAGCCGGAACAGGAGCGAGGCGGCATTGGCGATGTCGCGGAAGTCGTCGGTGGCGGCGGGTCGGACCTTGCGGTCGTAGAGCTCCAGCACCGGGCCGCAGGCGCCGCGGTCGAGATGGAACAGCGCAAGGTGCCACCAGACGTGATAGGCGAAATTGTTGCAATGCGCCCAATGCTTCGAGCGCCCGGCGAGCCAGCGCACGCCGTCCTCCATCCGGCCGGTCATGTCGTGCACGTGTGCCACGGCATGCAGGCCCCAGGCATCATCGGGACACAGCTCCAGCCCGGCGCGGCCCGCCGCCTCCGCCGCCGCGTAGTCACCCGTCTCCTCCAGCGCGAAGGCGCGGCAGCCCAGCAGATAGCCATGCATCGGGTGATCCGCGCCGATCCCGCGCGCCGCCGTGGCGACCGAGGCGCGCATCCCCGCCGCGTCGCCCAGCATGAAGCGCAGCGACTGAACCAGCTTCATGGCGAGCGCGTCCTCCGGCCAGCGGACCAGCACGCCGTCGAGCCTGGCGAGCTCGGGATGCTCCTCGACCAGGTAGGTCGGGACCCACCAGC